>NZ_JBRIQO010000009.1:0-313389 GCF_052983175.1 Streptosporangium sp. G12 | reverse complement strand
CCAGGGTGCGCGCGACCTTCAGCCCGCGCCCGCCGCCGCCGTACGCGGCCTTGATCGCGATCGGCAGGCCGTGCTCGGTGGCGAAGGCGACGACCTCCTCGCTCCCGGAGACCGGATCCTTGGTACCGGCCACGAGCGGCGCGCCGACCTTCTGGGCGATGTGGCGGGCCTGCACCTTGTCGCCGAGCGCGGTGATCGCGGCCGGCGGCGGGCCGATCCAGGTCAGTCCGGCGTCGATCACGGCCTGGGCGAAGCCGGCGTTCTCGGCCAGGAAGCCGTAGCCGGGGTGCACGGCGTCGGCCCCGGCCTCGGCGGCGACGCCCAGCAGCTTGTCGACGTCGAGGTAGGTCTCCGCGGGAGTCCGGCCGCCGAGCGCGCGGGCCTCGTCCGCGGCCCGGACATGGAGCGCGTCCAGGTCCTGGTCGGCGTAGACGGCGACGCTGGCCAGCCCGGCGTCCTTACAGGCGCGGGCGATCCGCACCGCGATCTCACCACGATTGGCGATCAGGACCTTGTGCACCGACGTCGTTCCCTTCAGTACGTGCGGACGGAGGACCGGCGGGCCTTCAACGGAGTGTAGGCGCCCTTTGATCGTGAGGGAGTGCTGGGTCCTGCCCGCCCGGGAGCGGGTCGCAATCTCACGTACCGCTTGCATCTCCTTGAATTATCAAAGATCAAGACAATGGAGAACGTTTAGCCTCTCGGCGGCCGAGGGAACGTCCATAGCCGCTCGGCATAACCCGGATACCTCTGTGATCCTTACGCCTATCGTGATTTCGTTTGGCGACTCCCCCCGACACCGATCCAAAGGAGACTGGCATGAGCCAGAACTTGCTCGGCGGCAATCCCGCGGAAATGCAGCAGATGGCCACCCAGTTCACCCAGCAGGCCGACCAGGTCAGGGCCACCGTGGCCGCCCTCGACCGGGAGGCCGCGAAAGTCGGCACCGCCTGGACGGGGCCCGGTGCCCAGCGTTTTGGCGAGGCCTGGCAGAACTACCGGGCCGCTTTCCAGCGCATGTCCGAGGAACTCGCCGAGGCCTCCCGGGTCATCAACACCTATCGCGGCAATATCGAGTCCGCCACGCGATAGGAAACGGTCCGCCGAAATGCCCCGGCCCTTGAGGGTCGGGGCATTTTCTCATTGGTGGCACAGATCGGCGCGGGGCGCGCGAAGCGCAGACGCACACGGCACACGGGACGGCGGCCCTCACGCGACGGCGGCCTGGATGGGGACCACCGAGCCCAGGGTCACCAGCAGGCCGCGGCCGGGGGGACCGCCGACCGCGCCGCGCGGCAGGCGGACGGTGAACAGGTCGCCGTCGGCGGGGCTCTGGACCGACAGCAGCAGGCCCGTGCGGCCCTTGCGCGCCTCGGCCGCGAAGCCGCGGTAGGCGGTGGTCAGGTCCCCGGTGGTGCCACCGATGATCATGCCGTGCTCGCCGTCCCTGCCGCTCCGCAGCACCTGCTCCAGCGCGGTGCCCAGGGGGGAGTCCGCGGAGATCAGCTCCGCGTCGTCGACGATCACGACGTAGCGGTCCTGCCCCGCGACGGCCTCGTGCAGGTCGCCGCCCGCGTCCAGCACGGCCAGCACGCCCGGGGTGTCCACCAGCGTGCACAGCGGGCTGCGCCGCGGGGTCACCAGGACCGTGGGGGTGCCGTGGGAGAGCAGCGAGTGGGTGGCGGTCAGCAGTGCCGTGGACCGGCCCGACCTGGGCGGGCCCGCGACGACCGCGGCGGGACCGTGGGCGAGCAGGTCGACGCCGAGCGGTGCCAGCGAGTCGCCTCCGGCGCCGAGCAGCGCCCACAGCGGGGACGGGGGCCGGAAAGAGGGCACCAGGTCCAGGACCTGCGCCGCGGTGACGCGCATCGGCAGCGCGTCCACCCGCAGCGGCGGGTCGGCGGCGATCTCCGGCGCCGAGCGGGCCAGCGCCTGGAGGGCGGCGACCTGCGCGGGCCCCGAGGGGTCGTCGCACAGCAGCGCGATCTGGCTCTCGGTCGTGCCGTGCTCGCCGGTCGACAGCGCGCGGCCCGGCGCGAGGGTCGCCGGCAGGTCCTTGACGGGCAGTCCGGCCAGGCCGTAGTCGGAGGGGTCGGCCAGCCGCAGGATCAGCCGGTCGTCGAAGACCGTGGAGATCTGCCCGATCAGCGCGGACCTGTCGCCGGTCAGCACGGCCCGCAGCCCGACCGCGGGCCCCTCGCGCAGCAGCTGCATCAGCGACTCGATCAGCCGCCCGTAGTCGTACGCCTCGAACGCGGCGACGAACCCCTCCCACCGGTCGAGCATCAGGACCAGCCACGGCAGCCGCGGGCCGTCCGTGGCGGCGCGCAGCTCGGCCAGCGAGGCGTACCCGGCCTCGGCGAGGAGCTGCTGGCGCCGCCCCACCTCCTCGCGCAGCCGGGTCAGCAGCCGCTCCACCCGGTCGAGCTGGTCGCGGGTCACCACCGCCCCGCAGTGCGGCATCGCCATCAGCGGCAGCAGCGATCCCGAGCCGCAGTCGATCGCGTGCACGTGCACGTCGTCGGGGGAGGCCCCGGCGGCGATCGCCCCCGCCAGCGTGCGCAGCGCGGTGGACCGCCCGCTGCGCGAGGCGCCCGCGACGAGCAGGTGCCCCCCGTGGGCGAGGTCGAGCGCCAGCGCCCGCCGGTCCTGCGCCCAGGGCAGGTCAGTGATCCCGAAGGCCAGCGGCGGCACCTCCTCGACCCCCGCCCGGTACGGCAGCCCGCCGGGCGCGTCACCGGGCAGGACGGGCGGCGCCGGGAGAACGGGGACGGTCACGAGGTCGGGAAGCGGATCGAGCCAGGGACTCGGCTGCTCCGCGACCCCGGCGAGGCGGGCCGCCTCGACCATGGCGTCGGCGAGCAGGGACAGGTCGGTGACGTGGCCGCTCTCGGCTCCGGCGTGGACCGTCCTGGGGTGTCCCAGGGCCTGCCAGCCGACCTCCGTCACCCGTACCCTCATCTCGCCGCCCGAGGCGCCGGGGCTCCGGCCGCCGATCCGCGCGGTCTGCACGGCCGTCGCCGCCCCCGCGCCCGACTTCACGTAGCACCGGCCGGGAGCGGACTTGGGGATGTACGAGGCGTCGGGGCGGCCGATGACGTCGGCCGACTCCGACGCCTCGGTGACCCGCAGGGCGATCCGCAGGGAGGTGTTGGCCTGGATGTCGGCGGTCACCACGCCGCCGGGCCGCTGGGTGGCGAGGATGAGGTGGATGCCGAGCGAGCGTCCCCGCCTGGCGATGTCGACCAGCCCGGTCATGAAGTCGGGCAGCTCGCTGACCATGGCCGCGAACTCGTCGATGACCAGCACCAGCCGGGGCAGCGGGGCCGGGGGCTCCAGGGTCCCCGAGGACCCCGAGGACGCCGCGCGCCCGCGTAGCGGCCTGACCTGCGGGCCGCCTCCGGCGACGAGCAGGTCGCGGGAGGCGCGGGCCGTACGGGCGTCGCGCAGCTCGTGGTAGTCCTCGATGTCCTTCGCCCCCGCGGCCAGCAGCAGGCGCTCGCGGCGGCGGATCTCCGCGGCCAGCGAGGCCAGCGCCCGCTGGGTCAGGTGGCCGTCGAGGTCGCTGACCATGCCCACCGTGTGCGGCAGCCGCACGCACTCCTTGAACGCGGCGCCGCCCTTGTAGTCGATCAGCACGAACGTCATCTCGTCCGGCCGGTTGGCCACCGCCAGCGAGCAGATCAGGGTCTGCAGCAGCTCCGACTTGCCCGCGCCCGTGGTGCCCGCGATGAGCGCGTGCGGCCCGTCCCTGCGCAGGTCGATGGAGAACGGCCCCTCGGGGCCCGCTCCCACCACGGCCTCGGTGGCCCGGCCCCAGCGCTTGGCCAGGGCGGCGCCGGAGACCGACGGCAGCTCCAGCAGGTCCAGCAGCCGCGCGGAGTCCGGCAGGGCGACTCCGGCGTCGTCGCGGCTGACGTCGCGGATCGGCGCCATCGAGCGGGCCAGCCGGTCGCACCAGGCGGCCGTCACCTGGTCGGCCAGGATCTCCCCGAGGTCGTCCAGGCCGCCGCCGCGCAGCCGTACCGTGCCGTCGGCCTCCACGGCGGCGACGGTGGCGCACTCCTCGGGCAGCAGCCGCTGGTCGCCGTCGATCGCCAGGGTGTAGACGCCCGCCCTGGGGCCCTGGCGCAGCACCTGGGGCATGCCCGGCAGGGCGCGCAGCACCTGCGCGCCGTCGAGCACGACCAGCACGTCGTAGGGGCGCTCGTCGTAGACGGGGGCGGCGTACGGCTGCTCGGCACCCGTACCCGCGGCTCCGCCCAGGTCGCCCCAGCCGGCCGGGATGCGGCCCAGCTTGGCCGCGGGGCCCGCGGCGGCGTCGTCGCCGAGGCGCTCGTCGATCAGCGCGGCGAGCTCGCTCACCCGGCGGGCCGCGGTGTCCGGGTCGGCGCCGACCAGGGCAACGCAGTCCTCGCCGCCGCGCGGGGCGCAGTGCGGCAGCCAGCGGACCCAGTTCCAGCGCTCCTCGCCGTCGCCGTGCGCGGACAGGACGACGATCGCCAGGTCGCGCGGGCTGTGCAGGGCGGCGGCCTGGCCGACCAGCCAGCGCGCCACCCCGGCCGCCGTGTTCCTGGGCCCGGTCAGGCCGGCGACGCCCAGGCGGCGCATGGCCAGCGCCACCGGTACCGCCTGGCAGGTGGGCGGGGCGGGCAGCGGGGCGTCGACCGGCGCGGAGCGCTCGGGGGCGAACTCCAGGTCGGCGGGGAGGTCGGCGAGGCCGACCCGCAGCCGCAGCGCGTCGGGGTCGTGGTCGCGCCGCTCCCAGAGCCGCCGCCGGGGGCCGGTCACGGTGAGCAGCACCTCGGCGGGGTCGGGCGCGGCGGCGCGGCGGGCGGTCTCGTCGTCGGCGCGGGCGCGCTCCACGGCCGCCTCGAAGACCTTCAGCCGCGCCTTGTACTCCTTGAGCTGCTGGCGGTACTGCTTGCGGCCGTGCCGCCTGTCGCTCCACCACTGGCCGATCATGATCAGTGGCGTCATGAACGCGAACAGCAGGAAGTACGGCGATTTGAGGGCGATGGCCAGGCCCACCCCCAGCGCGGCGGGCAGGAAGGCGGTGAGCAGCTGCAGCCGCATGGTCTCGGCCCGCTTGGGCTCGGCCGGGACCTCGAAGCGCCGCGCGCCGCCCGGCGGCCGGAACCTGGGCGGCCGGTTGTAGGCCAGCCCGCCGTCGGGCTGCGCGTCCAGGTGGGCGTCGGGCGGTTCCACCGCCTTGAGGGTGAGCACGGTCCCGCCGCAGCTCAGCAGGGCGTGCTCGGGCCAGGGCAGCGGACCCTCCAGGGGGTCGCGGTCCAGCAGGGGGGTCGTACCCTCCCCGGGTTCCACGGTGATGGCGTCCGGGGTGAGCCGGACCACCGCTGCCCGCGCGGGCAGCCGAGGGTCGGTCACGGCCACCGAGCAGGCGGGGTCGGAACCGATGGTGTGCACACCCAGGCTGAGGCGGTGCACAGAGCCGGCGGCGGGCCCGCCGACCACCCGGATCTCCACGATCCCGCCGGGCTCCTCGGCCAGCGTGGCCACCGCGAGGGAGCGGTCGAGGGTGACGAGGTCGCCGTCACGGAGCAGGCCGAGCGCGGGGGCCGCCGGGTCGAGGGGGCGGCCG
The DNA here is from genome assembly GCF_052983175.1 of Streptosporangium sp. G12. Classification (NCBI taxonomy): domain Bacteria; kingdom Bacillati; phylum Actinomycetota; class Actinomycetes; order Streptosporangiales; family Streptosporangiaceae; genus Streptosporangium; species Streptosporangium sp. G12. Next base: position 307,787 of record NZ_JBRIQO010000009.1, on the reverse strand, counting down.
TCCATCCAGAGCGTCGGTGGCTCGGCCCCGGCGGAGTCGCGATCCAGCCCGTACGGGGCCTTGCTGCGCGTCAGCCGCACCACGTTGCTCGGCCGCTCGCCTCCCTGGCCCGCCAGGGACTCCGCGAGCCGTGCCACCGTGGTCGTTTCGTCGCCCTCGACCACGACATCGCGGTCGGCGTGCTCGTCGAGCACGGTGAGCATGATCCGCATCGCCGCTCTCCTCGGGTCAGGCCCCGGATCCACCGTACAGAGTGAAAACCGTCCCCGAGAGAGTGTTCGCGGCAATGTCCTGACTCGCGACCGGTATGTGGAAAACGGCAAAACCTGTGGATAACTGTCCGGGGGTGTTGACCGGTTATGCCGCCCGAGGTGGGCATTCGGCGATGCGAGGGCGTGCGGGCGGTGACCTGCCCGCGGCGCCGGGCTGTGGAAAACCTGTTCGGAGAACCGGGGGGAGCGGCGGGTTCCGGTCCGCGCCCGGAGTGCGCCGGAGGTGGGGGCGGGCGAAGGGGCGGGTGAAGACGGCCGGAGCCGGACACGCGAATGAGGCGTGAAAAAGATGAGGTGATTGGTACGAGAGTTAATTACCGTCCTTATCACCCAGATAAGTCTCCCGTCATCTAGCCAAACAGCCATTTTCTTCTGAAGTGGCGTTGACAGACGTGTTCCTATCAAACGAGCATGGGTCCTGGCTTTTGTCCGACAGCCCGTCGGCATGGTGCGCATAATGGCGTAAATTCGACCAGTAGTTCCCCATGTTTATGATCACTCTGGGAGTCCCCCTACCCATGAGGACCAGTGAGAAGCCAACGGGCCGCGTCCCGGTCAACGCCGAGCGTCAGACCTCGGCGGGCACCCTGTCGGGCCCGGCGTCGCGCAAGCTTCCCGTGCCCCCACGCGAGCGCAAACCAGCCCTCGCCGCCCTCGCCGTCCTCCTCATCCTGGGCGGTGCCCTCGCCACCACGCTGCTCGTCCTGCGCAGCGGCGACCGCGTCTCGGCGATCGCCATCTCCCAGCAGGTCGGCGCCGGACAACCCTTCACCGAGGCGATGCTGAGGGAGGTCCAGATCGCCGACACCGGCATCGGCTACGTGGCCTGGTCCCAGCGCGCCCGCGTCACCGAGAACTTCGCCCGCGTCACCCTCATCCCCGGCACGCTCCTCACCCGCGACATGGTGGTCTCCGCCAGCAGGGAGCTCGGCCCCGGCAAGGCCCAGGTCGGCCTGTCGCTCAAACCCGGCCAGACACCGGGCACCCTGGAGCGCGGAGACCGGGTCCAGGTCGTCCACGTGCCGAGCAGGGGCGCCGGCGGCGACCGGGAGAGCCGGGTGCTGGCGCAGAGCGCCCTGGTCCACCAGATCGGCACGCCGGGCAGGACCGGGGCGAACGGCCTGGTCACCATCATCGTGGACAGCACCATCTCGCCGGAGATCGTCGCGTACGCCTCCACCGGCGAGATCGCCCTCGCCGAGCTGCCGGGAGCGCGCTGACGTGGCGCTCATCGTGCTGGCCGCCGACAAGGGCGCACCCGGCGTGACCACGGCGGCGACCGCGCTCGGCGCGATCTGGCCGCGCCCGGTGCTGCTCGCCGAGTGCGACCCGGCGGGCGGCGACCTCGCCTACCGCCTGCCCGCCGCCGACGGCGGCGTGCTCAACCCCGCCAGGGGCCTGCTCACCCTGGGGGCCACGGCCCGCCGGGGCCTGCACCCCGACCAGATCCACGAGCACACCCAGAAGATCATCGGCGGCCTGGACGTGCTGGCCGGGCTGACCCACGGCGAGCAGGCGTCCGGGCTGACCTGGCTCTGGGGCCCGCTCGGCCGGGCGCTGGCCACGATGCCCGACGCCGACGTGCTGGCCGACTGCGGGCGCATCGGCGGGCACCCCCAGCTCGCCGAGCTGACCACCGAGGCCTCGCTGGTCGTGCTGTTCACCAGGGCCAGCCTCGACCACGTCGCCCACCTGCGCGAACGCCTGCAGATCATGCCGCGCGAGCCCCAGGTGGGGGTGGTCGTGATCGCCGACCCCCGCCAGTACCGCACGACCATCGACGAGGTGCGCCGGATCGTCACGGGCACCGGCAGGCACGTCGCCTTCGTGAGCGGGCTCGCGCACGACCCCAAGGGCGCGGAGCTGCTGCGCGGCCAGTGGGGCGGGCGGCTGGACCGCTCCCTGCTGATCCGCACCGCCAGGGAGCTGGGCGGTCGCCTCGACGCCCAGCTCCGCGCCCAGGAGTCGGCGGAGTCGGCCTATCGCGCCCGGGAGCAGGCCGCCCGCCTGCCCGCCGAGCCGTCCCGCTCGCCCGTCGAGCCGTCGGGCGGGGCGAGACCGTGACCATCGACCACACGCTGGTGAAGCGCTTCCGGCAGGACGTCGGCGACAGGCTGGCCCACCAGCGCCGCCTCGACCAGGCCAGCGGCCTGCCGCCGATGACCGGCGAGGACGAGCGCCAGTTCGCCCGTGCCCTGATCGCCCAGATCCTGGAGGAGTTCGCCCGCGGCGAGATCGGCGTCGGCAGGACGCCGCCGACCGCCGAGGAGGAGGAGGCGCTGGCCGCGGGGATCCACGCCGCCCTGTTCGGCGTCGGCCGCCTCCAGCCGCTGCTCGACGACCCCGAGGTCGAGAACATCGACATCAACGGCTGCGACCGGGTGTTCGTCGGCTACGCCGACGGCCAGGAGCTCATGCGCGACCCGGTGGCCGAGTCCGACGAGGAGCTGGTCGAGCTGATCCAGATCCTCGCCGCCTACAGCGGCCTGTCCAGCAGGCCGTTCGACACCGCCAACCCCCAGCTCGATCTGCGCCTTCCCGACGGCTCCCGTCTCTCGGCCGTGATGGACGTGACGGTGCGCCCGTCCATCTCCATCCGCCGTTCCCGGCTGGGCAAGGTGTTTCTCACCGATCTCGTGGGAAACGGCAGCCTGACCCCGGAATTGGGGCGTTTTCTCTCGGCCGCGGTGGCGGCGAGGAAGAACATCATGATTTCCGGTTCGACCAACGCCGGGAAAACGACGCTGTTGCGCGCCCTCGCCAATGAGATTCCACCGTCCGAGCGGCTCATCACCGTCGAGCGCGCCCTCGAACTCGGCCTCGACCAGTTTCCCGAACTCCATCCCAACGTGGTCGCCTTCGAACAAAGGCTCCCCAACTCCGAGGGACAGGGCGAGATCACCATGGCGGAGCTGGTCCGCCGCTCCCTGCGCATGAACCCGTCCCGGGTGATCGTCGGCGAGGTTCTCGGCGACGAGATCGTCACCATGCTCAACGCGATGACCCAGGGCAACGACGGCTCGCTGTCGACCATCCACGCCAACTCCTCGATGGAGGTCTTCAACCGCATCGCCACCTACGCGCTCCAGGCCACCGAGCGGCTGCCGATCGAGGCCACCCACATGCTCATCGCGGGCGCGATCGACTTCGTGGTGTTCATCGAGAAGCGCAACGACTACGCGGTGGGCGGCAGGCTGCGCCGCTTCGTGTCGAGCGTGCGCGAGGTGGCCGGAGTCGACGGCCGGGTGCTCTCCTCCGAGGTGTTCGCGACGGCGCCCGACGGCCGGGTGGTGCCGCACGCGCCGCTGTCGTGCCTGGAGGAGCTGGCCCACTTCGGCTACGACCCGGGAGGCTGGGCATGACCTCCCTTCCGCCGGGCCTGTTCGACCCGCTGGTGCTGCTCTCCGGCCTCGCACTCGGCGCCGGGTTGTTCCTGCTCTTCCTCTCCCTGTACGGGGTGCCCGCCAGGCCGGCCACCCCCGGCAGGACGGCGGGCAGGCGCGAGTTCCTGCGCGCGCTGTCCACCCGGACCGCGGTGGGGGCGATCGCCGGGGTGATCGTGCTCGTGGTGACCGGGTGGCCGGTCATGGCGGTGGGAGCCGTGCTCCTCGCGATGGCCTGGCGGGGCCTGTCCGGCGGCGCCGCGGAGGAGCGGACCGCGATGCGGCGGCTGGAGGCCCTGGCCGCCTGGACCGAGTCGCTCCGCGACACCATCGCCGGAGCGGCCGGGCTGGAGCAGGCGATCCCGTCCTCGATCCGGGCGGCGGCCCCCACGCTCCGCCCGCACCTGCGGTCCATGGTCGACCGCCTGCACACCAGGATGGCGCTGCCCGACGCGCTCAGGCTGTTCGCCGACGAGCTCGACGACCCCTCCGCGGACCTGGTCGTGGCCGCCCTCATCCTCAACTCCAAGCTGCGCGGCCCCGGCCTGCGCGACGTCCTCGGCGCGCTGGCGGTGTCGGCGCGCGAGGAGCTCGACATGCGCCGCCGGGTCGAGGCCGAGCGCCGCTCCACCCGCCGCAGCGTGCAGATCGTGGTCGGTACGGCCGTCGCCTTCGCCGTGATGCTCGTCGTGTTCAACCCCTCCTACGTCGAGGAGTACGACAACACGCTCGGCCAGGCCGTGCTCGTGGTGGTCGCCGGGCTCTTCGGCGCCGGGTTCGCCTGGATGCGCCGCCTGGCCCGTTTCGACAAGCCCGCCCGCCTGCTCGGCCTGCCCTCCGGAGGTGAGGTGCGCGATGACTGAGGCGCTGCTCGCCGGCTCGGTGCTCGGAATGGGCCTGTTCCTGCTGCTGCGGGCGTTGTTCCCGGCCCGTCCCGGGCTGGTGACACGACTGCTGGCCCTCGACGCCGCCAGGGAGGGCACCGACGCGCCCCGAGCCCGGCTCATCCTGCCCGACGAGGAGGTCAGCGCGTTCCGGCGCGGCCTGGGCGAGCGGATGGCCCGCTTCTACGCCGCCAGGGGCTGGGAGGCGCGCTCGGCCAGGGCCGACCTCGCACTGCTCGGCAGGTCGTTCGAGGGCTTCCTGGCCACCAAGGTGCTGCTGGCGGTCTCCGGGCTGCTGGCGTTCCCGCTGCTGGTCGGCTGGCTGGTGCTGATGGAGTGGGGGATCTCCCTCACCGTCCCGCTGTGGGCGGCGCTCGCGGTCGCCGGGGTCTTCTTCGTCCTGCCGGACCTGCAGGTCAAGCGGGACGCCTCGCGGATGCGCCGCGACTTCCGGCACGTCGTCGGCTCCTTCCTCGATCTCGTCGCGATGAACCTGGCGGGCGGGCGGGGGGTGCCGGAGGCGCTGATGATGGCGGTCTCCGTGGGCAGCCCGGGTCCCGACGACGAGGGGGCCAACTGGGCGATGTCCCGCATCCGTGAGGCGCTCGGCAACGCCAGGATCGTCGGCATCACCCCCTGGCAGGCTCTCGGCCAGCTCGGTGACGAGATCAACGTCGACGAGCTGCGCGACCTGTCCGCCGCGCTCGGCCTGGTCGCCGACGACGGCGCCAAGGTCCGCTCCTCCCTCACCGCCCGCGCCGCGACCATGCGGCGCCGGGAGCTCGCCGAGATCGAGGGGCAGGCGGGCGAGCGCTCCCAGTCGATGCTCGTCGCCCAGCTCCTGCTCTGCGCGGGCTTTGTGATCTTTCTGAGTTTTCCGGCCGCTATGAAGATGTTGGGGTCCTGACCATGCTGAGCCATCCGTGGATCGTCTACGCGGCCGCCGTTCTGAGCGTCCGGATAGAGAAGGCGCGCAGCGCCCCCACCCGGGGGGCCTCCGCCGTCGAATGGGTCATCATCACGGCCATCATCGCCGGGGTGGCGCTCGGACTCGCCACCCTCATCAAGACCCTCGTCGAGGGGAAGCAGGCCGAGATCTCCAACCAGTTCGGCGGGGGCGGCGGAGGCGGCGGGGGCGGGGGCGGCGAACTTGGCGACCCGTGATCGCTCGCGGTACCGCGACCGGGAGAACCGGGAGAACCGGGAGAGGGACGGCGGGCGCGACCGGGCGGGAAGGCCGCAGCGCGGTGGACGCGGTGGACGCGGCGGGCGCTCCGGCGCCGGAGACCGTGGCGGCGAGCGCGGCGCCACGGTCGTCGAGCTGGCGATCATCATGCCGGTGCTGCTGGTCGTCATCCTGCTCATCGTGCAGACCGCCCTGTGGTTCCACGGACGCCAGATCGCCGACGCCGCGGCCAGGGAGGGGGCGCGGCTCGCCCGGGTCGACACCGAGTCCTGGCAGCAGGACGCCGAGTCCCGCGCCCAGGAGCTGATCCGGGCCGTCGGCCCGAAACTCCTCGAGGGCGCCACGGTCACGGCCTGGGAGGAGGGCGACCGGCGGGGCGTCGAGGTGACCGCCTCGGCGGTCCAGGTCGTCCCGTTGTTGCCGTCCACCACGTTCACCGTCACCGCGCGCTTCGGCGGTCCCATCGAGTGCTTCCGGCCAGACGACGGGAGCGAAGGGTGCGAGTGATCCCCTTGATCTCCAAGACCGGCGGCGACCGCGGGTCGCTCAGCACCGAGACGGTGCTGCTCGCCCCGGTCTTCCTGCTGTTCCTGCTGTTCCTGGTGGGCGCGGGAAGGGTGGTGGAGGCCCAGGGCGAGGTCAACGGCGCCGCCAGGGACGCCGCCAGGGCCGCCTCCGTCGAGCGCACCCTGTCCGACGCCGAGGCCGCCGCGGACGAGGCGGCCCGCGGCGCCCTGTCGGGCGAGTGCGAGCCGGAGGTCAGCCTGTCCGGGGACTGGGAGGAGGGCGGCCAGGTCCACGCCGAGGTGACCTGCTCCCTGGACCTGGAGTTCCTGGGCTTCGGCGCGGCCAAGGAGATGAAGGGCGACTCGGTGGTCCCGCTGGAGCAGTTCCGGAGGGTCGAGGAGTGAACCCCGTGGACCCGCCGCCCCCGGCCGTCAGGGCGCGCCGGAGCCCCGCCCGCCCGGCCGCCGCGCGGAGCGGACCCGTGTGCCCGGCGGCGCGCCGGAGGCCCCCGCGCCCGGCGGGGTGGCGAGGACTCCCGCGCCCGGCGGCGCGACGGAGGCTCCCGCGCTCGTCGGTGGCGTGCCGGACGGCCGGGCATCCGGTGCGTCCGGCCGGTGGGAAGGGGCGCCGCGCGCGGCCGGGCGGGCTCGGCGAGCGGGGGTCGATGTCGATCTTCACGGTGATCTTCTCGGTGGTGGTGTTCCTGCTGGCCGGGCTGCTCGTCGACGGAGGGGCCGCGATCAACGCCCGGCTGCGCGCGGCCGACGTCGCCGAGCAGGCCGCCAGGGCCGCCGCCGACCAGATCGACGTCGAGCACCTGCGCGCCACCGGCGAGGCCCGGCTGCTGGGGGAGGGGGAGACCTGCGGGAAGGCCGAGGAGATCGTCTCCGCCCACGGCGGAGGCGACGTACGGCTCACGGAGTGCACGCTCGGCGGCGACCAGGCCGAGGTCATCGTGAACGTCTCCGTCACCTGGAAGGCGTTCTTCCTGGCCGCCTTCGGCTTCCCCGGCTCGGACATGGAGGCCGAGGCCACGGCCGGGCCGGACATCGGGGAAGACCAATTGCCGTGAATCGCTGGCCCACCGGTTGACCGACGACGAATCTGGACGGGGAGGGAGACGAATGCCCACGCGACAGCCCGCGCGCATCAAGGCCAGGCGCACACCGGGAGACCTGCTGGCGGGTCTCGGCGCGCTGGCCGTCCTGGTCGCGCTCATCGCGGGGGTCCCCTACGCGCTGTTCCGGCTGGCCGGGCCGCCGCTCCCGCCCGAGCTGCTCAACCTCGACCTGCTGACCAGCCAGGTGGGCACGAGCACGATCATCGCGATCCTCGTGCTGCTGGTCTGGCTCGCGTGGCTGCAGCTGGTCGTCTGCGTGCTGGTCGAGATCTACGCCGGGCTGCGCCGGGTCGGCATGCCGGCCCGGGTTCCGCTCTCCGGCGGCACGCAGATGTTCGCCAACCGGCTGGTCTCGGCGGCCATGCTGCTGTTCACCGTCTCGGCGGTGGCCCTGCCGATCGCGAAGCTGACCAGCCTGCCGCCCGCCGCTCCCGGCATCGTCTCCACCGGGCTCTCCACGACGTCCGGCCCGGCCGCCGACGAGCGGGCCGAGCTGGAGCCGGTGCAGAAGGCCAAGAAGGTCTACGTGGTGCAACCGCCGCACGGGCGTCACCACGAGAGCCTGTGGGAGATCGCCGAGAAGTGCCTCGGCGACGGGCGCCGCTACCCGGAGATCTACCGGCTCAACCAGCACAAGGAACAGCCCGACGGCAGCCGCCTCCACATGGCCGACCTGATCAGGCCCGGCTGGGTTCTGGACATGCCGGACGACGCGCGCAACATCCACCTCGTCCCGGCCTCCCAGCCGCGCGACGACACCCTCAAGGACCACCGGGACAAGCCGGTGGAGCTGGACGGCCGTACCCAGACCTTCACCCCCGGCCGCGCCGACCTTCCGGCGGAGCCCGCGCCCGAGGTCGCCGACCCCCGCGACAGGGCCGGTGACAGGAGCGGCGAAAGGGCCGGCGAAAGGATCGGTGCCGACGGGACGCGGGAGACCGGTCCTGGACAGGCGCGCCACGACGCGGCCGAGCGCCCGTCGCACACCGTGCCCGACAGCGGGCGGCAGGACCCCGGACAGGTGGAACGGCGAGACCCGGCGGTGGCGGCACCCGCCGACGGCACTGACGGCACTGACAGCGCCGGCAGCGGGCAGGACACCGGGCTGGGGATGCTCGACTACCTGGCGGGGGCCTCGCTCGCGGCGGCCGGGCTGCTGGCGGCGCTCGGACGCAGGCGCAGGCAGCAGCTCTGGCACCGGGCGTTCGGGCACCGGATCACCCGGCCCAGGGACGACGCCGCCCAGGCCGAGCTCGCGCTCAGGCTCGGTGCCGACGCCCCCGGCAGCCGGATGCTCGACGTCGGGCTCCGGCTCCTCGGCAGGTCCCTCGCCGCCCAGAACCGCGTCCCGCCCACGATCTACGCCGCCCACCTGTCGCCGCAGACCCTCGACCTGTGGATCCACCCGCCCGACCCCGACGCCCCCGCCCCCTGGACCGCCCACGACGGCGGCCAGGTCTGGCGGCTTCCCGCGCACGAGGGCCGGATGCTCGACGAGCGGGCGCTCGCCGACGCGCCCGCCCCGTACCCGGGGCTGGTCTCGCTCGGCTCCAACGGCGAGGGCCGGGTGCTCGTCGACCTGGAGGCCGCCCACGGGACGATCAGTATCAACGGCCCGCAGACCACCGCCGCCCTGGCCGCGCTCGCCGTGGAGCTGGCCACCAACCGCTGGTCGGACCGGATGCGCGTCACTCTGGTCGGCTTCGGCGAGGAGCTGACCGCGATCGCCTCCGACCGGATCAGGTACGTGGGCGGCCTGGCGGAGATCCTGCCCGAGCTGGAGGCCGGGGCCGGGGGGCGCACTCATGGCGGTGAGGTGCTCACCGGCCGGATCCACGGGCGCGCCGCCGACCCGGTCTGCACCCCGCACTACCTGCTGTCCGCGATCGCCCCCACCCCCGAGGAGGGCCGCCGGCTGGCGCTGCTCGCCAGGAAGGGCGTCAGGACGGCCGCCGGGTACGTCATCGCGGGCGACGTGCCGCACGCCACCTGGAACTGGACGATCACCGAGGAGGGCCGCGCCGAGATCGACGCGCTCGGCTTCGACGTGGCCGCGCAGCTGCTGCCCCGCCGCCAGTACCGGGCGCTGGTCGACCTGTTCCTGGCGACCGAGCGGCTGGAGGGAGAGCCGCTTCCCGACGAGCCGGAGCCGGTCACGCACACGCCCTCGGTCGAGGTGCGCGTCCTCGGCCCCGCGGAGGTCGTCGGCCCCCCGCCCATGGAGGAGGGGCGGGCCGTGATCGCCGTCGAGATGGCCGTCTACCTGGCGACGCACCCCGGCGGCGTCCACCCCGTGGTGCTCGGCGGCATCCTCTGGCCGAGGGGCGTGCAGCCGGTGGTCAGGGACGCCACGATCGCCAGGGTCGTCGCCTGGCTGGGCACCGACAGCCAGGGGCGGCCCAACCTCTACGCCGACGAGTCCGGGCGGCTCCGGTTCGGTCCCGAGGTGCGCACCGACTGGATGCTCTTCCGCGACCTCGTCCGCCAGTCGCACGCCAACCCCGCCGGGCGCCCCGCGCTCCTCGAGCGGGCACTGAGCCTGGTACGGGGCCCGCTGCTGAACGGCCGCCCGCGTGGCCGCTACGCCTGGCTGGCCGCCGACGACCTGGAGTACAACGTGACCGCGGGCGTCGCGGACGCCGCGCACCGGCTCTGCGAGGTGCGGCTGGCCCGCGGCGAGACCGACCAGGCCGTGGCGGCGGTGCGCGCCGGGCTGCTGCTGGCCGCCGACGACGAGGGGCTCTGGCGCGACCTGCTGCGGGCCACCCATCTCACCGCCGACCCCGTCCGCCTGCGCGCCGTGGTCGAGGCCCTGCACCGGCGGGCCGCCTCCCACCCCTACGGCGGCGGGATGGCCCCCGAGACCGAGGCCCTCATCGACGAGCTGCTGCCCTCGTGGCGGATGCGCTCGGCCCCGACGGCGTGACGGCCCAGGTGAACCCATCACGCCCGGAGAATGCGCGAGGAACCATGCCGAATCGTTCATACCGGTGGTCCGGCAAGGCGGGCGCTTCTAGCGTCGTCGGTGTGCGTGCCATGATCGCCCTGGCCCTGGTCATGCTGACGGGCTGCGCCTCACCGGAGGCTCAGCCGTTCGTCCCCGCCGACCTCCCCGCGGAGGAGGCCTCACCGGGCACGTCGCGGCAGGCGGCGCCGGCTCCGCGGACGGAGACGGTCCGGGTCGCCTCGGGGGTCAAGGTTCTGGTCGAGTGGCCCGCCGCGCCGAACGCGGACACGACCGCGATGATCGAGGTTTTCCGCGACTTCTACGCGGGATCCCTCAAGGCCGTCGTGAGCGGGGGTAAGGACACCGCCTACCTTGACACGCTGGAGGGCGAGGCGGGCAAGGGCTCACTCTCCTGGGTGCAGGAGTTCCTCGACGAGCGCCGCTCGGTACGCGGGACCGCGCGGCTCTACGCGCCGAACGTCAGCTCGGTCGTCGGGCGCGGTGCCCAGCTGGACGTGTGCGTCGACCAGAGCGGGCTGCGTCTGGTCGACGCGGCGACCGGCAGAAAGGCGCCCCGCCAGTCCAAATGGATGCGCGAGCCCTTCTTCCAGGCCGCGGGCATGCGGCGCGGCGACGACGGGATCTGGCGCATCAAGGTGTTTCGTCACGCCGTACTTCCCAGCGAACGCGCGAAGGGATGTCTTCGATGATCGCGAATATCGTCATCGCGGGGTTGCTGCTGCTCGATCCCGGGCCACCCAGTGGCGAGGGTTTTCAGGACGGACCGACCGCCGGAGTCCGTCTGCAGAACTCCCAGATCATCATCACCGGGACCGGGCTCAGCGGCAGGAGCGACGGTTATCGGATCAAGCGTCCCTGCTGGTACGAACCCGGAGCCGACGCCGCCGAGATGCTGGAGAACCAGGAGGCGGTGCGGGAATGGTGGTTCCGCTTCACCAAGGACGCCACCGAGGAGAAGTTCCAGGAGTTCCTCAAGCAGTTCCGGGACAAGGTCGGCCAGGAGGGCCGCTGGTGGACACCCGCCTACAACGGGGCCGATCCGGACGGCATGGCCTGCTGGACCGCCCTGGACGCGTTCGTCTGGGCGCCGCCCGGCACCACCCCGCCCAACGGGATCACCATGGCCGAGCTGGTCGACATAGCCCGCGCCGCGCTGACCGTGCCCGAGCCGAAGGTCGAGCTCAACCCGGACGCCAAGAGTTACGTCAACCTGCCGACCTGGGTCTGGCTGGGCGACGTCGGCGAGACCACCAGGTCCGTGACCGCGACGCTGCCCGGGGTCATGAGCGCCACCGTGACCGCCACCCGTGGGCAGATCGAGATCGACCCGGGCACCACCGAGGAACGGGCGGAGGTCAAGGACAGCGGGTGCGAAACGGGCGGCACGCCGTACCGGAAGGGCGCCGCCGACGACGACCTCACCTGCGGGGTGATCTATCGACGGGCCTCGATCGACCAGCCACGCGGCGTCTACGTGCTGGAGGTCACCGCGCTCTGGGACATCGGGGTCGAGGGTGTCGGGGGTGACGTGGCGCCCTTCGTCTACGACCCGGTCGAGGCCGGGGCCACCCGTGACGTCCCGGTGGGCGAGGTGCAGAGCACGGTCAGGAAGACCGGCTAGCCGTCCGGGCCGGTCACGTGCCCGTGACCGGCCACGGCGAGGTGCGGGGCACGGCGGGGAAGGCCGGTCAGCGGCCCTCCTGCCGGATCCGGAGCCGTTCGGCGGCCGGTGCCCCCTCGTGGGTGAGCAGCCACTGCTTGACCGGGGTGCCGTAGTAGTAGCCGCCGTACCCGCCGGTGGACGGCAGGATGCGGTGGCAGGGGACGAACGGCGCGATCAGGTTCCGCGCGCACGCGCTCCCGGCGGCCCTGGCCGCGGTCCTGGGCAGCCCCGCCCGCTCGGCGAGCTCGGCGTAGCTGATCGTGACGCCCGCGGGCACCTGGCGCAGGGCGGTGAGCAGCCGCTGCCGGACGGGCGTGCCCGGCTGTTCCACCGGCACCGCGTCGAGGGCGGTCAGGTCGCCGTCCAGGTAGTCGCGTACCGCCCGCGCGGGCAGGCCCAGATCGTCGGTGAGGGTCAGCCCCTCGGCGCGCAGCTCCGGGGAGAGCCGGGCGAACATCTCGTCCGGCCCCGTGGTGGTGAAGCCCGCCGCCAGCAGCACGCCCTCGCGGGCGAGCATGGCCAGCGGGCCGACCGGGGTGTCGAGAACCTGTGCCTCTATCATTCCGAGCTCCAAAGGTGCAGCGCGGCGTACGCCCGCCAGGGGCGCCACCGCTCGATGTGATCTTCGGGGATGCCCAGGCAGGCCATGGCCCGCCGCAGGCCGAGGTCTCCGCCCGGCCAGGCGTCCGGGTCGCGCAGCGCCCGCAGCGCGATGTAGCCGGAGGTCCACGGCCCGATCCCGGGAACCTCCAGCAGCCCGGCGACCGCCTCCGCGGGCTCCTGCGCGCCGTCCAGGTCGATCTCGCCGCCCGCCACCCTCGTGGCGAGCGCCTTCAGCGTCGCCACCCGCCGCCCGGTCAGGCCCAGCCCGCCGAGGTCGGCCTCGGCGAGCTCCTCCGCGGACGGGAACAGGTGGGTCAGCCCCTGCCCGCCGGTGGGGCGCCCGGCCCGGGCCGCGACGCGGCCGAGGATGGTACGGGCGCCCGCGACGGAGATCTGCTGGCCGATCACGGCGCGGACGGCCACCTCGAACCCGTCCCAGGCGCCGGGCACGCGCAGTCCTGGGCGGGCGGCGACGAGCGGTCCCAGCGAGGTCGCGCCGAGGGCGGAGGAGATGGCCTCGGGGTCCGCGTCGAGGTCGAGGAGGCGGCGGCAGCGGGCCACGATCCTGGCCAGGCGGCGGGTGTCGTCGACGCTCACGTCCAGCCGTACGTGGCCGGGCCCGGGGGTGAGGGTGATCGTGCCGCCGGGGACGGCCCGGCTGTAGGACGTGTCGTCCGCGCGCTCCAGGCCGGGGATCGCCCTCGCCCCGAGGAACCGCATCAGGGTCGCGGCGTCGTACGGCTCCCTGCGGTGCAGCCGCAGGGTCAGGGCGTCGCCGCACATCCCGGACCTGCCCCCCGTCGTCGCCCGCAGCTCGCCGGGGGTGAAGCCGTAGGTGTCCTTCATAGTCGCGTTGAACTGCCGGACGCTGCCGAAGCCCGACGCGAACGCCACGTCGACGATCGGCAGCCCGGTCTCGGTGAGCAGCTGCTTGGCCAGCAGCAGGCGCTTGGTCCTGGCCACGGCCAGCGGGCCCACGCCGATCTCCGCGGTGAACAGCCGGTGCAGGTGCCGTCCGGTGATGTGCAGCCGTCCGGCCAGCCGGGTCATCCCGCCGTCGTCCGCCACGCCCTCGTCGATCAGCCGGAGCGCCCGGCCGACCAGGTCGCCCCGGTGGTCCCAGCCGGGATCGCCGGGGCTCAGCTCCGGCCGGCAGCGCTTGCACGGCCGGAACCCGGCCGCCTCGGCGGAGGCCGCGTGGCGGTAGAACCGCACGTTGCGGGTGGAGGGGGTGCGTGCCGGGCAGATCGGCCGGCAGTAGATGCGGGTGGAGGTGACCGCCGTGTAGAACCGCCCGTCGAACCGGGCGTCCCTCGCGGCCACCGCGCGATAACAGGAGTCGAAGTCGAGCTCTTTCACGGACACGCCGACGACGTTACCCGCGGCGCGCGGGGTACGGCTGGCGGGAATCGGACGTGGCCGTGGTGGCCGTCATGGGGGGCCGGCCTGCCCGAGAGCCGGACCGGCGGGGAGGCGGACACGGGCGTGACGGCCGGGACTCCGGTACCCGGCGGGCGTCCCGCGCGGGTCGGCGTCGCCCCCGGTGGAAGGCCTCACTTGGAGGAGACGCCGACCCCGATCTCGAACTCCCGGTAGACGCGTGCCCAGAATCCGTCGCGGAGCCAGACGCGTGCCTCGGGGTAGGGGCGCAGGGAGTGGCCCAGCTCCTTCTCCGCCTCGATGAGCAGCTCGGTGTCGATCACCGTGGGCAGGATCGGCCCTGGCAGCAGGTCGCGGATGTTGTCGCGGCCGCGGGTGAGGATCCACTTCTGGGCCACGTGCTCGCCGACCTCCTCGACGCGCGGGCGGCTCGGGCCCAGCTTGGTGACCTGTCCCACCGGGGCCTTGGGCTTGGCGGCGGTGGTGCGCCCGGCGAAGACCTGGGCGGGGGAGGGGGCGACCGGGGGGACCGGCACCGGCACCGGCGCGGGGGCGCGGCTGAAGAAGGACCGCAGGAAGTCGGCGCTGATGATCTCGACGGTGTCGGACTCCCAGACCAGGCGCTCGGCCTGGTTGGTGCCGTAGGGGGGCTCCACGCCCCACAGGTGGATCCGCACCCCGTAGGCCTGGGCGGCCTCGACGGCGGGGACCATGTCCTCGTCCCCGGCCAGCAGTATCGTGTCGCTCACCGCGTGGTGCCTGGCCAGCGCCTCCAGGTCGCTCCTGATCTGCGCGTCCACGCCCTTCTGCTGGCCCCGCGCGTTCAGGTTGCCCAGGCGCACCTTGACCCAGGGCAGCTGGGCGATGACCCGCTGGTCCACGGTCGGCACCCGGTCGCGGGCGGCGTCGTACCAGTAGATCCGGAGCAGCTCGCCGTGGATGCGCTCCTCCGCGTGCTTCTGCAACGCCTGGATCAGCTCGTCCGCCGCCACCCGGTATTCCTTGCGCTCCTTGGCACTCAGGAGCACCTCCCCGGCCGCCGCGTACAGATAACCGACGTCGACCAGGACGGCGTACTTCGCGGCGATGGGACGTGACGTGAGGTCCAGGATGGTCATGTCGTCCTCCAGGCCTCGGAACTAGCTGATCGGCTGACTATATGCGCCCATTTCTTAGATGGTCCCAACTCTCGCGCAACTTGACACCCTGTTCCCGGGATCTATCTCGGCAGTGCGCTCGATCGCCATGCGCCTTGCCCGACAGGAAGTGCTTTTCGCATGCGATGTGAGTGATTGCTCCAGGATTTCGATGTCTGCGAGGCTTTCGACGCCGGACTCGCCGGTGCGGCACGCGTCGAGATGGCGATCACCACCGCGGCGATCTCCTCGGGTGTCGCATCTCCTTTAATGATCTTCAAATGTCTCATAGCGGGATGTTCCCGTGCTTCTTCGGGGGCAGGGTCGCGCGCTTGTTGCGCAGGGTCCGCAGCGCCTTGACGATCTGGACCCGGGTGTCGGAAGGGCGGATCACGGCGTCCACATACCCACGTTCGGCCGCGAGATACGGGTTGGCGAGCGTGTCCTCGTACTCGGTGACGAACCTGGCCCGCTGGGCGTCCGGGTCCTCGGCCGCGGCGAGCTCGCGCCGGTAGAGGATGTTGACCGCGCCCTGCGCGCCCATCACCGCGATCTGCGCGGTCGGCCAGGCCAGGTTGACGTCGGCGCCCAGGTGCTTGGACCCCATGACGTCGTACGCCCCGCCGTACGCCTTGCGGGTGATGACCGTGACCAGGGGCACGGTCGCCTCCGCGTAGGCGTAGAGCAGCTTGGCGCCGCGCCGGATGATCCCGTTCCATTCCTGGTCGGTGCCCGGCAGGAATCCCGGGACGTCGACGAATGTCAGGACGGGAATGTTAAAGGCGTCGCATGTACGGACGAATCTCGCGGCTTTCTCCGAGGCCGCGATGTCCAGCGTGCCGGCGAAACTCATCGGCTGGTTGGCGACGATCCCCACCGAGCGCCCCTCGACCCGGCCGAAACCCACGAGGATGTTGGGCGCGAATTGCGCGTGCACCTCCAGGAATTCGCCGTCGTCCAGGACGTGTTCGAGAACCGTGTGCATGTCGTAGGGCTGGTTCGCCGAGTCGGGGATCAGCGTGTCGAGCTCGCGGTCCTCGTCGGTGGTCTCCAGCGGCGGATCGGCGTCGAACGCCGGGGCCTCGTCCATGTTGTTGGACGGCAGGTAGGACAGCAGCGCCCTGGCGAACTCCAGGCAGTCGGCCTCGTCGGACGCCTCGTAGTGGGCCACGCCCGAGCGGGAGCTGTGCGTGTGCGCCCCGCCGAGCTCCTCGAACGTCACCTCCTCGCCGGTGACCGTCCTGATCACGTCGGGGCCGGTGATGAACATGTGCGACTTCTCCGACACCATCAGCACGAAGTCGGTGAGCGCGGGCGAGTAGACGGCGCCACCCGCGCAGGGGCCCATGACCAGCGAGATCTGCGGGATCACCCCGGAGGCGTGGACGTTCCGCTTGAAGATCTCGGCGTACAGGCCCAGCGAGACGACGCCCTCCTGGATGCGCGCCCCTCCGGAGTCGTTGATCCCGATCACCGGGCAGCCGGTCTTCAGCGCGTGGTCCATGACCTTGACGATCTTCTCGCCGAAGACCTCGCCCAGGGAGCCGCCGAAGACGGTGAAGTCCTGGGCGAACACCGCCACCGGGCGGCCGTCGACCGTGCCGTACCCGGTCACGACCCCGTCGCCGTACGGTCGCTCGCGCTCCAGGCCGAAGCTCGTGGACCGGTGCCTGGCGAGCTTGTCGAACTCCACGAAGCTGCCCTCGTCGAGGAGGGCGAGCACCCGCTCCCCGGCGGTCATCTTCCCCGCGGCGTGCTGCTTCTCGACGGCGCGCGCCGAACCCGCGTGGGCCGCCTCGCCCAGGCGGCGCTCCAGGTCGGCCAGCTTCCCGGCCGTGGTGTGGATGTCGGGTCCGGAATCCAGTGGTTCGGCGCTCAGGGACTCGCTCATCCCAGCAGGGTAACCGTCGTCTCACATCGCGAACTATCGGGGGCGATCGTTCGTTTCCCGTGCGAGGCGGCCGATCGCGCGGGCCGCGGAAGGGGAGGCGCCATGCCGGACGTCACGGAGGCGGTAAGGACGCGGGGGCTGCTCAAGAGGTTCGGGCAGCAGGTGGCCGTGGGAGGTGTCGACCTGGTGGTGCCGCAGGGCAGCTTCGCCGGGCTGGTCGGCCCCAACGGCGCCGGGAAGACCACCACGCTCAGCATGGTCACCGGCCTCCTGCGCCCCGACGACGGCTCGGTCCACGTCGGGGGCGCCGACGTCTGGCGCGACCAGGTCGCGGTCAAGGGCCGCATCGGCGTGCTCCCCGAGGGGCTGCGCCTGTTCGAGCGGCTGTCGGGCAGGGAACTGCTCTCCTACAACGGCCAGCTCCGCGGCATCCCGAGGGACGAGGTGGGGCGGCGGGCGGAGGAGCTGCTGAAGGTCATGGACCTGACCGAGTCGGCCGACAAGCTCGTCGTCGACTACTCCACCGGCATGCGCAAGAAGATCGGCCTGGCCGCCGCGCTGCTGCACAACCCCGCGGTGCTCTTCCTCGACGAGCCGTTCGAGGGCGTCGACCCGGTCAGCGCCAACACGCTCGTCGAGGTGCTCAGGCGCTACACCGCCTCCGGGTCGACGGTGGTCTTCTCCAGTCACGTCATGGAGCTCGTCGAGCGGCTGTGCGACTGGGTCTCGGTGATGGACCGCGGGCGGATCGTCGCCCAGGGGCCGCTGGACGAGGTCAGGGCGGGCCGAGGCCTCAACGAGGCCTTTCTCGGCCTGGTCGGCGCCCGGGGCGGCGACGACGGCCCGAGGGGACGGGAGGGCCTGTCGTGGCTGGGCGCGACCCCCTCGTGAGCGCGCCGGAAGGGACCGGGCGGCAGGGGGACGGAAGGGATGACGGGGTGAGAGCGGGCGTGCGGGGAGACACCGGCGCGGCGGGCGCGGGTGCCGTGCGGGTGGGACCCATGGTGTTCGTACGGCTCAAACTGCGGCTCGTCGCCGGGAACCTGAGCGGCAGCACCGAGCGCCTGCTGGGGTTCGTCTTCACGGCGATCGCCGCCTTCCTCTTCGGCGCCCTCGGTTTCCTGCTGACGGCCACGCTGCGCCTCGCGCCCGCCGACGTCGCCCTGGAGGTCGCGACTGTGGTGTTCACCGTCTTCCTGGTGGGCTGGGCGGTCGTGCCGCTGCTGGCGTTCGGGCTGGACGACACGCTCGACCCGTCGCGCCTGGCGCTGTTCCCGCTGGGTACCGGCCGGCTGGCCACCGGCATGTTCGCCGCCTCGGTCACCGGCGTGTGGCCGCTCGCCTCGCTGGCCGTGATGGCCGGGGCCGTCGTCGGCCTGGCCACCGGGATCGGCGGGGTGATCCTGGGCCTGGTCGCGGTGCTGCTCCACTTCGCGCTCTGCGTCGTGCTCTCCCGGCTGGTCACCACGTCGCTGTCGGGGATCCTGCGCACCCGCAGGGGCCGCGACGTGCTGGCCGTCTCGGTGATCTTCTTCATCCTGGCGGCCCAGCTGCCCAACCTGCTGCTCAACGGCGGCCTGTCGGCCGACCCCAGGGCCGTGCTGCACGACGTCGCCTCGGTGCTGAGCTGGACCCCCTCCGGCGTCGCGGCCCGCTCCATCGCCGACGGGGGTCTCCCGGCGGTCGCGGGGTCGGCCCTGCTCGCCGTCCTGGTCGCCGGGGCCGGGTGGCTGTGGATCGCCGCGCTGCGCCGCGCCCTGGTCTCCTCCGACGCCTCCACCCAGGGCGCGTCGGTGCGCAACTCCCAGGGCCTGCTGGCCAGGATCCTGCCCGACGGCCCGCTCGCCGCGGTCGCGGGCAAGGAGCTCAAGTACGCCCGCCGCGACCCGCGGGGCAGGGTCGGCTGGTTCGCCGCCGTCGCGGTCACCGGCATCATGGCCTTCTCGATGTACGGGGAGAGCGACGGCGCGGCCGGGAGCTTCCTGGCGATCCTCCCCGCCTGCATCGGCGCGCTGATGATCAGCATCCAGGGGTG
Organism: Streptosporangium sp. G12; assembly: GCF_052983175.1. Taxonomy (NCBI): domain Bacteria; kingdom Bacillati; phylum Actinomycetota; class Actinomycetes; order Streptosporangiales; family Streptosporangiaceae; genus Streptosporangium; species Streptosporangium sp. G12. The sequence goes on along the minus strand of NZ_JBRIQO010000009.1, from coordinate 288,759 downwards.
CAACGCCTTCGGCATCGACGGCCGCTCCCTGTGGACGAACGCCGTCGCCTACGGCACCGACCGCGACTGGCGCACCGACATCGCCGGGCGGCACCTGGCCGTGGCGACGATCGCGGTCCCGCTGCTGCTCGTGCTCGCCACGGTCGCGGCGCTGCCGGCCGGGAACGTCACCTGGGCGGTCCCGGCCACGCTCACCGCCTGGGGCGTCCTCGGGACCGGGCTCGGCGTGGGCGCGCTGACCAGCGTGCTGATGCCGTACACCGTGCCCGAGCGCCTGAACGCCTTCACCGGCGCGGCCCCCGGGCAGGGCGGTATCGCCTTCGCGGGGTCGTTCGCCGCGCTGATCGGCACCGGCCTGCTCGCGCTGCCGATCGTCCTGCCGGTCCTGTTCGGCCTCACCTGGGTCAGCGTGCTGGCGGTGCCGTACGGGCTGCTGGTCTCCTGGGGCGGCCGCAGGACCGCGGGGAAGATCGCCTTCTCCAGATATCCGGCCCTCCTGGAGGCGACCTCCGCGGCCACCTGACGATCACCCGGTGGGCCGTCGGGACGGCCCGCCGGAGACCGCGGGAACGGCCCGCGAACGGTCCCCCGAATGGTCTAGTCCAATGGGTGAGACCGGTCTCCGTTCGACAAAACGGACTGGGTACGCTGGCGGGCATGCCCGCCACCGTGTCCCATCAGGCAGAGCGTTCCTCCGCTGTCACCGAGATGCCCGACGAGCTGCGCGCGGACGTGCGACTGCTCGGTGAGCTCCTGGGGCAGGTCATCGCCGAGCATGGCGGCGATGACCTGCTCGCCGATGTCGAACGGCTGCGCAAGGCCGTCATCGGGGCCCGCAGAAAGCAGGTGTCGGTCGACGAGATCACCGCGATGGTGGCCGAGTGGCCGATCGACCGCGCGGTGCAGATCGCCCGCGCGTTCACCTGCTACTTCCACCTGGCGAACCTGGCCGAGGAACACTTCAGGATCCGCATCCTCCGGGTCCGCGACACCGGCGAGGAGCCGCTGCCCGAGTCCCTGGCCCAGGCCGTCCAGGAACTCGGCGACGGGAAGGTCGCCGACCTGGTCGAGGGACTGCGCCTGCACCCGGTGCTGACCGCGCACCCCACCGAGGCCCGCAGGCGCGCCGTGGTCACCGCGATCCAGCGCATCAGCGGCCAGCTCGCCGCGTACAACAGCTCCGACAGGGGCGCGGCGGAGCGGGCGGAGACCCGGCGGCGGCTGCTGGAGGAGATCGACCTGCTGTGGCGGACCGCCCAGCTCAGGTCCACCAAGCTCGACCCGCTGGACGAGGTGCGCACCGCGATGGCGGCCTTCGACGAGACCCTCTTCCGGGTGGTCCCGCAGGTCTACCGCGCCCTGGACGCCGCGCTCGGCGGAGGGGCCGGCACCGGCAAGCCCCGGGCCCGCGCCTTCATCAGATACGGCAGCTGGATCGGCGGCGACCGCGACGGCAACCCGAACGTCACCTCCAAGGTGACCAGGGACGCCGTGCTCATCCAGGCCGAGCACGTGCTGATCGCCCTGGAGAACGCCACGCTCAGGATCGGCCGCTCCCTCACCCTCACCGCCGACTACACCCCCGCCTCCGCCGGGCTGCGGGCCGCGCTGTCGAGCGCGGTGAACGACCACCCCGACGTGGTCTCGGAGATGGCCACCCGCTCCCCGAGGGAGCCGCACCGGCAGTGGCTGATGTTCGTCGCCGCCCGCATCGCGGCCACCCGCCAGCGCGGCCTCGACCTGGCCTACCGCTCGCCGGAGCAGCTCCTGGCCGACCTGCGGACGGCCCAGGACTCGCTGGTCGAGGCCGGGGCGAACCGGCAGGCGTACGGGGAGCTGCAGCACCTCATCTGGCAGGTGGAGACGTTCGGCTTCCACCTGGCCGAGCTGGAGGTCCGCCAGCACTCGCAGGTCCACGCCGCCGCGCTGGAGGAGATCGCCGCCGGGCGCACCTCTGAGCGGACCGAGGAGGTCCTGGCCACGATCCGCACGATCGCCTGGATCCAGGAGCGGTTCGGGGTGACCGCCTGCTCCCGCTACGTCGTCTCCTTCACCCGCTCGGCCGACGACATCGCCGCCGTCCACGCGCTGGCCGCTCACGCGATGGGCGACCGGGCGCCGCTGCTCGACGTGGTCCCGCTGTTCGAGTCGGGCGCCGACCTGGCCGCCGCCCCCGCGGTCCTGTCGGGGATGCTGGAGATCCCGGCCGTGCAGGCCAGGCTCGCCGCCGACCGGCGCCTGGAGGTCATGCTCGGCTACTCCGACTCCGCCAAGGAGCTCGGCCCGGCCGCCGCGACCCTGAAGCTGTACGAGGCCCAGGAGGCGCTGGCCGCATGGTCGGCCGAGCACGATGTGCCGCTGACGCTGTTCCACGGCCGGGGCGGCGCCCTGGGCCGGGGCGGCGGCCCGGCCAACCGGGCCGTGCTCGCGCAGGCCCCCGGATCGGTCGGCGGCAGGTTCAAGGTCACCGAGCAGGGCGAGGTCATCTTCGCCCGCTACGGTCACGACGCCATCGCCCGCCGCCACATGGAGCAGGTCACCTCGGCGGTGCTGCTCGCCTCCACCCCGTCCATCGAGGCCCGTACGGCCGACGCGGCGGGGCGCTTCCGCGGCGTGGCCGGACGGGTCGCCTCCGCCTCGGAGAAGGCCTACCGGCGGCTGACCGAGGCGCCCGGCTTCCCCGAGTGGTTCTCCCTGGTCAGCCCGCTGGAGGAGATCGGCTCGCTCCGCCTGGGCTCCCGCCCCGCCCGGCGCGGCCTCGGCGCGCCCCGGTCCCTGGACGACCTGCGGGCCATCCCGTGGGTGTTCGCCTGGGCCCAGACCCGGGTCAACCTGCCGGGCTGGTACGGCCTGGGCAGCGGCCTGGAGGCGGTGATCTCCGAGGCGGGCCTGGACGAGCTGCGCGCCGCCTACCGCGAGTGGCCGCTGTTCGCCTCGCTGCTGGACAACGTGGAGATGTCGCTGGCCAAGACCGACCGCGACATCGCCGCCCGCTACCTCGCGCTCGGCGCCAGGGACGACTTCGTCGAGCAGGTCCTGACCGAGTACGACCTCACGCGCCGGCTGGTCCTGGAGATCACCGGCCACACCCGCCTGCTGGAGGACCGCAGGGTCCTGTCCCGCGCGGTGCAGCTCCGCGACCCGTACGTGGACGCGCTCTCCCACCTGCAGTTGCGCGCCCTGTCCAGGCTCCGCGCGGACGAGGGGCTGTCGGAGGACGAGCGCGAGCGGCTGTCCACGCTGCTGCTCCTGTCGGTCAACGGCGTCGCCGCGGGCCTGCAGAACACCGGATGATCCGCGAGGCGGGGCCCGGGGACCTCCCGGCCGTGGAGAGCCTGGTCGAGGCGGCCTACCGGCCGTGGGCGGACCTCATCGGGGTCCGCCCGCGGCCGATGGACGACGACTACGCCGCCCACGTGGCGGCCGGTCGCCTGCACGTGCTGGACCTTCCGGGCGGGCTTCCCGGAGAGGGCGGGCACGCCGGGATCGCCGGGCTGATCGTGCTGGTCCCCGAAGAGGGCGTGCTGCTGGTGGACAACGTGGCGGTGGCTCCCGGCCTGCACGGCCGGGGGTTCGGCAGGCGCCTGCTCTCCTTCGCCGAGGAACGGGCCCGCGCCGCGGGCCTCGACGCCCTGCGCCTGTACACCCACGCCCGCATGGAGTCGAACATCGCCCTCTACCGGCGCCTCGGGTACGAGATCACCGAGCGCCGGGAGTCCGGCCCGCGCGATGTCGTCTTCATGGCCAAACGGCTCCCCGGCTGACGGAGACGGCTCCCCAGGATCCAATATGGGTGATTCTGGATGGAAGTGGACTAAAAGGTGCCGAGGTGGACGTTCGGGGGCCGGAGCGGGCGGCTCAGGGGCCGCTACGGGGTCTCTCGGGCGGGGCGGCCGGGACGGGGTCGTTCGAGAAGCGGTGCGGGCGGCTCAGCGGCCGATGCGGTGCGCCCCCGCGTAGACGTTGAATCGCTCCTCGCGCAGGAACCCGACCAGCGTCATCCCGAACTCCCTGGCGAGGTCGACGGCGAGGGACGACGGCGCGGAGACCGCGCAGACGACCGGCAGGCCCGCGGCGAGGGCCTTCTGCATGATCTCGTAACTGGTCCGCCCGCTGACCATGAGCACGTGCCCGCCCAGCGGCAGCCTCCCGGTCATCATCGCCCAGCCGACCAGCTTGTCCAGCGCGTTGTGCCGCCCCACGTCCTCGCGGACCGCGAGGGTCTCACCCCCGGCGGTGAACAGGCCGGCCGCGTGCAGCCCGCCGGTCTTGCCGAAGATCCCCTGGGCGCTTCTCAGTCTGCCGGGAAGGCCGTACAGGACCTCGGGGGAGACGGGCACGTCCTCCTGGCCGGGCAGCGGAGAGCAGCGGCCGCGCAGGGCGTCGAGGCTGGCGGTACCGCAGACGCCGCACGCGCTCGACGTCATGAAGTGCCGGTCGAGCGAGGGCAGGTTGGGCAGCCCGCCGCCGCGCAGCCGCACGGTCACCGTGTTGTAGCGCGCCTCCGGCGGCACATCCTCGTCGGTGCAGTAGGCGATGGAGGCGATGTCCGCCGGTGCCGCGACGCCCTCGCCGTACAGGAATCCGGCGGCCAGCTCGAAGTCGTGGCCGGGGGTGCGCATGGTGATCGCGACCGTGCGGCGTTCCTCGCCCGCCTGGACGCGGATCTCCAGCGGCTCCTCGGTGGCCAGGTCGTCCCTGCGCTCATGGATCGTCCCCGCCCGCATCTGCCCGACCCGCGCCCGGGTGGTGGGCCCCGGCCTCCGCACGACCTCCACCGCCTCGAAGCCCGGATTCACCTCTGAGCCCGGAGCGTCTTCCGCGTCGGCGTCGTTCCGGGCGGGGATATGTCTGCTCATCATCAGTTACCTCCAAGGAAACCCCCGCCTTTTAGGCGGGGAGGAACCGGACCCCTGCGGAGCAGGACCTGGGCAGGCGATTCGCCGCCAGGCAACCGCCGTATCGAACATACGCACGATTCTTAGCCAATCATGCGGTAGAATGTAAGAAATGGCGCAGACAGTTAAGCGAGCCTACAAGTTCCGCTTCCACCCGACCCCCGAGCAGGCCGAAGAGCTTGCCCGGACGTTCGGCTGCGTCCGCCTGGTCTACAACAAGGCCCTCGAAGAGCGCACCCGCGCCTACACCCTGCAAGGCCGTCGCGTTTCCTATGTGGAGTCGTCGGCCAAGCTGACCGAGTGGAAGCGCGGCGGCGACTACGACTTCCTGTCCGAGGTGTCGTCGGTCCCGTTGCAGCAGGCACTGCGGCACCTTCAGACGGCGTTCGCGAGCTTCTTCGCCAAGCGTGCGAAGTACCCGACGTTCAAGTCCCGCAAGAAGTCGCGGTTGAGCGCTGAGTACACCCGGTCGGCATTCCGCTGGCGCGACGGCCGGTTGACGCTGGCGAAGATGGATCAGCCGCTTGCGATCGTGTGGTCGCGCCCGCTGCCCGAGGGGGCGGAGCCGTCCACGGTCACCGTGTCGAAGGACGCGGCGGGCCGCTGGTTCGCCTCCATGCTGGTGGAGGAGAAGATCAACCCTCTCCCGCCCGTGACGCGGAACGTGGGCGTGGACGTGGGCATCACCGCGCTGGCCACGCTCTCCACCGGAGAGAAGATCGTCAACCCGCGTCATGAACGCCGCGACCGGCGCAAGCTGGCCAAGACTCAGCGCGACCTCGCCCGCAAAGAGAAGGGTTCGGCGAACCGGCAGAAGGCCAAACTCGCGGTCGCCCGCGTTCACGCCCGCATCGCCGATCGCCGCCGCGATCATCTGCATAAGGTCACCACACGGCTTGTTCGCGAGAACCAAGTGATCGCCGTGGAAGACCTGACCGTCCGTAACATGGTAAAGAATCGGAGTCTGGCACGGGCAATCTCGGACGCCTCCTGGCGGGAGATGCGCTCCATGCTGGAGTACAAGGCCCAGTGGTACGGGCGCACCGTGGTGGCCGTGGACCGCTGGTTCCCGTCGAGCAAGCTGTGCTCGGCCTGCGGAACGCTGCAGGAGAAGATGCCGCTGAACGTCCGGGAGTGGACATGTGCCTGCGGCGCGGTCCACGACCGTGATGTGAACGCTGCGAAGAACGTGCTCGCCGCCGGGCTGGCGGAGAGCTGAAACGCCTGTGGAGCTGGTGTAAGACCTCAAGGAGAGTCCTCTTTGGCGGGCGACCGGCAATGAAGCAGGAACCCTCGCGGGCGACCGTGGGGACCCCCCTCGTGCACGAGGGGGAGGATGTCAACATCTCTTTTCGCCGCCGCCTGAACGGGTTCTCACCCCGACCGAAAGCCGGACCTTGCCCGCCGCCCCAGACTTCGACAACAGTATTCCCTGGTCATTGGATTAATTCGGTAACAGGGGGTCGTTAGTGGAGGCAAGATGGCTAAGTGCTCGACTCGCCCTTCACTGATCTCGACCGCCCGCCGCTCTCCCAGGCGGCGCTCACCCGCGCGCTGGTCCGTCCCGGTGGACTCTGGTCCGGCATCTCCGTGGTCGAAAGGACCGGATCGACCAACGCCGACCTCGCGCACGCCGTCCGCGACGGCGCGCGGCAGGGCGCCGTCGTCGTCGCCGAGTCCCAGTTCGCCGGACGTGGCAGGCTCGGCCGCGTCTGGAGCGCCCCGCCACGTTCCGGCCTGACGTTCTCGATCCTCCTGCGTCCCGACCCGCCCATGTCCGAGCAGGGGTGGCTGCCCCTGCTCGTCGGCCTGGCGGTCGCGTCGGCCGTGCGGAAGGTCGCCGAGGTCGACGTACGGCTCAAGTGGCCCAACGACCTGCTGATCGGCGAGCGCAAGCTCGCCGGGGTGCTCGCCGAGCGGATCGACAGCGCGGTGATCGTGGGCGTCGGGCTCAACGTGAGCGTGCGCCCCGAGGAACTGCCGGTGGAGACCGCCACCTCCCTGGCCATCGAGGAGGCCGCCTGCGTCGACCGCGATCCGATCCTGCGCGCGATGCTGCGGGAGATCGAGACCCACTACCGCGAGTGGTCGGAGGCGAACGGCGACGTCGAGGCCTGCGGCCTGCGGGCCGCCTACCTCGCGATCAGTGCCACGGTCGGGCGGGAGGTCAGGGTGGAGCTGCCCGGCGAGCGGGTGCTCACCGGCACCGCCACCGGTGTCGACCGCGCCGGGCGCCTGCTCGTCGGCTCCAAGGGGGAGGAGCACGCGCTCAGCGCGGGCGACGTCGTGCATGTTCGACCTCACAGCTCATGACGTGGGGCATGAAGGCGTGCCACGATTTGCCCCATGGGTCTACCCGATCATCACATGACGGAGGGGGAGCGACGGATCAGGTCGTTCCACCCTCACTGGAAGCGACTTATCGGCCCGTTCCTCGCGTTGATCCTGATCATCGTGGGGTCCGGCGCCGCTCTTTTCTTCATGCCCGACTTCGAGTACCGGTTTCAGGCGCTCGTCGCGGTGGCCGTAGTCGCCGTCGGCCTGCTGACCGTGTGGTCGTTCATCCCGTACCTGCGCTGGAAGAACACCTCGTACGTCCTCACCTCGCACCGGTTCACCATCGGCACGGGGGTGCTGAACACGTCCGTCGACGACATCCCGATGACCAAGGTGAACACGGTCAGTGCCGACCAGACCCTCCTGGAGAGGCTCTTCGGCTGCGGCACGCTGGTCGTCGAGTCGGCGGGCGACCACGGCCGGATCACGCTGCGGGACATTCCCCGGATCCAGGAGGTGCGGGCCGAGCTGTTCCGCGCGATCGACGACGCGGCGGACGGGGAGCCCTCGGAACCCGGCGGGCGGTGACCCATGGGGCCTGACCTCCTGGGCCTGGGGGAGGGCGGGGACGAGACGGAGGTTCCCGCCGGACGCCCGACGGCCGAGCAGATCAAGCGCCTCTTCGTCGGCGCCCCGCCGCGCCACACGCGGATCCAGGTGGCGAGCCTGGCCCGGTTGCCGCAGGAGCTCACCGAGCGGATCTGGCGCGCGCTGGGGTTCGCCACGCTCCCCGACGACACCGTGGCCTTCACCGACGCGGACGTGGCCGTGCTGGAACGGGTCCGGGTGATGATGGAGGGCGGCCTGCTGGACGACCAGACCGTCATCCGGATGGCGAGGGCACTCGGCCAGACGACGGCGAGGCTCGCCCAGTGGCAGGCCGAGATCATGATCGGCGCCATGATCGACCCCGGCCGCCGGCCCACCGACGAGGACCTGACGGCGGTCATGGAGACCTCGCGTCGGCTGCTCCCCGACTTCGAGCAGATGCTGGTGCACGTCTGGCGCGCCCAGCTCGCCGCCGCCGGGACCCGCCTGCTGACGCTCGCCGACATCACCGACGAGATCGTGCCGGCCCGGCTCACCCTCGCGGTGGGCTTCGCCGACCTGGTCTCCTTCACCCGGGTCTCCCGCGAGCTGGACGAGCGGGGCCTGGCCGAGCTGGTCGAGGGCTTCGAGTCGCGGGCCTCCGACGTCGTCGCCGAGCACGGCGGGCGGATGGTCAAGACACTCGGTGACGAGGTGTTCTTCACCGCCGCCGACCCGCGGACGGCCGCGGTGATCGCCCTGGACCTGGTCGGCGCGATCCGCAAGTACGGACCCGACGTGCGGATCGGGCTGGCGTACGGCCCGGTGCTGCCGATCATGGGCGACGTCTTCGGCACGACGGTGAACCTGGCGGCCAGGCTCACGGCCATCGCCCGCCCCGGCAGCGTCATCGCCGACGACAGGCTGGCCGAGGCGCTGAAGGACACGCCCGGCGTCGAGGTCGGCCGGATCCGCCGGCGGCCGGCCCGCGGCCTGGGGGTCGTGCAGCCGTACGTGTTGCGCCGGGCTGGTAATCATTGAGGCTGGGCGCCCCAGGACCGTTCAATCGGTAAGCGGGCCCGCGAGGGTCGAAACCATGACAGATGAGGTGCAGGACATGCCGTACACCGTGCAAGGCGTGGTCGCGCGTGGCAAGTGCGAGCCCGTCTCGCTAGAGACCGTTATCGTGCCCGATCCGGGCCCCGGCGAGGCCGTGGTGACGGTCCAGGCCTGTGGCGTCTGCCATACGGACCTGCACTACCGCGAGGGCGGCATCAACGACGAGTTCCCCTTCCTGCTCGGTCACGAGGCGGCCGGGGTGGTCGAGGCGGTCGGCGAGGGCGTCACCGAGGTCGCCCCCGGTGACTTCGTGATCCTGAACTGGCGGGCCGTGTGCGGCGACTGCCGGGCGTGCCTGCGGGGCCGCCCCTGGTACTGCTTCAACACCCACAACGCCACCCAGAAGATGACCCTGGCCGACGGCACGCCGCTCAGCCCGGCCCTGGGCATCGGCGCCTTCATCGAGAAGACCCTGGTCGCGGCCGGGCAGTGCACCAAGGTCGACCCGGCGGCGCCGGCGCAGGTGGCCGGGCTGCTGGGCTGCGGCGTGATGGCGGGCCTCGGCGCCGCCATCAACACCGGCGGGGTGACCCGCGGCGACAGCGTGGCGGTCATCGGGTGCGGCGGCGTCGGCGACGCGGCCATCCTGGGGGCCAGGCTGGCGGGCGCCTCGAAGATCATCGCGGTGGACGTGGACGACCGCAAGCTCGACTGGGCCAAGGACTTCGGCGCCACCCACACGGTCAACTCCCGCACCTCCGACGTGGTCGAGACGGTCAAGGAGCTCACCGGCGGCAACGGCGCCGACGTGGTCATCGAGGCGGTCGGCCGCCCCGAGACCTACCGGCAGGCCTTCTACGCCCGCGACCTGGCCGGCACCGTGGTCCTGGTCGGGGTGCCCACCCCGGACATGACGCTGGAGCTGCCGCTGCTCGACGTCTTCGGCCGCGGCGGCGCGCTGAAGTCCTCCTGGTACGGCGACTGCCTGCCCAGCCGCGACTTCCCCATGCTCATCGACCTCTACCTCCAGGGGCGGCTCGACCTCGACCGCTTCGTCTCCGAGACGATCGGCCTCGGCGACGTCGAGGACGCCTTCGCCAAGATGCACCGCGGCGAGGTCCTGCGCTCGGTGGTGATCCTGTGATCGACAGGGTCGTCACCTCCGGTACGTTCTCGCTGGACGGCGGGACGTGGGACGTCGACAACAACGTCTGGATCGTCGGCTCGGCCAGCGAGGTCCTCGTCGTCGACGCCGCGCACGACGCCGCCGCGATCGCCGAGCGGGTCGGTGACCGCGAGGTCAAGGCCATCGTCTGCACCCACGCGCACAACGACCACATCGACGCGGCGGCCGATCTCGCCGAGCGGACGGGCGCGCCGATCCTGCTCCACCCGGCCGACCGGGTGCTGTGGGAGATGGTCTACACCGACCTGCCGTACACCCCGCTCGAGGACGGGCAGGTGCTCTCGGCCGGGGGGATCGAGCTGACCGTGCTGCACACGCCGGGTCACGCTCCGGGTGCGGTCTGCCTGTACGGGGCGGACATCGGCGCGGTCTTCACCGGCGACACCCTGTTCAAAGGCGGTCCCGGCGCGACGGGGAGGTCCTTCTCCTCCTTCGACACGATCATCGAGTCGATCAAGGGGCGGCTGCTCGCCCTGCCGCCGGGGACGGCCGTGCACACCGGTCACGGCGCCTCGACCTCCATCGGCGCGGAGGCGGGGCACCTGGAGGAGTGGCTGGCCAGAGGCCACTGACCCGCGGTTCACCGCGCTCGGCCCGATCACGCGCCCCGGCCTTCGCCGGGGCGCGTTCGCGTGTTTCGGCGGGTGTGTCCCGTACTCGCGCGGGTCCGTATCGGCCCCGTACCGGCGAGGTGTCCGCGGGGCGCGGCCTGGGCCGCCCGGGGTGTCTCCGCACGCCGGGATGGGGTTTCCCAGACGGGAGATTCGTGTTTGGGACGGAGGTATTAAGGCTTTGTGTCCTAGTTCACATAGGCAAGCCTAACCAAATGAGTTAGTTTAGGTGTGCCTAACCTATGATAGTCTTCAGAAAGGTCGCACCCCCGTGTACGTATGCGTCTGCCGCGCGGTCACCGAGAACGAGGTGCACGACTGCATCTCGGCAGGGGCCAAGAGCGCGCGCCAGATCCGCGATGCCACGGGTGCCGGTGGCGACTGCGCTTCTTGCGTGCGCAAAATCTGTGCGATCCTAAAGCGGTCCGAAGATTTAATGCCGACCGCATAGCACGAGGAGCTCGCCATGCAGGGCGACAAGAAAATCATCGAACTGCTCAACGAGCAGCTGACCGCAGAGCTGACCGCGATCAACCAGTACTTCCTGCACGCCAAGATGCAGGAGAACTGGGGATACACCAGGCTGGCCAAATACACCCGCGAAGAGTCCATCGACGAGATGCGCCACGCGGAGAAGCTGACCGATCGCATCCTCTTCCTCGAAGGACTGCCCAACTACCAGAAGCTGGGCACCCTGCACATCGGCCAGACCGTCGCCGAGCAGCTTCGCGCCGACATGGACGTCGAGCTCGAGGTGGTCACCCGGCTGAAGCCGGCCATCATCCTGATGCGGGAGAAGGGCGACGCCACCTCGGCCCGCCTGTTCGAGGAGATCCTCGAGGACGAGGAGCGCCACATCGACTACCTGGAGACCGAGCTCGGTCTCATCGGGAGTCTGGGAGAGCAGCTCTACCTCGCTCGCTACGCCGAGCCGCCGTCGGCCTCCTGACGTGAATCGAGCAGAACACGCCCGCCAGATCCCTTCTGGTAGGGCGTGTTCTGTTTTGTCGGTCGATCCTTTGGTGAGCCTGTGCTTTCCAGGGACTTCCAATGCGGGAGACCTACTCCGCGGCCCTCGGCCGTTGCGGGATGACTATCCGGGATTTATCAGTGTTTGCCCAGGTCAATGGATAGGTCAACGACGAGTCAAACCGCGCGCTGTACCCGGGAAACGATCCCCTAAGGTCCTACGATCGCAACATGACCTGTGTACTACTCGCCGAGGATGACACCTCGATTTCCGAGCCACTGGCGCGAGCTCTGCGCCGCGAGGGTTATCAAGTAGAGGTGAGCCCTGATGGCCCGCAGGCTCTGGAGCGGGCGCTGTCAGGTGGCATCGACCTGATCGTTCTCGACCTGGGCCTGCCCGAGATGGACGGCCTGGAGGTGGCCCGGCGCATCCGCGCCGAAGGCCACGGAACTCCCGTGCTGATCCTCACCGCCCGTGTCGACGAGGTCGACACGGTGGTGGGCCTCGACGCCGGGGCCGACGACTATGTCACCAAGCCGTTCCGCCTCGCCGAGCTGCTGGCGCGCGTCCGCGCGCTGCTGCGGCGCGGCACATCCGAGACGCCCGTTGTCCAGGGCGTGCGCATCGACGCCGACTCCCGTCGCGCGTGGATGGGAGACAAGGAGCTGCATCTGACCACAAAGGAGTTCGACCTGCTGAGGGTCCTGGTCCGCGACGCCGGAAAGGTGGTTACCCGAGAGCAGATCATGCGCGAGGTGTGGGACACCAACTGGTGGGGGTCGACCAAGACCCTGGACATGCACATCTCGTGGCTACGCCGGAAACTCGGTGACGACGCCGCCAAGCCCCGATACATCACCACCGTTCGAGGAGTCGGCTTCAGGTTCGAGCGCGAGTAGGAGATGCGCCGCCGTCTGCTCTCCTCAACTCTCCTCGTCGCGGTCATCGGGGTGTTGCTGCTCGGCATTCCCCTCGGTGTGGCGGTCAACCGGCTCATCGAGGAGGAGGCGACCCAGGAACTCTCCTCCCATGCCAAAAGCCTGCTCGGGGAGGTCGAGTACGCCCGGATCCAGGACCAGCCCGTCGACGAGCAACAGCTGGAACGCAAGTATTCCGATCTCTACATCCAGATTTACGCGAAGGGGACTCCTCCCCAGGTGATAACGGTGGGCACCGAGCCCCCCGAGAGCCAGAAGATGACCGAGGACGCGCAGTCGGAGAACGGCGTGTACGTCGCGGTCAGCCGGGACAAGACGGGAGTGGAGCGTGAGGTCCGCGCGTGGTTGTTCCTCATCCTGGGACTAGCCGCCGCTGCCCTCGCGGTCGCGGTCGGGCTCGCCATCGTGCAGTCGCGCCGCCTGACGTTACCGCTCAGCGACCTTGCGATGATCGCTGAGCGGCTCGGGTCCGGTGACGCCAGACCGAGCAAGCACCGTTACGGCATCCAGGAACTCGACCGGGTGGCCGAGGTGCTCGACCGCAGCGCGACCCGCATCTCCGACCTCCTGGCCAGGGAGCGGGAGTTCGCGACCGACGCCTCCCATCAGCTCCGTACCCCGCTCACTGGCCTGACCATGAGACTTGAGGAGATCGTCGCCGCCGCCGACGAGCCGGGGATCGTGAAGGAGGAGGGCGAGGCCGCCATCGTGCAGGCCGAGCGGCTCACCGCTGTGATCGACGAGCTGCTGGCCACCGCCAGACGGCAGCGTCAGGCGCAGTCCGAGGTCGTCGAGCTCGACGTGCTGCTCGATCAGCAGTTCATCGAGTGGGGTCCGGCGTTCCGCAGGGCCGGGCGGCGGCTGAGCCTGGCCGGCACGCGCGGCCTCCAGGCGCTGGGCACCGGCGGCGGCATCGGCCAGGTGATCTCCACCCTGCTGGAGAACTCGCTGGAGCACGGTGGCGGCACGGTGACGGTGACCACCAGCGCCAGGGACAGGTCCATCGTGATCGAGGTCGCCGACCAGGGGAGCGGCATTCCCGACGACCTGGCTCCCAGGGTCTTCGAACGGAACGTGAGCGGGCGCGGCAGCACGGGTCTCGGCCTGCCCCTCGCCAGGGCGCTGGCCGCCGCCGACGGTGGACGCCTGGAGCTCGTACGGGCGCGCCCGGCGACGTTCGCGTTCTTCCTGCGCCAGGTGGGCGAGCCGGGCAGGAACCGCGTCGTACGCGGGCCCGCCTGAGCGCTCCCGCCTGAGCGTTCCCGCCGGGGCTCCGGGCGCGGTGGTCTTCGGCCGCGTGCGGGGGATGCGCCGACCGGGGCCGGGGGCGACGTACCGACGTCGGCCGGGGCGTGTGGGGCTAACGCGGGCCGGGGGGCGGCGCGTTCTCCTCCGAGGTCTTGTTCAGGAGATACATGTGGCCGTTGACCTGGCTGTTCGGTGTCGCCGGCCGGCTCGGTGGCGTGCCGGGGACGGCTTCGACCGGCCCGTCCGGCGGCGTGCCGGGCAGGAAGACCCACTTCTTGTACGACCAGAACCTGAACAGGGTGCCGAGGGCGGTGCCGGTGAGCAGGGCGATGTTGTAACTCAGCGCGTCCTGCAGACCCAGGGTGTAGGTCACGAAACCGATCACCAGCAGCGAGATCAGCAGGCCGATGCCGTTGAGGACGAAGAACAGGAAGTACTCGCGGGCCAGGCCGCTCTGCTCCCGGTGCCTGAACGTCCAGTAGCGGTTGCCGAGGTAGGCGAAGGTGGCCGCGACGATCGTGGCGAAGACCTTGGAGCTGAGCGGTCCCAAGCCGACGCCGAACCTCAGCAGGTTGGTGCCACCGGTGTCGATCACGAAGGCGACCGCGCCGATCGTCCCGAACTTCGCCAGCTCTCGCGCCAGCTCGGCGAGCCGCTGGTAGGCGTGTCGGAGAAACTCCACGTTTCCTGCACGGTCCTTTCGGGGGTCGGCTGCTGATCCGCCGCGTCGGATGACCTCGAACACTCTTCGGGCCAGGCTACCGGTGAGGAGGCGTGATCCGCGCGAGGTTGACCCGTTGATGTCCATAGCCACCAGCGGGGGCGTTTTCGGCAAATGTCGCATAACACCGGATAAATAGGGGGTATTGGCGTTACGCTGATCTCTCTGACCACGGGAAGTCCCTGAAACTTTCACCTCCCGTGATCGGTCCAGACGGACTGCCGTACGCGACGGCCACTACCCCGGGGATCAACCCTTGCGCCGCCGACTCCTCGCCTTGATCCTCGGTCTGTCGATGATGACCGGCTGCGGCGCGCGGAGCGACACGCCGGGTACCACCCCCGAGACCGGCCCGTCGCGCGAGGCGTCCGCCGGGGTGGAGCTCGCCGAGGCGTCCAAGGCTTTCGCGTTGCTGGGAAGGCTCGACAAGGCCTGGCGCGACCGGGACTGCGCGACCGTCGAGAGGCTCACCACCTGGGCGGAGAGAGCGCTGGGCGGTCGTGCCTGCGAGGCGACCCGGAACGGCCGCCCAGCCCCCGCCAGGAAGTCCTACACCGACGTGGAGTTGTACCTGCCCGGCGTCGCCGGCCAGGACCGCTGGTTCGTCGCCCTGGCCCGCGAGCCCGACCCGGCCTACTTCCTGTTCCTCCAGGAGGACGGCGAGTGGCGGCTCGGCGCCGGTCCCATCCCGATCCTGGGCGAGATCCGCGAGCCGACCGAGGGCGCGGTACCCGCCGACGACCCCGACGCGGGGGTCAAGGCCCGTCTCGTGCCGCAGCGCTACCTGACCTACCTGACCGACCCGGTGGGGGTGAGCGGGGTGACCTTTCCCAAGGGCGACCCGGTCCGGGATCTCTTCGACGATCTGGTCAGGCGGCCGCTGAGCGTGCGGCCCGACCGCCTCACCGCCGACGTCCGCCTGCTCGTCGGCCCTCAGCGCGCGCTGCTGCTGCCCACCGGGGGCGCCCTGGTCATCCACGCCCTGGAGATCGAATACCGGCAGAGAGCCCGTCCGGGCCGTTCCTCCCTGGCCCGCCCCCTCTACGGCAGGGCCGACCTGCGCGGTTTCACCGGCAGGACCAGAACCGCGAAGCTGACCGGGACCGAGGTCGTGCTCGTCGCCACCGCGATCGGCGGCAGCGGCTCCACGCTCGCCACGACCGCCCTGCGCCGCGGCCTCGCCACCCTCACGGCGGACTGAGCGCCTCCGGACGGCCGCTCCCGGTCGCCGGCAGGCCCCTTCGCGGGTCCCGGCAGGTCGCTCTCGGGTCCGGGCGGGTCCCTCCGCGGGTGTCCTGGCAGATCGCTCTCGAGTCCGGGCGGGTCCCTCCGCGCGCCCCGGCAGGTCGCCCGCCGGCCGCCTGCCATCCGCCCGCCGCCTGGTCCCGTACCGCGTGACAGTAAACTTAACCGCTGTGAGCAGCCCTTCTTTGGCCAGTCCCATCGGACCCGTCGTCGGCGTGATCGGAGCGGGCCAGCTGGCCCGGATGACACAGCAGGCGGCCATCGCCCTCGGCATCGAGTTGCGGGTGCTGGCAAACTCGCCCGACGAGAGCGCCGCCCGAGTGATCGCCGACGTGCGTCTGGGCGACTACCGGTCCCTGGCCGACCTGCGCGATCTCGCCAAGGGATGTGACGCGGTCACCTTCGACCACGAGCACGTGCCCACCGAGCACGTCCGGGCCCTGGCCGAGGACGGCTTCGCCGTGCACCCCGGGGCCGGCGCGCTCGTCCACGCCCAGGACAAGGCCGTGATGCGCGAGCGGCTGACCGCGATCGGCGTGCCCTGCCCGCCCTGGCGGCGGGTCGAGACGGCCGCCGACGTCGAGGAGTTCGCCGCGGAGAACGGCTGGCCGGTCGTGCTCAAGGCGGTCCGGGGCGGCTACGACGGGCGCGGCGTCTGGGTCTGCCGCTCCGCGGACGACGCGACCGAGGTCCTGGCCTCCGGCGTGCCGCTGATGGCCGAGGGGTTCGTGCCGTTCGAGCGGGAGCTCGCCGTGCTGGTCGCCAGGTCGCCGCACGGGCAGGGCGTCAGCTACCCGGTGGTGGAGACCGTCCAGCGCGACGGCATCTGCGTCGAGGTGCTCGCCCCCGCTCCCGGCCTCGACCCCGAGTGGGCCGCGGTGGCCCAGCGGATCGCCCTGACCATCGCCAAGGAACTGGGCGTGACCGGGCTGCTGGCCGTGGAGATGTTCGCCACCTCCTCGGGGCTGGTGGTGAACGAGCTGGCCATGCGCCCGCACAACAGCGGTCACTGGACGATCGACGGGGCCCGCACCTCCCAGTACGAGCAGCACCTGCGCGCGGTCCTCGACCTCCCGCTCGGGTCGCCCGCGCCGACCGCCCCCGTGGTGGTGATGGCCAACCTCCTGGGTGGTGACGACCCGGAGATCTTCTCCCGGTACGAGCACGTGATGGCCCACGATCCGGGAATCAAGGTCCACTTCTACGGCAAGGAGGTGCGGCCGGGGCGCAAGATCGGTCACGTCACCGCGATGGGCACCGACCTGGACGAGGTCCGCGCGCGTGCCCGGCACGCCGCCGTCTACCTCACCGAGGGAAGATACACCTGAGCCTGCGGACCGGCCGGTCCGTTCTTCCGGCGCCTCGAAGGCACCGGACCGCCGAGAATCCCCGCACCGGCGTGGACCACGGCACCACCGCGAACGCGCGCGGCCCCGGGGCCGCGAGGCAAGGAGAAGTGATGACCACCGTCGGCATCGTCATGGGCAGCGACTCCGACTGGCCGGTGATGAAACTCGCCGCCGAGGCGCTGGCCGAGTTCGGGGTGGCGTTCGAGGCCGACGTGGTCTCCGCGCACCGCATGCCCGAGGAGATGATCGCGTACGGCGCGGAGGCGGCAGGGCGTGGACTGAAGGTGATCATCGCGGGTGCCGGGGGAGCCGCTCACCTGCCGGGCATGCTCGCGTCGGTGACCCCGCTGCCGGTGATCGGTGTCCCCGTCCCGCTGAAGTATCTCGACGGCCTCGACTCTCTCCTGTCGATCGTCCAGATGCCAGCGGGGGTCCCTGTCGCGACCGTCGCCGTCGGGGGCGCCCGCAACGCGGGCCTGCTGGCCGTGCGGATCCTCGCCGCCGCCGACGAGGGGCTGCGGGGGAAGATGGAGGCGTTCCAGCTCGCTCTCAAGGAGCAGGCCCACGCCAAGGGCGCGAGACTTCGGGCCGAGGCCGCCCAGCTCGGCGCCTGATATCACCACTTTTGACCGATGGCTTGACGGCATCGCGGATAGATGAGGGCGCGAGGGGAAGGGGAAAATCTTCGAATATCTTGGAGGTTGAGAATCATGAGGAACGCTATCCGCGCCGTCCTCGGACTCACGATGGCGGTGCTGGCGGTGTGGGGAAGTCTGGGCGCGGGTGAGGGCGGCAGGCCCGTCGACTCCGCGGTGAGTTCCGTGTCGGCGCGCTAGCCCCTGGGACCTTTGACCTCGGCGCCGGCCCCCGCGCCTCCGGCCTCGTACGCCCGGACGAGTTCCGTGGCCGCCTCCGGCGTCGTGAGGCTCGGTCGCCGCTGACGCCGCGCGGTCTGCCGGACGGGTCGCCGTGCCGGGCACGCGCCCTGCGCTTTTGTCGTTGCGGACGTCGCGGGCGGTCCGGATACTGTCTTCGTGGAGCCGCCGCCGTCCATGGAGCCGGTGCCGTTCGTGAAGCCCCGGTGCCATCCGTGGGGCCCGATGCCGTTCGCGGAGCCGTCGCCGGAGGACATCTCACGGGTCACCCCCGGGCCGTGCGAGGGCATGCCGGCGTCACGGCGCGATCCGCTCGAAGACTCCGCCCACCGGGCGACCGCCGACACAGCGAAGGTGAGACGACGTGGAAGCAGACCTCAGCAAGGCCGTCTGGCGCAGGGCGGCTCCGGAGGGGGACGACGGCGGCAACTGCGTCGAGGTGGCCGTGGTCGACGCTCCCGCGGAGGGTCACAAGGCCGGTTCGGGCTCTCTTTACGTATTGCGCGATTCCAGGAATCCCGACGGGCCGAAGCTGTTCTTCACCCGCTCGGAGTGGGACGCCTTCGTCGGGGGCGTGAAGCTCGGCGAGTTCGACAACTGACCGGGCGGGACCGGGACGGGCAGAAGGCCTCCCTAGGGTACGGGGGCCTTCTCACCGGGCGTCTCCGGGGACTTTCCCCGATGGCCGCGATCGGGTCGCGTACCGGGCCGACCTGGCGAAAGACGCGGCGCCCACGGGGTTCACCCTCCCGGCCGCCGGTTTCTCGCCAGGGTAAAGGTCCTTTTGTCGAACGCACAGGAAGAAGTGGTTTCGCGAGGTGACTCGCATTCGTCACAACGGGATCGGTCTTACCGTAATAACCCTCAAAAACGTTCTATAGCTAACTTAGAAGCGATTAGGCCTTTTTGTGGCGGTATGTCCCATATCGTAGTAATTGTCATATCCGCGAGATTACTGCGAAAGGGGGCGTCCTCATGGGTATCACGATGTTCCCGGGAGGGGGCTGGCCCGCCCACGATCCGTACTGGCGCCATCGCCGTCGCCGTCGTCGCCGCTGGCGTCGCTGGTATCGCTGGGACCACTGGTGAGGTCCGGTGAGGTCTGGAGTCGGTGACGTGAGAAGGTCACGGTGACCGATGTGTCCCTGAGAAGTCGACGCTTACCCGACGGGTTCCCGGTATCGACCGGGAACCCGTTGTCATGTCCGGGGGCGCGCGAAAGGCGCGGTGCGCGAACGAACGGCTCGGTGCGCGAGGGCGGGCCGGCTCAGGGGCGGCCCAGGGCGCGGTAGTGCCAGCCGGAGGCCCGCCAGGTCTCGGCGTCGAGGGCGTTGCGACCATCGACGATCTTGCGGGAGGCCACCACGGAACCCAGCTCCTCGGGATCCATGGCGATGAACTCCTGCCACTCGGTCAGCAGCAGCACGACGTGGGCGTCCTTGGCCGCGTCCAGGGCGGAGGCACCGTAGGAGAGCCCGGGATGGGCCTTGCGGGCGTTCTCCTGGGCGACGGGGTCGTAGACGGTGACCCTGCCACCCTGTTCGCTGATCTTGACGGCGACGTCCAGGGCGGGCGAGTCGCGGATGTCGTCGGAGTTGGGCTTGAACGCGGCGCCGAGCACCGCGACCGTGCAGCCCCGGAAGGAGCCCCCGGCCAGCTCGCGGGCCAGGTCGACCATGCGGGCACGGCGGCGCATGTTGATCGCGTCGACCTCCCGCAGGAAGGTCAGCGCCTGGTCGGCGCCGAGCTCGCCGGCCCTGGCCATGAAGGCCCGGATGTCCTTGGGCAGGCAGCCGCCGCCGAAGCCGAGGCCGGGGTTCAGGAACTTGCCGCCGATGCGGTCGTCGAAGGACAGCGCCAGGGACAGCTGCTTGACGTCGGCGTGCGCGGCCTCGCAGACCTCGGCCATCGCGTTGATGAAGGAGATCTTCGTGGCGAGGAAGGCGTTGGCGGCCACCTTGACCAGCTCGGCCGTGGGGTAGTCGGTGATGACCATCGGGGTGCCCATCTCCAGCATGGAGGCGTACACCTCCCGCATGATCTTCTCGGCCCTGTCGGAGGCGACACCGAGCACGATCCGGTCGGGGTGCAGGGTGTCCTTCACCGCGAAGCCCTCCCGGAGGAACTCCGGGTTCCAGGCCAGCTCGGCGCCCACGCCGATGGGTGCCAGCCGGGCCAGCTTGTCGGCGAGGCGCTGCGCGGTGCCGACCGGGACGGTCGACTTGCCGACGATCAGGCACTCGCGGTCCAGGTGGGGGGCGAGCGACTCGATCGCGGCGTCCAGGTAGGACACGTCGGCCGCGTACTCTCCCGGCTTCTGGGGGGTGCCCAGGCACAGGAAGTGCACGTCACCGAAGGCCGCGGCCTCCTCGTACGAGGTGGTGAAGCGCAACCGGCCGTTGGCCAGGTTGCGCCGCAGGATCTCCTGCAGACCCGGCTCGTAGATGGGCAGATCGCCGGCCCGCAGGCGGTCGATCTTCTCCGCGTCCACGTCGAGGCTGAGGACTTCGAAGCCCAGCTCGGCCATGCATGCGGACGTCGTCGCACCGAGGTATCCGGTTCCCACCATTGTCAGGCGGTAGGCCACTGGTGCTCCTTTCGGTTCTGCCCAATTCTTTGCCGACAGGGTACCGGCATCTGGCGCTTCCACTTTGCCACCTGCACAAACGCCGGAGTACATATCACATGGGGTGGAGCGCTCCAGGTTTTGTTGGACGTCCTAGTATTTGCCCATGAGCTACCCTCTCTACGCACTGCCCGAGGAGCACGAGATGCTCCGCGAGACGGTCCGGGCCCTCGCCGACGAGAAAATCGCCCCTCGCGCCGCCGAGGCCGACGAGACGGCGGAGTTCCCGGCGGACAGCTACAAGGCGCTCGTCGCGGCGGATCTGCACGCCGTGCACATCCCCGAGGAGTACGGCGGTGCCGGAGCCGACGCCCTCGCGACGGTGATCGTCATCGAGGAGGTGGCGCGGGCCTGCGCCTCGTCCTCGCTGATTCCCGCCGTCAACAAGCTCGGCACCGTCCCGCTGCTGCTCTCGGCCTCCGAGGAGCTCAAGCAGCGCTATCTCACGCCGGTCGCGCGGGGCGACGCGATGTTCTCGTACGCGCTCTCGGAGGCCGAGGCGGGCAGCGACGCCGCCGCCATGAAGACCCGCGCGGTCCTCGACGGCGATCACTACGTGCTCGACGGCGCCAAGATGTGGATCACCAACGCCGGGGTGTCGGAGTACTACACGGTGATGGCCGTCACCGAGCCGGGCGCCGGGGCGAGGGGCATCTCCGCGTTCGTCGTGGAGAAGGGCGACGAGGGCGTCAGCTTCGGGGCCAAGGAGCGCAAGCTCGGCATCAAGGGCTCCCCGACCCGCCAGGTCATCCTGGAGAACGTGCGGATCCCCGCGTCCCGGATGATCGGCGAGCCCGGCACCGGTTTCAAGACCGCCCTGGCCACCCTGGACCACACCCGCATCACCATCGCCGCCCAGGCGCTCGGCATCGCCCAGGGCGCGCTGGACTACGCGATCGGCTACGTCAAGGAGCGCAAGCAGTTCGGCAAGGCCGTCGCCGAGTTCCAGGGTGTCCAGTTCATGGTCGCCGACATGGCCATGAAGCTGGAGGCCGCCCGCCAGCTCACCTACGCCGCCGCGGCCAGGTCCGAGCTGGCCATGCACGGCGAGCCGCAGAAGGACCTCACCTTCCTCTCCAGCGCCGCCAAGTGCGCCGCCTCCGACGCCGCCATGGAGATCACCACCGACGCCGTCCAGCTCCTGGGCGGGTACGGCTACACCAGCGACTACCCGGTCGAGCGCATGATGCGCGACGCGAAGATCACTCAGATCTACGAGGGGACGAACCAGATCCAGCGCATGGTGATGGCCCGCCAGCTCCTGAAGTAGGCGCCTGAACAGCAAGAACCCGGTCCGGAGAAAGCTCCCGGACCGTCGAACGCCTCGTGTGCGTTGTCGCGGCCCCGGGCGGCCGGATTCGTCCGCCCGGACTCGACGTCGTAGAAATGGGCGACGATCGGGGCGCCGTTCGGCAACGCGTCCCGGCAGCCGCGCAGCTGCCGGGGCAGGGACAGGGTGGGATCTTGCTGATCGTCGGTGGAGGTACGCCCGAGCCAGGCCACCGCCGGCGGGATCCCGCAGGAAGTGCGCCAGCGCGCGGTGCGGATGGTCTTTGAGGTTCGCTAGTGCTGTGACCGAAAACGTTCACCGGAGGTGGCCCATGCCATCCGCCACGGCACCAGGACCTGTTTCTCGGCTCCCTTCCCGCCACTAGCATCGAGTCCCGTGATCGTATGGCTCAACGGCACCCACGGCGCGGGCAAGACGACGACCGGTGCGCTCGTGCAGCAACTGATCCCGGATTCACGGGTGTTCGACGCCGAGAAGGTCGGCGAGACACTCATGGACATCACGCCGGGGCTGCCCGCGACGGACAACTTCCAGCACTGGCCGCCGTGGCGGCCACTCGTGGTCGAGACCGCCCGCCGCGTACTCGACTACACCGGCGGCACTCTGGTGATGCCCATGACCGTCCTGGTAGAGCAGTACTGGCGCGAGATCAGCACGGGCCTCGCCCAGCATGCCATTCCGGTACGGCACTTCGTCCTCCACGCCGACCAGGACACCCTCCGCGGGCGCATCGAGGGGGACGCTCTTCTTGGCCCCTCCCCCTTCCGTCTCAAATACCTTGAGCCCTACGCCGAGGCGGCCCGCACGTGGCTTCACGGCGAGGCCGAAGTCGTCGACACCACGCACCTCACGCCCGCCCAGGTCGCCTTACAGATCGCAGAGGCCGTCAAAAGTTGAGGCCCGCCCCCATGTGAAAACCGTGCACCCCGATGAACGTTTCCGGTCACAGCACCAGCAGCTAGCCGAGATGGAAAAGGCCCCAGGCCCTATCGCCAGGAGAAGCCACCGGGCCAGCCCCTGACGCTACTCGATCTTGATCTGGTCGTTGAGGAGGTCCGGCCTGAAGGTTGTTTTCCTGCTGTGATCACCACGGGCTGTCACGCCGGGTGGGCGGGATTCCGCGGGCCGCGGGTCGCCTCTCCAGGTCGTCGCAGCGGTTGATGCCGGTCAGGCCGACCCGGGCAGGGCGTGTAGCCGCGTCAGGGCGCTGGTGATCTGCTTGTCCAGGGCCATTGGTCGGGGCCGGCCGGGACCCGCCACGGCGGTCATCGCCGTGGCGGGCACCGTTGAAGGCCATGACAGCTCACTCCGGCACGTTCCCCGCCGGGCCGCCCACGGTGAACGGGGTGGTGACGCCCTCGTACATCAGGTGGGCGGTGAGTCCTTCGGAGGCGTGCGGCAGGTTGTGGCAGTGGTCCATCCACAGGCCCGGGTTGTCGGCGACGAAGGCGATCTCGTACGTCTCGCCCGAGCCGACCTCCAGGGAGTCCACCCACCAGGGGCTTCCGGTGGCGGGCACGCCGTCGCGGCTGAGCACCACCGCGTGATGGCCGTGCAGGTGCATGGGATGGGCCTCGCCGCTGTGGTTGGAGACACGCATCCGCACCACGTCGCCCTCCCTCACGTGGAACATCGGCACGTCGGGGTAGAGCCCGCCGTTGATGGTCCACCACAGTCCGGGGACGCCGTCCAGGAAGCCGGGGCGGCGTCCGATGTCGTAGTTGAAGCGCCGGTTCGGCGCGGCGGGGTCGAAGGCGAGCCGCGCCGGGGTGCCGTAGGTGAGCGGGTCCAGCGTCGCCGCCGGGCGGGGAAGCGGAGGCAGGTCGTACGACTTCGAGCCGAGCACGACGCCGGCCGGCCCGCCGAGGTGGACCCGCACCGGCGAGCCGTCCGCCGGCATGGTCACCTCCAGGTCGGTCCGCCCGCCGGCGGCCACCGCCACGGCGGTGTCCCGCACCGGCGCGGGCCCGTTGAGCTCCGTGCCGTCCACGGCGGCGAGCCGGAAGGGGGCGCCGCTCACCCAGGCCTGCATGACGCCGTACTCGGTGTTGATCACCCGCACCCGGGCCCGCGCGCCGGGCGGCGCCTCGACGCGGACGTCACCCTCGTACCCGTTGATCGTGCGCACCCCGCGATACAGGTGGGACAGCGCCACGACGTCGACCCTCTTGCCCGCACCGGAGGCCGGCGTGACCACGAGCGCCCCCAGCAGGCCGCCGCGCACCTGCTCGTGCGACATCTGGTGGGAGTGGTACCAGAAGGTGCCCGCCTGGTCGGCGACGAACCGGTAGGTGAACTGCTCGCCGACGCCGACCGCGTCCTGGGTGACCCCGGCCACGCCGTCGGCGGCGTTGGGCACGTCCACGCCGTGCCAGTGCAGGGTGATGCCGCCTGGCACCGACTCGTTGACCAGCCGGACCTCGACCAGTTGCCCCTCGACCGCGCTGACGGTCGGGCCGGGGGAGGCGCCATTGAGGGTGTACCCGTCGAAGTCACGGCCGGACGGCAGGCGGAACCGCTGCTTGCGGGCGACCATGGTCACGGCGACGTCCGCCGGATGCTTGGCGTCGGCGGCCAGCTGGGTGACGTCACGCGCGGTCCCGCTATGGGCGGCGTGCCCGCCGTGGGCCGAGGAGCCGCCCGGCCCGCCGCCGTAGTCGGCGTACCCCATGTCCGTGAGCGAGTACGCGTCCGGCATCAGGCTGTCCTGCCAGAGCCAGAGCAGCGGCCCGAGCACGGCCACGGTGGCGGCACTCGCGAAGGCCAGACGACTCCTGCGCATGTCAGCTGTGGGCCGCGGGCTGTGCTTCCCGCGTGGCCGGTACCTGTGCGGCCGCCTTGAGCCGCGCCGCGTGCAGCGCCGCGGCGAACAGGAGCAGCGCGTTGATCCCGTGGACGGCGCCCATGAGCGGGATGTTGCCGCCCATGATGCCGAAGGTGACCTGGAGCACGACGAGCAGGAGCACCAGCCCGGCCGCCTTCACCGCGCCGGGGACCTTCGCCCAGAAGGAGCAGATCAGCAGGATCAGCGCGAGGGCCGGGATGGCGAACATCCCGTTGAGCCCGTGCACGACCAAACCGAAGACCTCGATGAAGGGCACCTCACCGCTCTCCGCGAGCGTCTTGTCGAGCACCCCGCCCTGCCCGATGAATACGCTGAGCCCGGCCTCGAACCACACCGCCGCCGCCGCCTGCACGGCCACTTCGACGGCGATCAGATAGGCCAGAACCTTGTAGACGTGTTTCACACGTTCCCTTTCCATACCGCTGATATGGGTGCGCTTTTCGCCTCACCGGGGGAGTAGTCCCGATCTTTCCCGGGCATGCAAAATGCATCGATCGCGCTGAAAGTTCGATTTCCGTGCGAAACGCCGCTAATCCCCCTATAGGGGAGCTTAGCAATATGTCGTACCAGAACTCCCGGCAGCCGCAGCCGCGGCTGCGGCTTGGGCGGCGTGCAACTGCCGTACTTTTTTGGTAAGGCGCTGGTCAGAGGGGTCAAGGTCAGCTGATTGGCCCGTCAGCAGCGCGGGTGCATATAAGCGTTCTACGCAAAATTCCACACAACACTGGAGTGTGATCCGTTTCATAAATCCTTTACTTCCGCCCGGTACGCCTGCCTTGGACGTCGGCCAGGTCGCCCCTTTTGGCCAGGCTGGCCAGGGTGCGCGGGGCGTGCTCACCCCTGCATCGGCCGCGAGGATCTGCTCTATGCTCTCGATCCGCATTGTGAAGATCTGCGGACCCAGGGGCGCCGCGTGTCCTCTCCCCTGCCTCCCAGGAGCACTTCCTCGTGCATTCGCTGCCCGACGCCCTCACCAGCACGTTCCAAGACGCGCTGGTGTGCTCCTGCATCGGGCTCACCAAGGACGAGCGGGCCCGTCTCCTGCATGCCGGCGCGAACGGCACCCTGGGCATCACCGCCGGCCTGACGTACCCGGACAAGGCAGAGCGCGCCCGCCGCGACCCGCGCGTCGCCCTGCCCTACACCGGTGAGGCGGCGGCCGTGCTCGTCCAAGGCCGCGCCGCGGTTCGCGACGCCGATCTGCAGGCCAACACCGACCGCTTCGTCCGTCATACGCTCGCCAAGACCTCTTCCGGGTTCTCCAGGCGCCGTGGTTCCTGCTCAAGCAGCTGACCTGGTACTTTGCCCGCATCTACATCGTGATCAGCCCTTAGGGGTTCGTCGCAGCCATGTGCACCTGTTCGAGATCGCAGCCAAGCGTTGCGGGCATCTCGGGGATTCCCGGTCGGTGGTCGCCGCCCACGGGCAGGATCCCCTCGTGACGATTCAGGTGTCGGTGTGCGGCCCGCGCGACTGCACGGGTGAGGACGCGTCCAACGCCCGCGAGGTCGGCCGGTTGCTGGCGGAGCGCGGTGCGGTGGTGATCTGTGGTGGCTACAGCGGAGTCATGGCCGCCGTGGCGGCCGGTGCCCGGTCGGCGGGCGGGACGGTGGTCGGCATCCTGTCCCGGGCGGACATGGAGGAGGCCAATCCGGATCTCTCCATCGTGCTCCCGACAGGTCTCGGGGAGGCGCGGAACACCGTCATCGTCAACTCGGGTGATGCCGTGATCGTCGTGGGCGGGTCGTGGGGCACCCTCTCCGAGCTGGCGTTCGCGATGCGGCACGGCCGTGTCCCCGTGGTCCAGCTCGGCGGCTGGCGGATCCTCGACCACGAGGGACATCCGGTCTCCGGCGTCAGGCACGTCTCGTCTCCGGAGGAGGCGCTGGCGGCTACCGGGCTCTGGCCTGACCACTGACCTCTCCGGATCGGGATCTGGACAACGGGAGGTGGGGCAAGGGCCGTCGACCGCCGGGGGCGGGGTGACCGGGTCATGATCTTGGGTTTTTCCCTGTTCGGCCGCTGTTCCGTCAAGAGGCGAACTCCTGAATGGGGCCGGATGCGGTCCGGAATTTCTTGACGGCGCGACAGGAGTAAGACGGAAAGGGGAAACGGTCCCTCGGCTGGCAGGTGGGCGACGGGTCCAGGACTCATGCAAATCTGACCGCCGACATCCCGCCTCGCGTTACGAGAAAGCCACGATGCCAAATCTCCCGGGTCACGGAGACGGCCTTTTCTGTTTCCGGTGCATCCAAGTGGATGAGTGATGCCGCAAAAGGGAGGCCTCATGCGTGGAAAAGCACCATCAGTGGCGACCGGAGTGATCGGGCTGACATTACTCGCCCTGGTTTCCGGTTGTGTCACGCCGTCGGCCCCGTCCTCCGCCACTGCCACGGCAGCGACCACACCCGTCGCGGCCGGCACGGCGCCGCCGGTCGTGTTGAGAGGCGGGCGGGCGAGCTTCGAACCTCCCGCCGGGTGGACCTGGAAACGCTGCCGGCACCAACCCGCCGATTGTGTCGATTTGAACCATTCCAGCCTGGCCGAATACAACGCACCGATCATGGTCGGCATCAGCACTCCGATAGAAGGCATGCCGACCGACCTCTACCTCAGGCGGAAACCCCCTGGCCTTCCCGAGGAGATGCGCATGTCATGGCGGCAGACGAAGATCGATGGTCTGCCTGCGCTCAGATTCGAAGACCTCGGCGGTACCGACGGCAGCATCTCGCTCTACGGCTACACGCGCGGCGGCGACAGGGTCAGTCTGAACTGCTTCCTGCACGAGCATGACGTGAGAATCCGGCAGGCCTGCGACCATGTGGCCGCCACCCTCAAAATCAACGATTGACCACGGATGTTCGCGGGTCCCGCCAGGTGTGTCGTGGGGCATGTCTCGCGAGTCGCCGGGCCGAAGGCGAGTACGGCGATCGGCGCTCCCACCTGTGTCAGGTGAGTCCCGAGAACGGGCCCGATCAGGTCACCGGGCCGGGCCTGAGGCGCCGCGAACGGGCCCGGTGGAGTGCGCGGGCATACTGGGGACGTGCCACGACGTGATCCACGGTCCCGAGCCCGTTCCGCGCCCGACACCTCATGCCCGTGCGGGCTGCCCGCGAAGTACGGGGACTGCTGCGGGCGGCTGCACCGCGGCGAGGTGTCCGCGACGACGGCCGAGGCGCTGATGCGGTCGCGGTTCAGCGCCTTCGGCGTCGGGGACGCCGGGTATCTTCTCCGCACCTGGCATCCGTCGACGCGTCCACCGGCTGTCGAGCTCGACGGCTCGGTCCGGTGGACCCGCCTGGAGGTGCTGGAGACGACCGGCGGCAGTTCCTTCCACACCGAGGGCACCGTCCGCTTCCGCGCCCACTACGTCGAGCGCGGCGAGGCGGGTCACATGGAGGAGCACAGCCGCTTCGCCAGGCACGCGGGCGACTGGGTGTACGTCGGAGCGCTCTAGGAACCGCGTCTCACAACGTCGGGGCGCTCTGAAAACCGCTTTGAAAGCGATGTTTCACCACGTCAAGGCCGTACTGGTCACGCCGGACCCTCGTGAGAGGAACCCCTGCGTCAGGCCCACGGAAACACCCGGTCTCCTCGCCACTTTCAACGTATAGCGGACAGGGGGGCTTGCGGCAAGACCCCGGTGACGGTCCAGAATTCGGGGCCGTGAGCCGAACCGGCACACGGCGGACGGGGATGGACGCGTGTGCGGCTCACGTCGACCATGCCCCGGCCGATCGTGGCCGCGGCTCTCGCGAGGAGCGAGAAGCGAAGAGGGGGAGTTTCGATGCGTGTTCTGCTGTCGACGATCGGGTCGCGCGGTGACGTCCAGCCTGTGGTGGCGCTGGCGGTGCGGTTGAGGGAGCTTGGCGAGGAGGTCCGGGTGTGCGCACCCCCCGACTTCCGCGACTGGATCGACGGTCTCGGGATCCCGTTCACCCCCCTCGGCCCCGAGTTGCGCTCGACAGGGAAGGCCGACCCGGCGGCGGCCCCGCCCTCGCCCGAGCAGCGGCGCCGGATGGTGGAGGCCTCGATCGCCGACCAGTTCGAGACGCTGTCGGCGGCGGCCGAAGGCTGCGACGCCATCCTGGCGGGCGGATACCTGGTGGTGGCCGCCCGCTCGGTGGCTGAACGGATGGGGATCCGCTACGTCTTCGCCGGCTACTGTCCGACAGCCCTGCCCTCCCCGCATCACGCGCCGCCGCCCCTGCCGATGCCGGGAGCCGTACCGGCGGACGGCACGGCCGACAACCGCGCGCTCTGGGAACAGGACGCACAACGCTGGAACGGCGTCTTCGGCGCCGCTCTCGACTCCCATCGGGCCTCTGTCGGCCTGGCCCCGGTCGACGACGTGCGAGGCCACATGTTCACCGACCGGCCCTGGCTGGCCGCCGACCCGACGCTGGGACCCTGGCCCGAGTCCGGGGACCCGGACGTGGTCCAGACGGGCGCCTGGATCCTGCCGGACGAGCGCCCGCTCTCCGCGGAGCTGGAGGCCTTCCTCGACGCCGGTGAGCCACCCGTCTATTTCGGCTTCGGCAGCATCCGCGCTCCGCAGGACCTCGTCAAAACGATGATCGAGGCGGCCCGCGCGCTCGGCCGCCGCGCGGTCGTGCTCCGAGGGTGGGCGGACCTGGCGCCGCTGGACGACGAACCCGACTGCCTGTCCATCGGGGAGGTGAACCAGCAGCTGCTCTTCCGGCGGGTCGCCGCCGTCGTGCACCACGGCGGCGCGGGCACCACGACCGCGGCCGCGCGAGCCGGGGCACCCCAGGTCGTCATCCCCCAGCAGTTCGACCAGCACTACTGGGCACGGCGAATCGACGACCTCGGAGCCGGGACCGCGCACGCGCCCGGCGCGCCGGCCACGGATTCACTGACCGAGGCTCTCGGTCACACCCTCCGGCCGGACGTGGCGGCCCGTGCCCGGTCCCTCTCCGGCGCGGTGCGCACCGACGGCGCGGACGTCGCCGCGCGGCTGCTGGTGGCAGCGGACGCGCACAGCTCATCCTGAAAAAGGTTCCGGGAGGTTCTCCGGGGTGGATGCCGACCCGGTAAAAGCCCGGAGACCCGGCCAGGAAGGGTGCTTCCCGGCCGGGTCCCCGTGCATCTCGGAAGGGCCGTGCCTCCGCGGGCAGGAGGCCCCCGCCTGCTGCCTGCGAAGGCGCCGCCGTGCTCGAAACACGCTTGGCTGACGCGCCGCCGTGTTCGAAGACGTACCGGGCACGGCGCCTAGCTGTAGACGCCGAACTCCCAGAGCGAGTAGCCGTACGCCGTGCCGCGCTGGGTGAGGTTCACCCGGACGTACCTGGCCGACGCGTTGAGGTCGACGGAGTCGAACCCGCCGTCGCCGGTCGTGGTCGAGTGGACGGTGGTCCAGGTCGAGCCGTTGGTGGAGGTCTGGATCTGGTACGCCCTGCCGTACGCGCCCTCCCAGCCGAGCTGGACATGCCTGATCGCGGTGGTCGCGCCGAGGTCCACCTGGATCCACTGCGGGTCGGCCCACTCGCTGGCCCACCGGGAGGTGAAGCTGCCGTCGGTGGCCCGGTTCGCGGTGAACGGGCCGCCGTCGCCGGTCGCCTGGTAGGAGGAGGCGGTGGTCGGCTTGCCGAGGGCCACGTTGGTCCCGGCGACCGTCGGCGGGACGACGCGGAACGACCGCTGCTCGATGCCCGCGTTGCCGTGCCCGTCGAAGGCGTACACGTACACCTTCCACACGCCCATCTGCTCCGGCGCGGTCACGGTGAACCTGCCGGGGCCGGTCTGGACGAACCTGACGTTGTCGAAGCCGCGGTTGCCGTTGATGTGCTTGTTGCTGAACATCAGGTTGTAGCGGATCAGGTCGCTGTTCGGGTCGGTCGCGGCGACCTCGACGGTGAAGGTCTTCCCGGCCTGGACTGCGGTCTGCGAGCCGACCGTCATCGAGGTGATCTCCGGGGGAGTGTTCGCCGAGGGCTGCCCGGTGTAGGCCGCCTTGAGCGCGTGGTAGCCGTGCCTGCGCCAGCCGCCGGTGGTGGTGTTGAGCCACACCCCGCCGAAGTCGTTCTCCAGGCCGTAGTGGAACTCGGTCGCGCCGAGCGCGACGCCGGGGTGGCCCTTGATCGCGTTCCAGCTGGCGGTGTACTGGTCCCGCTTCTGCAGGTCGGTCGGCTCGTCGGGGACGCCGTTGACGTCGTCGGGCACCTCCCACTCGCCGTCGGGCCCGGCCTCGGTGACGATGTACGGCTTGGTGTACCCGCCGCTGATCCAGTCCGGCTTGACGGTGTGGATGGCGCCGTAGGAGTTGACCGCGAGCAGGTCGAGGGCGGGGGAGTGGGCCTTGTAGTAGGTCCAGGCGTGGGTGTAGGCGTCGGTGGAGGTGACCGGGTGGTCGGGGTCGGCGGCGTGGATCGCCTGCGCCACCTCGTTGACGAACTTCGCGTACGCCACCCGCCGCTGCTCGACCACGTCGGCCGGCAGGCCGTGGTCCTGCATGGTGAGGATGACCTCGTTGCCGACGTCCCACATGAGCACGCCCTGGCGGCCCTTGAGGGCGTTCACCCTGGCGACGATCTCGTTCTTCACGCTGTTCTTGTACGCGGTGTCGTTGACGTAGTCGGCGCCCTGGTTGAGCCAGTGCCCGACGATGACCTTGATGCCCTGCTGGGCGGCCCTGTCGAGCAGCGCGGGGGTGTGGGTGTCGTCGACGCCCCAGGTGCGGATCGTGTTGACGCCCATGTTCTTGAGGTCGCGCATGTAGCCGTCGGCCGCGGCCTGCGGCGGGCCGTAGGTCAGGCCCTTGACCACGTACGGGGCGCCGTTCACCTGGAGCTGCCAGTTGCCCTGCGAACCGGTCACCCTGACCGTGCTCGGCCCGGCGGGGGTCGCCGGGTCGGTCATCGCGGCGGGGACGGTGCCGGCCTGCCTGGCGACCGAGATCCGGTCCACGCTGAGCACGCCGCCGGAGGTGGTGGCGGCGGTCGGCGTCGTGGTTCCCGCGAGCGCGTTGGGCAGCGAGCCGCCGATGGCGAGGTCGAGGCGGAGGTAGAAGCCGTGGTGCAGGGCCGCCCGCCACGCGGTGACGCCGACCTGGCTCTGGCGCACGACCCAGGTCTGCCTGCCGTCGAGGTAGAAGCGGATCTCCTCGTCGGTCTTGGTGCGGTCGATGACCTGCGCGTACTCGTGGTAGCCGGTCTGGCAGCCGTCGCAGGTGGCGAAACCGCTGGTGCGGCCGTTGTACTCGTTGCACACGCCCTCGGGCGCGGTGCCGCAGTGCAGGGTGTTGGCCAGCTGGCCGCGGCCGTTGACGCCGGTCATGATGTCGGTCTCGCCGACGGACGGCCAGTTGGTGTAGTTGCCCCGGTAGGCGGCGCCCGTCGCGCGGAAGCCGGGCCAGTAACCCAGGGCGTTCGCGACGTCGGGCTGCTTGAGCCGGGCGCTGAACCTGAGCAGCTCGCCCGGCTGCGGCGCGAAGTCGGTGCGCTGGGTCTCGATCCGGCCGGAGGTCCAGTTGCCCGCGCCGTCCTTGATCGCCTTGATGTTCAGGTTGCCGGTGCCGTCGAGGGAGACGTTGGCCGTCGAGGCGCTCATGGTCTCGACCTCGCCGGTGCCCCAGTTCGCGGCGCCGCCGGGGTAGGAGGTGCCGGTGCGCAGGATCCAGTCGGTGGCCGAGGGGGAGGTGCCGGCCGCTCCGTTGAAGTCGTCCTTCCACACCTCGGTCCAGGTGCCGGGCTCCTCCGGCTCCTGGGGGTCGCCCGTGCTGCCGTAGACCTGGAACTCCCACAGCGAGTAGCCGTAGCCGGTG
Source organism: Streptosporangium sp. G12 (assembly GCF_052983175.1). Taxonomy (NCBI): domain Bacteria; kingdom Bacillati; phylum Actinomycetota; class Actinomycetes; order Streptosporangiales; family Streptosporangiaceae; genus Streptosporangium; species Streptosporangium sp. G12. Next base: position 256,249 of record NZ_JBRIQO010000009.1, on the reverse strand, counting down.
CCCCGGGCGGTGCCGTGCATCCGCACGTACCGGCCCGACCCGGTCACGTCCAGGGTCTGGGTGCCGCCGGTGCCGGTGGTGGTGGAGTAGACGTCGGTCCAGGAGGAGCCGTCGGCCGAGGCCTGGATCTTGAAGGCTTTGCCGTACGCGGCCTCCCAGGTCAGCACCACCCGGCTGATCGTGGCCGTCTCGCCGAGGTCGACCTGGAGCCACTGCGGGTCGCTGAACGCGCTGGCCCACCGGGTTCCCGCCGGGTTCCCGTCGACCGCCAGCGACGCGACGTAGCCGGCGCCCTCGGATGACGAGGCCGTCGCCGTCTTGCCCTGCGACAGCAGGCCGTCGGCCGCCGCCGCAGGGCCGGTGAATGCCGGCCCGGAAAGGACCAGTGCCGCCAGAGCGGCGATGACCAGGCCCAACCGGAAACGGCCCGAACTACGAGCTGGATACACGATCTCTCCTCGAAAGGGGGATGCCCGCCAGGGGACGGCGAGGGGGGAGAGCGCTCTCCGTAACCGAGGGTGCTCCCGTGGATCGAGCGGTGTCAAGGCCCTTCTTCTCGCGAGATCGAAACGCGCTGCTCACGCGCCCGAAACCTCGCCTCAACGGACATATCCCTTCAAAGCCCACCTTCTCGCACGTCCGTCGACGCGTCCGCGGCGAGAAGGCGGGCGCGTCCCCGTGTCGGCGACATGAACGGCGGGTTTCAGATTGGGTTGGCTGTCGCCTTGACAATTTGCAACAGGGAGGATCAACCTCGTAGGAGAGCGCTCTCCCTGTGCCGTTCCCAACGGCCACCCCCCACTGAAGGAGAGGCAATGCGCCCATCCCGAAGTCCAGTCAGGTTCCGCCTGGGACTGGTCGCCGCCACCCTCGCCGCGCTGGTCGCGGCCGGTCTGGCGATCATCTCCCCCGCCGGCGCGGCGGACGGCCTGATCTCCCAGAGCCGGCCCGCGACCGCCTCCTCCTCGGAAGGGGGCGGTTACGGCGCCGGAGCCGCCTTCGACGGCGACAACGGGACCCGGTGGTCCAGCGCCGCCGCCGACCCGCAGTGGCTCCAGGTCGATCTGGGCGCCACCGCGACGATCTCCCGGGTAGTCCTCAGCTGGGAGGGCGCGTACGGCAGGTCGTTCAAGATCCAGACCTCGACCGACGGCTCCTCCTGGACCGACGTCTACTCCACCACCACCGGCACCGGCGGCACCCAGACCCTCAACGTCTCGGGCTCGGGCCGGTACGTGCGGATGCACGGCACCGCCCGGGGCACCGGCTACGGCTACTCGCTGTGGGAGTTCAAGGTGTACGGCACCGGCGGCTCCCCGGTCACCCCGAGGCCGAAGCCGACGTTCACCGACGAGGTGACGCACCACGAGTTCCAGGCCAACTGCTCCCCGACGGCGAACCGGCCGGACGACCCGATCATCTACCCCGGCCTGCCCGGCGCCTCGCACATGCACACCTTCGTCGGCAACAGGACGACCAACGCGCACAGCACGTCGTCCTCGCTCCTCGGCGGCGGCACCTCGTGCACCAACCCGCACGACAGGTCGGCCTACTGGTTCCCGAGCTTCTACAAGGGCACCCAGTTGATCGAGCCGACCGGCAACCAGGTCATCTACTACAAGTCCGGCATCCTCAACTACTGGGAGGTGCAGCCCTTCCCGCAGGGCCTGCGCTTCGTCGTCGGCAGCCCGACCGCGACGCTGGCCGAGTTCCGCGACTCCCCGGGCGCCGTCGAGGGCTTCGAGTGCGGCGACATCTCCAAGAGCTGGGACATCCCGACGTCCTGCGTGGCGGGCAGCCAGGTGAACGTCCGCTACCAGGCACCGAGCTGCTGGGACGGCGTCAACCTCGACAGCGCCAACCACAAGAGCCACATGTCCTACCCGGCCGGCGGTTACTGCCCGCCCAGCCACCCGGTGGCGGTGCCGATGCTGGAGTTCAAGATCGCCTTCCCCGCCAGCGGTGACCTGTCGCAGGCGCGGCTGGCCAGCGGGCGCGGTTACACCTGGCACTACGACTTCTTCAACGCCTGGGACGACCCCGCCATCCTCGACGCCCTGGTGACCCACTGCATCAACGGTGGCCTCCAGTGCAACCCGCGCGGCTACGACCTGTACAAGCCGCACCGCGGCGCCGCCCTCACGGAGAACTTCGAGCTTCCCTGACCGCATGTGCCCGGCTCCGGCCCCGGGTGCCCCGGACTCCGGCACCCGCGGGCCGGGGCCGGGCACGTGCTTTTCCCGGCGAGGACCTTGCCTGCAGGGGCTCTCCCGGCAAGGGCTTTCTCGACAGGGCCTTTCCCGACGTGAGCCGCGGCGTGTCCGCTGCCGGACATTGACAGCGCGGGATCGCCGTGACGTACTGGAGAGCGCTCTCCGACAGCGAAGGGAAACACACGTGGGCATCGACGAGCTCGACCGGCTGGTGGAGAAGCTGGACCTGGAAGGCAAGGTGCGGCTGCTCACCGGGGCGACCGTGTGGTCCACCCAGGCGGAGCCGGGCATCGGGCTGCGGGCCATGGTCACCTCCGACGGCCCGGTCGGCGTGCGCGGGGAGGGATGGGACGAGCGGAGCACCTCCCTGACCCTGCCCTCCGCGACCGCACTGGCCGCCACCTGGGACGACGACCTGGTGGAACTGCTGGGCGGGCTGCTCGCCGACGAGGCTCGGCGCAAGGGCGTGGACGTCCTGCTCGCCCCGACGCTCAACCTGCACCGCTCGCCGCTCGGCGGGCGCCACTTCGAGTGCTACTCCGAGGACCCCCTGCTGACCGGCAGGATCGGCGCCGCCTGCGTCCGGGGCGTCCAGGCGGGCGGGGTGGCGGCCACCGCCAAGCACTACGTCGCCAACGACTCCGAGACCGAACGGCTCACCCTCGACGCCCGCGTCGACGAACAGGTCCTGCGCGAGCTGTACCTGGCGCCGTTCGAGGCCGCGGTGGAGGCGGGCGTCTGGGTCGTCATGTCCGCCTACAACGGGGTGAACGGGACCACGATGTCGGAGAGCCCTCTCCTGGCCGACCCGCTCAAGGGAGCGTGGGGGTTCGACGGGGTTGTCGTGTCGGACTGGGGCGGCGTCCGCTCCACCGGCCCCGCCGCCCGCGCCGCGCAGGACCTCGCGATGCCGGGGCCGGAGGGCACCTGGGGGGAGGCGCTGGTCGCCGCGGTGCGCGCGGGCGAGGTGCCGGAGGCCGCGATCGACGACAAGGTCCGGCGCCTGCTCCGGCTGGCCTCCCGGGTCGGCGCGCTGGACCTCGCCGCCGACGCCCCGCCCGCCCTCCCCGGCCCCGCCGAACGGCAGCACGCCGGCGAGCGGGGCGGGTACGGGACCGCCCGCACGCTGTTGCGCCGGGCCGTCGCCGCGAGCACCGTCCTCCTGCGCAACGAGGACTCGCTGCTCCCCCTGGACCCCGCGCGGCTGCGCAGGGTCGCCGTGCTCGGGCCGAACGCCGCCACCGCCCGGATCCAGGGAGGCGGCAGCGCGGGCGTGTACCCCGTGTCCGTCGTGTCCCCCCTCGACGGCATCCGCGAGGCGCTGGCCGGTACGGCGGAGGTGCTCCACCGCCCCGGCCCGCACCTCAACGACCGGCCGACCCCGCTGGGCACGGACAACGCCCGCGACCCCCTGACCGGCGAACCCGGCGTCCTGGTCCGGCTGCTGGACGGCACCGGAGCCGAGATCCACGCCGAGCACCGGCTGACCGGCCGCATCCTGGAACCCGCGCGGATCGACGCCGCCGCCACCGTCGAGATCCGCGCCCTGCTGAGGCCGGAGGTGGACGGCCTGTGGGAGCTGGCCGTCGCCGGATGGGGGCACGTCCGGCTGGAGGCGGACGGCCACGTCCTGGTCGACGAGGAGGTGGAGCGCGACACCGACGACCCCGCCACCGTGCACCTGTCCCCGCCGTACCGGCGCGCCCGGTTCCCCGTGACGGCGGGCCGGGACGTGGAACTCGTCTCCCGGCGGCGGCTCGACCCCGGCAGCGGGATCGCCTCGGTCCTGGCCGCGGACCCGCCCCGGCGCGCCGACGAGGTGGAGCTGGCCGCCGCGGTCGAGCTCGCCGGCACCTGCGACGCCGTCGTCGTCGTGGTCGGCTCCACGGAGGAGATCGAGAACGAGGGCGCCGACCGCACCCACCTGAACCTGCCCGGACGCCAGGACGAGCTGGTCCGGGCGGTGGCCGCGGCCAACCCGGCGACCGTCGTGGTCGTCAACTCCGGCGGCCCGATGGTCCTGCCGTGGCGCGAGGAGGTGCCGGCCGTGCTCCTGAGCTGGTTCCCCGGGCAGGAGGCGGGGCACGGCCTCGCCGACGTCCTGTTCGGCCGGGCCGAACCCGGGGGCCGGCTGCCCACGACCTGGGCCGACAGGGCGCTCGTCTCCACCGTCCCGCGGGACGGGACGCTCGCCTACACCGAGGGCCTCGACATCGGTTACCGCGCCTGGCTGCGGCGGTCCGAGCCGCCGGCGTACTGGTTCGGGCACGGCCTCGGATACACGTCCTGGTCCTACGAGGACCTCTCCGTGCCCTGGGACGTCTCCCCGGGGAGCCCGCTGCCCGTCCGGGTACGGCTGCGTAACACCGGCGAGCGCGCCGGTCGTGAGGTCGTCCAGGTCTACCTGTCCCGGCCGGAGACGGGCGTGACCCGTCCCGCGCGCTGGCTGGCCGGCTACGCCCTCGCCGACGCGGGGCCGGGCGAGGTCGTCGAGGTCACGGTGGACGTCCCGGCGCGGGCCTTCCGGCACTGGTCGGCCGAGCACCACGCCTGGCGGGCCGAGGAGGGCGCCTTCACGGTGCTCGCCGGACGCTCGGCCGCCGACCTGCCGCTGAGCGCCGCGGTGCTCCTCGGCACGGAGCCGCCGACCTCGGGGGAGCCCTCGGGAGAGCGCTCTCTCGCTGTGCTATAAAAGCCCTATGAGCGAAGGCCTGCCGCGAGTTTCGGCGCCGCCGACCTTGGAGGATGTGGCGCGGGCGGCGGGAGTCTCCCGTGCCACGGTCTCGCGCGTGATCAACGGGATCCGCAATGTCGATCTCGCGATCCAGGAGAAGGTCAAGCAGGCGATCGCCCTCACCGGCTACGTGCCCAACCAGGCCGCGCGCTCCCTGGTCACCCGGCGTACGGGGACGATCGCCCTGATCGTCTCCGGGGCGGGCAGCAGCGAGGAGAGCCCGTTCCCCGGCCACGTCTTCGCCGATCCGTTCTTCGGGCGGGTGGCCGGGGGTGTCGTCGGTTTCCTGCGCCCGCTGGGCATCTATCCGATCCTGATGTTCGCCGACACCCCGGAGACCCGCGACCAGGTCATCAGCTACCTGCGCCGGGGCAACGTCGACGGGGCCATCCTGGTCTCCATCAGCGCCGAGGACACGTTGCCCAAGCTGCTCGCCGACGCCTCGCTGCCCGCGGTGCTCTTCGCCAGACCGGCCAGGCCGATCCCGATCAGCTACGTCGACGTCGGGCACCGGGCCGGGGGCAAGCTGGCCGCCGACCATCTCGTCGCCCGGGGCTGTCGCAGGCTGGCGACCATCTCCGGCCCGCTCGACGTCCCGGCCAGCCAGGACCGCCTGGCGGGCTTCCAGGAGGCGATGGCCGTGCACGGCCATCCCTACATCCCCTGCGCCGAGGGCAACTTCACCCTCCACAGCGGCGAGGTGGCGATGGAACGGCTGCTCGCCGAGCATCCCGACATCGACGGCGTCTTCGCGGCCAACGACCTGATGGCCCAGGGAGCCCTGCTGGTGCTGCGCCAGCACGGGCGCGGCGTGCCCGGCGACGTGGCCATGGTGGGTTTCGACGACAGCAGCGCGGCGCTGGCCTGCCGCCCGCCGCTCACCACCGTCCGCCACCCCGTCGAGGACATGGCGGCCGAGATGGGACGGCTGCTGCTCACCCACATCGAGCATCCGGATCATCCGGTGACCTCGCGGATCTTCGAACCGACGCTGGTGATCAGGGAGTCCGCCTGATCCGGGCGGGCCGGCCGGTTCCGGGCCGGGAACCTCGCCGGCGCAGTGGCGCGGTCCTGAGGTCGCGGGGTTGAGGCGGCGGGCCGACCGGAGGGACGCGGTGACCGGCCGCCTGCGGGGCCGGGAGCGGGGGCGGGGCGGGGACGAGGACTGGAGCGTGCGGCTCCCGGCGCGTTCGGCCTCCGTGGGACCGGGCGGCGGGGCGGGAGCGGCCGGCGTGGCCGCTCCGCGGGGTGCGGGCCGGCTCTTCTAGCGGTCGGCGAGGGGGCTGGCCGCCTGGACGTGCGGGGCGACCTCCGAGCAGTCCGGTGGGGGGCCCATCGCCACCGTGCGGGAGATCACGGTGAAGGACGCGTCGAGGTTGGTCAGCTTCAGAAGCTTCAGGACGACCGGTGGGGCTCCGGCCAGGAGCAGAGGTGTGTCGTGCTCGCGTGCGTACCGTTTGACGGCGATCAGCGCGCTCAGGCCGCACGCGTCGATGAAGGTGACACCGGCCAGGTCGATGATGACCGTGCCGGGGCGGGCGTCGATGACGTCCTGGGTGAAGGCCGACAGGTCCGGCCTGGTGGCGAGGTCGAGCTCACCGGCCACCGTGATGACCACGAAGCCGTTCGCGTGCTCGCTCGTGAGTTGAAGTGCGTTCATCGCCCACTTCCCTGCAGGCTCACGTGAATGTACGTATCCGGCCAGGGGGTGTCGCTCGGACGCCTGGCCTCAGATCGTCGCCTCCCCGGTCGCGTCGTGCGGGCGCGGAGGGGGGTGGACCATCTGAAGCCACGATACTCCCTAACGGTGCGAATCATCGCTTTCCGTGATCGTATAGCTTCGAAGCGAAGTGTAGATGCCAACTTGCATATGTGCCAGCTATTCGAGGAAACAGCTTTGTGACCCCGCCCGCACGTGGGTGCGGAGGTGCGGGAAAGCCGGTTCCCGAATGACGGGAGAGAGGCGTGAGCCGGCTGGGAAAGCCGGTCCGACCTGGGAGGGGTCAGCCCGGGGAGTGGCTCGGTGCCATGGTGTCGAGCGCTTCGCGCAGGCTGTCCCGCGTCTCGAAGTGCCGGTCGAGATTGGTGATCGTCAACAGGTGGGTGATCATGCCGGGGCTCACCACCAGCATGAGGCGGCCGTGGGCCTCCTTGAGACGGGTGAGCGTGCCCACGAGGACCCCCAATCCCACCGAGTCGCAGAACGGCACTCCCGTCAGGTCCATCACCAGGTTCGGGGTGCCCGCTTCGCGCAGGACGTGGTCGATCTCCGCGCGCAACCGGGGAGCCACGGCCATGTCGAGCTCGCCCGTCGCCTGCACGACCACACAGGTGCCACTGCGCCATGTCTGAACATCGAATGTTGAGATCACGATCATCACCTCCGTGCCTTCCTAGCTGCCCTGACAGAAGGTTGTTATGCACTTAGCTCACTTTTTGCAGATATTGTCCGTTGCTGTTCTTGCTGTCGGAGTCGCGGCAGGGGTAGCGCTCGGGGTGGGCGAGGCGGCCGTCTCCTTCACGGTGACCTTCTTCGCCGGGGCGTGTTTCCGGCCGACGACCACCTCGATCCTGTCGCCCAGGCTCTCCAGGGGGCGCAGTTCCGCCCCGGGCAGCGCGGCGGCGACCGTGCGTGCCGAATCCTCGCGGCCGGGGCCGTAGCGGATGACGGTCTTCTCGAAGTCCTTCTGCGGGGTGTTTCCCGGGGTCTCGGGCACCAGGAAGCCGACTCTCTGCAGGTCGGCCCTGGTCTGCGCGCCCAGGCCGGTGATCGTGGTGCCGTTGAGCACCCTGAGGGAGATCCGCGAGGGCGCGACGGTCAGCGCGGGAGCCGAGGGGGAGGCCGCCGGGGTGGGCGTGGACTTGCCGGGTCTGGCGGGCTTGACCAGCGTCTCGTCGGCGGCGATCCTGCGGAACAGCTCCTTGGCCGCCTCCTTGTCCCAGAGCACGGCGGACTCGCCGGTCGGCGTCTTGTAGTCGACGTCCGCGAGCGGGACCGTGGCGAAGGCCACGTCGTCGGTGGAGACGTCCTTGAGCTGGTCGGCCAGGCCGAGCAGGTCCCCGCGCAGCGCGTCGTCCACCCGGATCGTGTCGAGGGCGGTGTCGACGAACGAGGCGAGCCTGACCGGGTTGGTCAGCGTCTCGCCGCTGAGCGCCTGGTTCAGCAGCGCGGAGATCACCTGCTGCTGGCGGTCGATGCGGTCGAGGTCGGAGCGGGCGGTGGCGCGGGTGCGGGCGTAGGAGAGGGCCTTGACGCCGTCGAAGGAGTAGGTGCCCGGCTGCAGGTCGAGCGCGGTCTTCGGGTCGTTGATCGGGACCGGGGTGCAGACCGAGATGCCGCCGAGGGCGTCGACCACCTCGATGAAGCCCAGCACGTTGACCTCGACGTAGTGGTGCAGGGTCAGGCCCGTGGCGGTCTGCACCGTGCGCGTCGCGAGTTTCGGGCCGCCGAGCTGGTAGGCGGCGTTGATCTTGTGCATGCCCTTGCCGGGGACCGTCGCCCAGGTGTCGCGGGGGAGGCTGACCACGGTGACCTTGCTGTGGTCCTCCGACACGTGGATCACCATCATGGTGTCGGTGCGCTCGCCGGTCTCGCGGCCCAGCTTGAGCTGGTTCTGCTGCCTGCGGGTGAGGTCGTCGCGCTTGTCGACGCCGACCACCAGGATGTTCATGGCGCCGGTGCTCGACCGCGAGCCGGGGACCCCCGCGTCGACCGCCTCGATCTTCGTCGTGGCGTAGTTGGTCAGCGCCCACGTCACCCCGGAGCTGCCCAGAACCAGGCACGAGAGCGCGCCGGCGATCACGAGACCGCGCCGCCTGGTGCGGGCACCCCTCGCCGACCTGCGATCACGCCTCGGGTTCACCCGAACGCTGCCGTAGGCGTCGCCGCCTACGTGCACACCCGAATCCTCCTCCGGGTCGCGCATGCATGGCCCCCTAGGCTCCAGCTGGGTCGATGAGGTACCCGTTCGTACAGTAGCGTGAGCGACGCCATGAAGCAGTTCCCCGACTCGCCCGCGCCGGCGTCGTCTTCCGAGACACGTGTCTGGCCCCCCATCTCCATCGTCATCCCGGTGCTGAACGAGGAGCGCCATCTGCGGGAGGCGGTGCGTCAGGTGCTCTCGCAGCGGTACGCGGGACCGATCGAGGTCGTTCTCGCGATCGGCCCCTCTCGCGACCGTACCCAGGAGGTCGCCGACGAAATCGCCGCCGACGACCCCCGCGTGGTCGTCGTGCCCAATCCGACCGGCCGCACCCCCAACGCGCTCAACGCCGCCATCGCCGCCTCCGGCAACGCGATCATCGCCAGGGTGGACGGCCACGCGATGCTCCCCGACGACTACCTCCAGATCGCGGTGGAGACCCTCGAGGAGACCGGCGCCGACAACGTGGGCGGCGTCATGGCGGCCGAGGGCGTCACGCCGTTCGAGCAGGCGGTGGCCCGCGCGATGACGTCCAAGATCGGTGTCGGCGGCGCCCGGTTCCACACCGGCGGCACCGCGGGCCCGGCCGACACGGTCTACCTCGGCGTGTTCCGCCGCTCCGCGCTGGAACGGGTCGGCGGCTATGACGAGCACTTCCAGCGGGCCCAGGACTGGGAGATGAACCACCGCATCCGCGAGACGGGCGGCCTGGTCTGGTTCCAGCCCCGGATGCGCGTCTCCTACCGGCCCAGGCCCGACCTCAAGGCGCTCGCCAAGCAGTACTTCCACTACGGCCGCTGGCGCAGAGTGGTCGCCCGCACCCACGAGGGCACGATCAACCTGCGCTACCTGGCGCCGCCCCTGGCCGTGCTGGCCATCCTCGCGGGCCTGGTGGTCTCCCCCTTCTTCTGGCCGGGACTGCTGATCCCGGGCGGCTACCTGGCGGCGATCCTGGCCGGCTCCGCGGTCACCGGCAGCGGCCTGCCCGCCTCGGCGCTCGCCCGGTTGCCGCTGGTCTACGTCGCCATGCACATGTCGTGGGGCTGGGGTTTCCTGACGAGCCCGAGAAGGCTCGGCAAGCCCGGCCGCGCGGGCGGCTGACCCCGCGGGGCGCGTGCCGCTCAGGGACGGGCGTCGACCACCTGACCGGTGACGCCGGAGGCGAGCACGTCCAGCGAGGTGCGGGCGACGGCGTGCGGGGCGGGCGGGCCCGGCGGCGCCGTGGCTCCGGCCCGCCCGGGATCCACGCAGTTGACCCGCACCCCGTACCCGGCCCATTCCTCCGCGAGCGCCCGGGTCAGGCCGGCCACGGCGGCTCCCGCGAAGGAGCGCAGGCCGTCTCCCGCCGCGTCCCGGGCGCGGGAGGGAACGTGGAACAGCAGCTGTCCCCGCGTCTCGCGGAGATGGGGGAGAGCCGCCCTGGCGACGGTGACGGGGCCCAGATGGTGCAGGCTCACGGTCTCGGCGATCGCGGTGTCGTCCGCCGCGTCGATCCTGCCCGCGGGCGCGCCCGCCGCGCCGACCACGTAGTCGATCCCGCCCGTCTCCTTGACGACCCGGGCGAGCGCGTCGGCCACCGCCCGGAAGTCGTCGACGCGGACCCCGTCCGGCGCACCGGGAAGGCTCGCCGCACCGGGGAGGGGGAACACGCGGGCGCCGTGGCGCCCGGCCAGTTCCGCCACCTCGGCGCCGGCGCCGTCGTCCGCGCCGAAGACCACCACGGTCCTGCCCTCCAGCGCCTCGCGCAGGGCGGTGCCGGAGCGGGCGGGGACGTCGCTCGCGGCGAGCCGGAGGAGCTTGTCGGCGATGAAGAGGTCCACCGGGTGGGTGACCTTCATGTTCCGCTCGCTGCCCGGCACCACGTGGATCGGCACGTCGGGAAGGTAGCGCAGCACCACCCCGCAGTCGTCGGTGGGCGGCCGGTCGCCGAAGCCGGGGTCGGCGAAGGCGCGCTCGTACGCCTCGCGGATCACCGAGAGCCGGAAGCACTGCGGGGTCTGGACGCGGCGCAGGCCGGCACGGTCGGGGACGTCGCTGACGATCTCCCCGTGCGGCCCCTGCGAGGTCACCACGATCGTGTCGGAACTCGGGATCGCCACCTCGACCGCCGAGAAGGTCCTCAGCGCCTCGACGCAGTCGGCGATGATCCTGGGCTCCGCCAGCGGGCGTACGGCGTCGTGCAGCAGCACGAGGCACTCCCGCGTGCCCAGGGCCCGCAGCGCCCGCCAGGTGGTCTCCGGGCGGCTCGCGCCGCCCTCCAGGATCCTGCCGACCTTCGTGAAGCCGTTGCGCTCGACGATCCGCTCCACCTCGCCGGTGAAGCCGGGCGCCATCAGGACCATGATCTCGTCGATCTCCGGTGACCCCTCGAACAGGGTGAGGGTGTGTTCGAGGATCGTCCTGCCGGCTATCTCCAGCAGCTGCTTGGGGGTGTCGTGGCCGACGCGCCGGCCGACGCCGCCTGCCAGGACCACACCGACGGTTCGGGGACGCGGTTCACGTTCGGCCACGATCAGCTTCCTTTGACAGTTCGGATATGGCGAGCGTAATGGGTGCGTACCCGATCGTCCGGCGTGCTCCCGTGCTATCCCGTCAAGATCTAGCTACGCTGAGTGCGCACTCCCCGATTCGTACGGTGATCCCGTCGGATACGAAGGAGCCCGGATTGCCCGACCCTCACGCCATCGCCTCGTCCGACGCCTCGCAGGCGGTCGCGGTCGTGCTCGCCACCACCGAGACGTCCGGCCTCCGGTGTTCCGGCGGGACCCTGCTCGACAGGCTGACCGGCCAGCTCGCCACCCTTCCCGTACGGGACGTGCACGTGGTGGCCCGTTCCAGCGACATCATCCACGCGCCCGGCGGTACCCACATGATCGGGGCAGAGGGGTCGAGGGGGCTCGCCGACGACCTGCGCAGGATCGCGAAGGTGGCCCGCTCGTCCATCGGCCCGGTGCTGGTGGTCGCCGGCGACCTGGTGGCGCACACCGAGGCGCTGGCCATGCTCGTGGAGCACCCGGCCCGCGACACCGGCGCGCTGGTGGGCGAGACGGGCCAGGCGGACCAGGTGGGCCGGGCCCCGGGACCGGCGCGCCCGCCGGTCAGGACCGACGGCAGGTCGGTGGTGGCCGCGGGCACCTCCTTCCACGAGGCCGGCGAGGCCAACGGCACCTTCAGGGGCGCCTTCCAGGTCGGCGTGTCCGACCTCGCGGGCTTCGCCGAGACCGCCGAGACGCTCGCCGAGCTCGCCGAGACGGGCGCCTTCGGCCCGATGGACGCCGGCGAGGCCCCCGGCCTGCTCCTGGTCGGCCTGGTCCGCTCCGGCGTCCAGGTGCGCGCGGCCAGGCTCGGCCGCCTGCACGCCGACCGGATGGCCGGGCAGGCGGACGCCGACACGGCCGTGTCCCGGCTGGCCGAGGTCGACGAGGGCGAGGCCCGGCTGGACGCCGCGGTCAAGACCAACGACGGCTTCTTCGCCACGTACGGGGTGAGCTCCTGGTCCAGGCACCTCGTGAAGGCGGTCGCCAGGCTCGGTCTGACGCCGAACGCGGTCACCGGCATCTCCGTCGGCTTCGCCGCGCTCGCCGCGATCTGGTTCTCCGTGGGCACCCGGCCCGGCCTGGTCGCCGGGGCGGTGCTGCTCTACCTGTCGTTCGTGCTCGACTGCGTCGACGGCCAGCTCGCCCGCTACACCCGGACCTTCTCGCCGCTCGGGGCGTGGCTGGACGCCACCTTCGACCGCGTCAAGGAGTACGCCGTCTACCTGGGCCTCGCCATCGGGTACGCGGCCGGGCTGGACGTCGCGGGCGGCGGCCCGGACGGCATCTGGGCGCTGGCGGTGTCCGCGATGATCCTGCAGATGCTCCGCCACACGATCGACTTCTCGTACTCGGGGGCGCGCGCCGACACGAGCCGGGTGGGCGCGGCCTGGGCCAGGGCGGGTTCGCTGGCCGACCCGGCCGGTGACGCGAGGCGGACGGCGGCGCCGCACCGGCCGGATCGGCGGGCCGCGTTCGCGGGGGCCGACGCGGGACGGGCACCGGGCACGGGCAACGCGGTCGTGCGGCTCTCGCGGGCGATGGAGAAGGCGTCGCCCACCCGCTGGTTCAAGAAGATCATCGTGTTGCCCATCGGGGAGAGGATGGCCCTGATCGCGGTGACCGCCGCCCTCTTCAACGCCCGGGTGACCTTCATCGCGCTGCTGGTCTGGGGCGGGATCGCCGCCCTCTACATCCTCTTCGGCCGGATGGGCAGGTCGCTCAGCCGATGACCCGGGGCGGCGGGATCCGTGACCGGCGGGACGGATCTTCCGCCAGGCGAGTGGGAAAACAGGTGCGATCATGATTTCTGTGCATATGGCGCCGGTACCGCGGAGTGCCGTGGTCGCCTACCGGGACGACGGGGTGCTGTCGAGGGGCATGGGCGCCCTGGTGGCCGGGCAGCTCCCGCCGCTGCCGCCCGCGATCGTCGGGATGTTCGTGACCGGGGTGCTGCTGCTGGTCGGGGTGGCCGGCACCGACGGGCCGGCGGTGTTCGCCCCCGCGGTGGCGCTGCTGCTGGCCGGTCTCGGAAGCTCCCACCCGCACGACGGCAGGCTCGACTGGCTGGTGCCGCCGATCCTGCGCCTCACCGAGTACGGCTTCGTGGCCTCGGTGGGCTTCGCGCACGACGTGCCGCCTTGGCTGATCTTCATGCTGCTCGGCGCGATGGCCTTCCACCACTACGACGTCGTCTACCGGCTGAGGCAGCGGGTCTACCCCCCGTCCTGGCTGGCCACGTCCGGCCTCGGCTGGGACGGCCGGATGCTGCTGATCGCCCTCGGCGGGCTCGCCGGGCAGGTCACGCTGGTGTTCGCCCTGCTCGCGCTCTACCTGTGGTGCCTTTTCTCCTGGGAGAGCGTCACCTGCTGGCTGGCCGCCCCGCGGGTCGGGGTGGACACCGGGGTGGACACCGGGGTAGACGCGGCCGACCTCGGCGCACACGATTGAGAACGCCCGGCGAACCCTCAATTACACGATCAGGGCCCGAAGGCAACTAATCTTTGGGGCCTAGGAGTGCCCGCCGGGAGGCTCTCACCCGAATGAGGAGTGCACGTTGCTGGGAATGGTGCTGGCCGCCGGGGCCGGACGACGCCTGCGGCCGTACACGGACACGCTGCCCAAGGCGCTCGTGCCGGTCGACGGCGACACCACGATCATGGACATCTCGCTGCGCAACCTCGCGGCGGCCGATCTCCGTGACGTCGTGGTCATCGTCGGCTACCAGGCGCAGGCGGTACACGAGCGCAAGGCCGAGCTGGAACGGCGGCACGGCGTGAAGCTCACCCTCGTGCACAACGACAAGGCCGAGGAGTGGAACAACGCCTACTCCCTGTGGTGCGCGCGCGACTACTTCGACCAGGGTGTGCTCCTGGTCAACGGCGACACGGTGCACCCCGTCTCGGTGGAGGAGACGCTGCTCTCCGCGCCGGCGACCACCGACATCCTGCTCGCGGTCGACGACGCCAAGAAGCTCGCCGACGAGGAGATGAAGGTCACCCTGGACGGCGACCGCCACCTGCGGCTGATCACCAAGCTGATGGACCCGGCCGCCGCCGCCGGTGAGTACATCGGTGCCACGCTCATCCGGCCCGGCATCGGCGACCGCCTCGCCGACGCCCTCCAGGCCACCTTCGAGCGCGACCCGCAGCTCTACTACGAGGACGGCTACCAGGAGCTCGTCGCCCGCGGCGAGAAGATCGCCGTCGCTCCGATCGGTGACGTCCCGTGGGTCGAGGTAGACAACCACGACGACCTCGCCAAGGCGCGGGAGATCGCGTGCCGATACTAGCCAGGATGCTCCCGGCCCCCCTGTCCATGGAGGTGCGCCGGGGCGCCGTCGCCCAGTTGGGCTCGTTGCTGGCCGACAGCAGGGTGGCGACCTCGGGGCGGGTGGCGGTGGCCGTGGGCGCGGGCCAGGGAGACCGGATCGCCTCGGTGATCACCCCCTCGCTCGGCGAGGCCCAGGTCTTCCGGGTGCCCGACGGCTCGGTCGACGCGGCGATCTCGCTCGGTGCCGACCTGCGCAAGGGCGCGTACGAGGCGGTCGTGGGCATCGGCGGCGGCAAGACCATCGACGTGACCAAGTACGCCGCGTCGCTGGCCGGGATCCCGATGGTGGCGGTGGCCACCAACCTGTCGCACGACGGGATCTGCTCGCCGGTGGCCTCGCTCACGCACGACGGCGGCAAGGGCTCCTTCGGCGTGCCCATGCCGCTGGCCATCATGGTGGATCTCGATTTCGTACACGACGCGCCCGCCTCGCTGGTCCGGTCCGGGGTCGGCGACGTGGTCAGCAACCTCTCGGCGATCGAGGACTGGCAGCTCGGCGCGAGCGAGCGCGGGGAGCCGATCGACGGCCTGGCCTGCGCGATGTCCAGGACCTCGGCGGAGGCGGTGATCGGCAGATCCGACTCGATCGAGTCCGACGCGTTCCTCACCGTGCTGGCCGAGGCGCTCATCCTGTCGGGCATGTCGATGGTGGTCGCCGGATCCTCACGTCCTTCGAGTGGCGGAGACCATGAGATCCTGCATGCCGTGGATCAGCTCTTTCCCGGCACCTCCAACCACGGCGAGCTCGCCGGGATAGGTGCCGCATTCTGTTTCTTCCTCCGCGAGGACTCGCGGAGGCTCAACCAGGTCGTCGACTGCCTACGCGGGCACGAGCTGCCGGTCACCCCCATCGACGTGGGGCTGTCCGCGGCCCAGTTCACCGAGGCGGTCATGCTGGCCCCGGCCACGCGCCCCGGCCGTTACACGATCCTTGAGCACCTGCGCCTGTCGGAGCCGGAGATTCACGATCGGGTGGAGGATTATGTCCGGGCCGTCGGTCGCTGAGCTCCGTGCGGTGGCCCAGCCGCACTCGACCATGGACCGCAACAGCGGCGAGCACTGGGCCGGCGCGCTCTACATGCGCAAGCTGTCGATCTACGTCACCTGGTTCCTCGCCAAGACGCCGATCACCCCCAACCAGACCACCTGGCTGATGATCCTCACCGGCCTGCTGGCCGGAGCCGTGCTCGCGCTGCCCGGGCTCTGGGCGGCCGTCCTCGCGGCCCTGCTGGTCCAGCTCTACCTGCTGCTCGACTGCTCCGACGGCGAGCTGGCCCGCTGGACCGGCCGCACCTCCATCACCGGCGTCTACCTCGACCGGGTCGGCCACTACTTCGCCGAGGCGGCCATCCTCATCGGGCTGGGTTTCCGGGCGTCGGAGATCCTGCCCGACTGGTACACCGTGATCGGGTTCGCCGCCGCGCTCGGCGCCATCCTGATCAAGGCGGAGACCGACCTGGTCGACGTGGCCCGAGCCCGCTCCGGGCTGGTCGCGGCGAGCGAGGCCTCGGCCGAGCACTTCCGGTCGCGCGGGCTGGGCATGGCGCGCAGGGCGGCCGCCGCGCTGAAATTCCACCGGATCGTGCAGGCGGTCGAGCTGTCCCTCCTCATCGTGGTCGCCGCGATCTGGGACGCGCTCAACGGGGGGCTGGCGGCGACGAGGATCCTCGTGGTGGCCTGCGTGGTCGTCGCCGTGCTGCAGATGATCCTGCATCTGATCAGCATTCTGGCGTCCAGGCGGCTTTCATGAGGAACCGGATGGCGTCCGGGCGCGTCGTAAGTGCGAACACCCCGCTGTTTGGTGGGTGTTCGCCAGCGGTTCCGATACGCTTGTCCCCCGATATACCAGGAAACTCCAGCCCCGCCAGAATTCCCGACCCAGCAGACTCGGTGATCATGAAAGTATGCTCCGTACGTGCTCTCGACGCGTCAGGACGATGACCCGTTGAAGATCTCGTGCGTCATCCTCACCATGGGCAACCGGGTCCCCGAGCTGGACCGGGCGGTCGAGTCCGCGCTGAACCAGGTCGACGGTGACGTCGAGGTGGTCATCGTCGGCAACGGCACGGACGTTCCCGAGCTGTCGGCCACCGTGCCCCCGGGATCCTCGGCCTCGATCAGGAGCGTGCGGCTGAACCACAACGCGGGCATTCCCGCGGGCCGCAACCGCGGCGTCGAGGAGTGCTCGGGCGACGTCGTCCTCTTCCTCGACGACGACGGCTGGTACGCCGACATGGGGCTCGTCTCCCACCTGCGGGAGCGCTTCTCCACCGAGCACGACCTCGCGGTCGTCTCCTTCAGGGTGAAGGACCCCGACGGCGGCATCGGCCAGCGCCGCCACGTCCCCCGCCTGCGCGCGGGCGACCCCGAGCGGTCCTCCCCGGTCACCACCTTCCTGGGCGGCGCGTGCGCCATCCGCCGCTCGGCCTTCCTCCAGGTCGGCGGTCTCCCCGAGCGTTTCTTCTACGCCCACGAGGAGACCGACCTGGCCTGGCGGCTCCTCGGTGAGGGCTACCGCATCGAGTACGACGCCCAGACGGTCATGTACCACCCGCAGGTCCCCCCGACCCGGCACACCGACTTCTACCGCCTCAACGCCCGCAACCGGGTCTGGCTGGCCCGCCGTAACCTTCCCTGGGCGCTGGCCGGGCTCTACCTCCTCAACTGGATCGTGCTGACCCTGGTCCGCGAGCGCTCCGGGCCGGCCCTGCGCGCCTGGTTCAAGGGCTTCACCGAGGGGCTCCGCGAGCCCGCGGGCGAGCGCCGTCCCATGGGCTGGAACACCGCCTGGCGCATGCTCCGCCTCGGTCGCCCGCCGATCGTCTGATCCCCGATCCGCAGTGGACGTTTACACCCTCGGCGAGGCGTTCGGCGTCGTCACCAGCGGCCGGATCCGCCACGAGCACGAGGCCAGGCTGGACGTCGCCGGGGCCGAGTTCACCGTCGCGGTCGGGCTGTCCCGGCTCGGCCACCGGGTGGGCTGGCTGGGCAAGGTCGGCGGCGACGAGCTGGGGGCCAGGATCCTCACCGCGCTGCGCGGCGAGGGCGTGGACGTCTCCGACGCACGGGTGGACGAGGGGTCCCCGACCGGGATCCTCCTGAAGGAGTCGCGGCTCGGCCAGGCGTCCAGGGTCACGTACTACCGCACCGGCGTCAGGCTCGCCCAGGGGAACGTTCCGGTGGACCGGATCGCGGCCTCCCGCGTCCTGCACGTCAGCGGGATCACCGCCGCGCTGAGCGCGCGCGACGCCATGCACGCCGCCGTACGCGCCGCGCGGACCGCCGGGGTCGCGGTCTCGGTGGCGATCGACTACCACGACCAGCTCTGGCCCGACCTGCGCGAGGCCGAGGAGATCCTCAGCGTGCTGGCCTGCTCGGCCGACGTGCTGTTCGTCCGGCAGACCGAGCTCGACCTGGTCAAGCCCGCGCTCACCGGGGATCGCGAGGTCATCGTGACCCGCGGCGCCCGGGGGGCGAGCGTGCGGGTCGACGGCGTCCGCCACGACGCCGCGAGCCTCTCCACGCCCGTGGTCGACCCCAACGGCTCCGGGGACGCCTTCGTCGCGGGTTATCTCAGCGCGCTGCTGGAAGGTCTGCACCCGGCCGACCGGTTGCGCCGGGGCGGCCTGCTCGCGGCCTTCGCCTCGTCGGGGCCCAGCGACTGGCAGGGCCTGCCGACGAGGGCCGAGCTGCCCCTGCTGGAGCTCGACGCCTGATCCCGCACGCGGCTCCTGCCCGGGCTATCAGGGCCGTCAGGGTTCCTTCGCCTCGCCGAGCGTCATGGCCAGGTGCGAGACCGTGCTCGTCACCAGGGCGCGCTTGGGCAGGCCGAGCTCGCTCAGCTCCTTGGCGATCGGATGGTTGCCCAGGCGGATGAGAGCGCCGCCGGGACGCGTGCGGATCCCCCGGGGGGACAGCGACCAGGGGATGCGGCGGGTGACGCCGTCCAGGTGGCTGTAGGCGTCGAGGGGGGTCATCATGCCGGTGCCCGGCACCGGGACGCCCGGTTTGATCAGCAGGTCCAGCACCAGGCGGCCGTCCTTGCGCACGATGCACCGTTTGTAGGGGGAGGACATGCGCAGGTCGATGTCGGCGAGTTCCTTGGGGAAGCCCCAGATGGCGCGACCCGCCTCCAGGGTGAAGCCCTGGTCGACAGGGAGCCAGTGGACGAACGCCCCGGCGCCGGTGCGGTGCAGCTCGGCCAGGTTCGCGCGCAGCCCCCCGCCGGGAACGTGGCCGGAGCCGGGAGGCCTGGCCAGGAAGGCGACGCCGAACTCGTGGTAGCAGCCCAGGTCACTGTCGAGATAGTCGGCGAACACCAGCGTGCACAGAGCCTTGCGGGGCAGCACCTCGGCGACGTCCAGGTGCGAGTAGGCGATCACCGCCCGCGCGGCGTCCGCCCTGACCAGGTAGGACGCGCTGCAGACCATGACGTCGCGGACGCGGACCGGCATGGTGACCTCGCGCCCCTGAATCAGATGGCGTGCCATGCCTCCAGTACACCAATCTCCAGGCCGGACGTCACTGGTTTGCCCGCCCATTCCTCCAGCCGCCCGACGAACGCGCCCGCGTGGTCCGGCCAGTTGTGGTGGGCCAGGGCCTCGGCGTGGCCGCGCGCGCCCGTCGCGGCCGCCCCTTCGGGGTCGTCCCGCAACGCCAGCACCGCGCGTACCACCGCCCGTGCGTCCCCGAAGGGGACGACGACACCGCACCCGGTCCTCTCGACCATGGACGCCGCGGCGGGCAGGGGGGTGGTGACCACCGGGACTCCCCGGGACATGTAATCGATGATCTTGGCCGGTACGGGCCGGGGGCCGGGAGCGTCGTGCGGGAGCGACAGGCCGGCGATCGCCCCCTCGGCCATCCGCAGCGCGTGCCGGTTGGGCACGTAGCCGTACCAGTCGAGCAGGCCCTCCCGCTGCGCGTCCCGCAGCAGCGGCCTGATCCGGACGTCGGCCGAGCCGATCAGGTCGAGC
This sequence comes from Streptosporangium sp. G12, assembly GCF_052983175.1. Classification (NCBI taxonomy): domain Bacteria; kingdom Bacillati; phylum Actinomycetota; class Actinomycetes; order Streptosporangiales; family Streptosporangiaceae; genus Streptosporangium; species Streptosporangium sp. G12. Next base: position 236,536 of record NZ_JBRIQO010000009.1, on the reverse strand, counting down.
CTGATCCCGTACGGGAGCAGCAGCCGGGCCGATTCGATCAGCTCGGCCACGCCCCCGGCCTCGGAGAGGTGGCCCACGTGGACCACCCGGTTCCGGCCGGGCGGCGCGGGCGGCGCCGAGGGCACGTAGGCGGCGTTGGGCACGACCGGGTGGGGGCCGGAGAACCGCTCCCGGTAGGAGTCCTCGGCCAGGATCAGGTGCAGGCGGTGCTCCGCGCGGGCCTCGACCCGGCGTACCAGCGCGGGCAGGGCCCGGCGCAGGTGTCCGGGGAGGCCGGTGGCCGTGCTCCAGGCGCCCAGGGTGGTCCCGACGTCGTCGCGCACGTCCCAGACGGTGACGGGGCGGCGCCTGGGCAGGCGGAACAGCAGTTCCGTGTCGTGCACGACCAGCAGGTCGGCGCCTTCCACCCCGCGTTCGAGTGCCCTCCGGGCGGCCTTCAGCGCCCGCCTGCGGCGCCCGGCGATCGCCCGGGGCACGTCGATCGCCCGGATCCCGGGATCCGGGGTGACGTTGCAGTCGGTGAAGGGGGCGACGTAGGTGATCTCATGCCCGGCGTCGAGGAGCGACCGGATCTGCCGATGCATGATCCGGGCGTCCTCTGGGTGATGAGCGATTGTCGCGACGCATACCCGCATATCCCGATGCTGAGCGTTCGTTCCGTCATCACCGGATGTGTGGGGTGAATTACCGGGTAACTGACGCTGAACTCTCCTTGGCGGCGGGGGCGGCGTCGGCCGGTGCGGTGGTAGCGGCAGTGGTGTCGGCGGGCGGGGACGGGCGGCGGTAGAGCCATACCAGGCGGGGCTCGAGCATCCACTTGAAGAGTTTGCGGGTCTCCGGCAGGCACAGCACGATGGCGAGGGCGAGCGAGCTGCACGCGATCGCCGCCACGCCCAGCGGGCCGTACAGCCAGGGGAAGCTCAGCCAGCCCTGGTCCTTGGCGATGACCACCACGACGCCGTGGAGCAGGTAGGCGTACAGGGTGCGGGTGCCGAGGTCGGAGAACCAGGTCTCGCCCCGGGGCACCAGCGCGAGCACCGCGACCGTCATGACCAGCGCGGCGACCAGCACGGCGCCGCGCACGCCGAAGCCCAGCCACCAGGTCATGTCCATGGCCTTGAAGCTGTAGCGGAAGTAGATCGGGTCGAGCGGGACGTGGGGCGCGATGACGATCGCCACCCCGGCGGCGCCGACGAGGACGACCGCTGAGGTGATCTTGACCCAGAGGGGCTTGAGCAGGTCGAAGTGCTCCGGCTTGAGCAGCAGGCCGAGCACGTAGAACGGCAGCAGGCCGAAGAAGCGGTCGATGCTGAAGTCGCCGGAGATCTCCGAGAAGCCCGCGGCCATGTAGATGACCACCGCGACCAGCAGCGGCTGCCGCATCCGCGTCCAGATGGGCGTGGAGATCCGCCAGAGGACCAGGGCCAGCAGATACCAGTTCAGCCAGGCCGGATCAATTATCGTCAGCGTCCACTTCTGGCCAAGCCCGTAGCGGAGCAGCGCGTAACCGATCTCCACGACCACGTACGGGATCAGCAGGGTGTCGACCAGCTTGTTGATCTTCGCGTTGGAGTTCCAGAAGTTGCGGCCCAGGTAGCCGCTGATCAGCACGAACGCCGGCATGTGGAACATGTAGATGAACAGGTACGCGGCCTCCGCCGAGTGCGCCTTCAGGGTGGGGACCAGCGAGTGGCCCGTCACCACCAGGGCGATCAGGACGAACTTCACGTTGTCGAGGTAGGGCTCGCGCTTCTTCCTGGCCGCGGGGGCCGGGGCCTCCTCCTCGGCGATCGGCTCGCGCTCGCGCTCGGCCCGCAGCTCCTGCTCGGCCTGCGGGCCCTGGTTCCAGAACGAGGGCTCGCTCTCCCTGCTGGTGTTCTCCCAGTAGGAGAAGGGGCGCTCGCCGGCCGGCCGCGGCTCCTGACGGGGCCGCGGGGCGGAAGGCGGTCGTCCCGTGTCCGGGAAGCGCACGGGAGCCTGCGGCTCTCCGGGCAGCCGTGGCCGTCCGGGAAGCTGGGAATCCCCGGGGACCCCGGGATATCCGGGGGCGGGTTCCCGGCCGGGAGCCCGAGGGGGCGCGGCTCCCCCGGGCGGGGGGACGCGCGGCGGCGTGGGCGGCGGAGCCCAGTCGGGCCGGGGGGCCGGCACCTGGGGGGCGCCCTGCGGGGGAGTGGGGCCGTCCTGCGCCCATGACGGGGGGAAATCCTCACGCGCCCGCGGCGGGACCGGCGGGGCGGAACCCTCACGCCCTCGCGACGGGACCGGCGGGGAGGAGTCCTCCCGCGGCGGGACCGGGGCAGGGGAGTCCTCCTGTGCCCACGACGCCTGCGCCCACGACGAATCCTGCGCCCACGCCGGCCCTTCCTGGGACCACGCGGGCTCCTCGCGGATCCACGAGGGCTCCTGGGGGACCGGCTCGGCGTTCAGCGGCTTGGACAGGTCGAGCGGGTCGTGGGAGTCGTGGGGGCCACCGGCGTGCGGCTCGCGGTACGCCGGGTAGGCCCCCCACTCGGTGACCTCGCCGGGGCTCTCCTCACGGTCGTCCCCGGCGTCGCGCCGGGACGCCCGGCCGGAGGCGGCCGGACCCGGGGACGGCGGCTCCGGCCATGAGGGCTGGGATCCGCCGGACGCCTGCGCGTGGCCGGGCCACGGGGCGGATCTCCGGCCCTGCCCGCCGGTGGACCCGCCGGAGCCGGGTTCGGAACCGCCGTCGTCCTGGGGGGCCGGCACCTGGAAGGATCGGATGTCGCTCACGAGGGGAAGGCTCAGCTATCTGTCGGAGACCGGGGAGTAGTCGGGCAGACTGGCGGGGTGCCCGGGGGCGGGCCGGAGGTGCGGGCAGGCGTTCGCCTCGCGGCCTTGACCAACCCTAAACCGACTGTGCGCCCTCTGTCGCATGCACGCACTCTGATTCGGGCGGTTCTCGGGTAATCGTGACTGTCCACGGCGCGGTGAACGGCCGGTTCCCGACGCTTCCCCGGGCGGTGACTCCCCGCCGCCCGAGCATGATGTCCGGTTCGCCGGGCTCAGCCGCCGCCTCCGTCCGCGCGGTCCGGTTCCGCCCGGCCACCCGGCCGTGTCCGGCCACGGCGGCCGGCCGAACGACCGTCCGGCTCCGCCCGATCGCACGGCCACGTCCGGCCACGGCGGCCGGTCCGGCCGTCTCACCGGTCCGGCCGTCCTGCCGGTGGTTCGGCCGGGCCGCCGCGAAAAGGGGCGTCAGGTGCAGGGGTTGGTCTTGCTGTCGACGACCTTGTCCGTGAGGGCGTCGGGGATCTTCGGGAGGGCGCGGACGCCCGGCCAGTCGGCGCCGATGATCAGCTGGATGACCGGCCCGGTCGGGGCCTTGCCCCCCGGGGTGGGCGGGGGCGCCACGGACGGGACGTACTTCTCGGTGGTGACCGGCCTGACCTTGCCCGCGACCGGGGCGCGCTTGTCGCCGGAGAGCCTGGCGGCCAGCGCGTCGCCGTACGAGACGCCGTCGGCGGCGTCCTTCTTGGCGTAGCGCACCGTGGTGGTGGGCACGTTGCCGGTCGCCGGGCGGGCGTTGCCGACGTGGGTGACCACGAAGCCCTGGTCGGCCAGCTCGGCGGCGACCTCCCTGGCCCTGTTCGGGGTGTCCGTGCCGTTGAACACCTGGATCCTGACCTGCTCGCGCTTGACGGCCGGTTTGGCCTTGGGGTCCGGGGGCGGGGTGACCTCGGTGTCGTTCTTGATCGCGGCGAACAGCTGGTTCGCGTACGGCTGCACCCAGGCGACCCGGTTGGGGTCGTCGGGATGGGGGCCCCACGGGACGGTGATCAGCTTGACGCCGCCCGCGGTCAGCTTCTGGGCGCTCTTCCCGATCTCGAGCAGGGTGCCGGTGTCCTTGGCCAGCTCCTCGTCCATCCGGACGGACTTGGCGGCGGTGTTGATGAAGTTCAGCATCTTGCCGGGGTCGGTCAGCAGCTCGCTGCTGGTGGCCTTCTTCACCACCTGGCTGAGGAAGACCTGCTGGCGCTTGATGCGGCCGATGTCGCTGCCGTCGCCGTAGCCGCGCAGCCGGACGTAGCCCAGGGCCTTCTCGCCCGCCAGGAGATGCCAGCCCGCGGGAAGGGTGAGCTTGGCCTTCTTGTCGTCGACCGGCTTGGTGAGGCAGACCCTGACGCCGCCGAGGGCGTCCACGATGTTCTTGAAACCGGTGAAGTCGACCTCGACGAAGTGGTCGATGCGGATGTCGGTGAGCGCCTCGATCGTGGTGATCGTGCAGGTGATGCCGCCCTCGTTGTAGGCGGCGTTGATCATCTCGGTGCGGGCCGCCACCGGTGCGCCCGTCTCGGACTGGCAGGCGGGCATGTCGACCACCGAGTCGCGGGGGAAGCTGACGAACGTCGCCTTGTCGCGGTCGGGGGCGATGTGCATGAGGATGATCGTGTCGGTGCGCTTGCCCGCGTTGGCCATCTTCTGGCCGTACTTGAGGTTGTCGCCCTCGCGGGTGTCGGAGCCCACGATCAGTACGTTGAGCGCGCCCTTGACGGCCGCCGGGCGGTTGTTGCCGAGCTTGCCGGTGATCGCGACACCGCTGAAGTTGCCGACCGTGTTGCGGTAGACCCCGTAGCCGCCCAGGGTGCCGAGCACCAGCAGGCCGGTCGCCGCGATGCCGGCCCAGGCGCCGACGGTGAGCCGCCGCTGCTTGCGGCCCCTGCCCCCCGGCGTCGCCTCCCCCGGCTGCGTCGGGAGGTCTCTCGGCGGGCTTTCCTGAGGGGGCCCGTCCCCTCCCGCGCGCCGCGCGCCGCGGCGGCCGTGGGAGGCGGGTTCGCTCCGGCGGTCCCTGACGGCCGTCTGCCGGTGGTCGCTCATACGAGCCTCCCGCTGGGCGGCGGCGTCGTCCGGTGCTCGTGCTCGATCATCGAGCCCAAAGGGTAGATCACGAGGTGCGCGCCAGGAGTCGTGATGATGCGAACTTGGCCAAGACCGCCCCCTGACACCGCCATGATGGATCCGGCGGCCAGCATACTCAAATGCGGACATTAGTAGGAATGTTACTGAAATTAGGTTTACGTACGACAAGTGCGGCCGCCAGGCAGGCGGCGGGCACGGCCGGCAGGACGTACCGGTAGTCGAACTCCGCCACCGCCGCCGGCATCACCAGCAGCACCACCGCCACCGACCAGGGCAGCGCCCACGCCGTGGAGTCCGGGCGGAAGCGCCGGACGCACGCCGCCGCGGGCGGTAGCAGCAGGATCACCAGGACCGCCGCGCCAGGCAGTCCGGCGATTCCCTGATAGGTACGGATCCAGCCCGCGTACGGTTCGACGATCCGGGTGGAGATCGGGCCCCGCTCGTAGCGCTTCGCGGCCTCGGCGCCCACCGTCGCCGGATAGCGCCCCGGCGGCGCGGGCGGGGTCGCCGGGAATTGGTAGTAGTCGTAGATCTCCTGGTCCGGGTAGACCGGGCGGCCCACCGTGAACGAGCGGGCCAGCTCCGAGGCGACCGAGCCGAGATAGTCCAGCGGCTGGCTCAGGATCGCCAGCGACGCGAACCGCCCGGCCAGCGTGTCGTTCGTCCGGGTGAAGGTGATGCCGGGCAGCCTGACCAGCGGCGAGTCCTGCGCCCAGACGTACTCCTGCGCGGGAGGCCGCCGCGCCGCCGGGCGGGGGTCGCAGAGCACCGCCAGGTCGGGCGGCGGGCGCATCACGCCGCAGTCGGCGAAGGTCATCGTCTTGCCGTACAGGAAGACGCCGTTCGCGCCCACGATGCCGATCCGCTGGTACGTCGCGTAGAACCAGGCCCCGTACCCGAGGACGGGCACCGTCGCGGCGGCGAGCATCACCCCCGCCGCGAGCACCCGGCCCCGCTCCCTGAAGATCAACCACGCCGCGAAGAGGGCCACCAGCGGCAGCCCGACGGTCCTGGTCAGCGTCGCCGCCGCGAGCAGCAGCCCGATCCCGCACGCCGTACGCCACCCGACGGACCCGCGCACGGCCAGGCAGGCCGCCGACATGACCAGGGCCGCGAACAGGGTGTCGGAGACCAGCAGGTGCTCCAGCTGGATCTGGTAGGCGTCCAGGAGGGAGGGGACGGACGCGAGCGCGGCGGCCCAGCCTGGCGCCCGCAGCCGCCGCGCGGTGAGATAGACCAGCACGCCGACCAGCAGCCCGAGCAGGTGCTGGGCGAGCGCGACGACGGCGAACTCGTGGAACGGCTCGAGCAGCCGCATGAACATCGGGTACCCGGCGGGGCGGACCAGGTCGGGCCGGGGTTTCAGCGCGGTGACGACGTACGTGTAGGAGTCGGGGAACCAGAGCGCGGGCCGGTAGCCGAGCATGGCGATCACTCGCAGCGCGATCCCCGCGGCCAGCACGCTCAGGAACCAGCGGTGCTCCAGGAGCAGGCGGCGGCCCCGGAGCCCGCGGCGGTCAGGAAATTCGCGGTCGCCCCGAAACCCGCGATACCGCCGCACCCACCCGATCACTCGTCCCCCTCCTCGAATGCTGCGCGTACGCTACCGGCTTCGACCTGGCCCCGCGCTCGCGCCGGTCCCGTGTCCGCGCCCCCGTCCCCGCCCTCGGTCCCCGTCCCCGTCCCCGTTCCGGGTCCTTGTCAGGCCTCGTGCCCGCCCGGTCCTCGCCCGGACCCGGGCCCCCGGGCCCGGCGTGCCGGGTGCGGGCCGGAAGTGGCACTACGCTCGGTTCGCATCATGACCACCGGCTGGCTGGACCGTACGCGCAGGCCCTCGGCGGGCAGGGTGCTCGCCGTGGTCTCCGTCGTGCCCGCGCTCGTCCTGGCGGGCTGGCTGCTGACCGGGCTGCCGCTGCTGCTGCTCGGCTGGTTCCGGCCGCTCGTCGCGGTCCCGCTGGGGCTGGCGGCCGTCGCGCTGCTGTGCCGGTACGGCCTGCGCCGCCTGCCGGAGACCGTCGAGGCGACCGCATGGCAGGTCGCCGGGGTGGTCGCCGCCGCCCTGGCCTCCGGGATCTTCAACGGCCTGCTGCACGGCGAGCAGCTGATCGTTCGCCGCGACCCCGCCACCTACGCGCAGTACGGCGTCTGGCTGGCCCGGCACGGCTCGCTGCCGATCCCCTCCCAGGAATGGGCCTTCGGCGGCACCGACCCGGCGCTCCACTTCGACAGCGTGGGCTTCTACGCCTCCGGCGGCGCGGTCGTGCCGCAGTTCATGCCGGGGGCGCCGATGCTCCACGCGGTGGGCGCCTGGCTGGGTGACGTCGCGGGGCTGCTGCTGGTGCCGCCGGTGCTGGGGGCGGCGGCCGTGCTGGTCCTCGCGGGGGTCGTCGCCCGGCTCGTCGGGGCTCGCTGGGCACCTCTCGCCGCGCTGGCCTTCGCCGTCTGCCTCCCGATCCTCTACACCTCGCGGACGACCTTCAGCGAGATCCCGTCCCTGGTCCTGCTCTTCGGCGGCCTCGCCCTGCTGTACGACGCCGAGGCCAGGCTCCGCTCCGGGTCCGGCTCCGGCTCCGGTGAGGGGGCGGCGCGGACGGGGGCCGCCCTGGCGGGGCTGGTGTTCGGGCTGGCCGTCCTGGTCAGGATCGACGGGCTGCGCGACGTGCTCCCCGTGCTCGTCTACGCCGGGCTGCTCATCGCCCTGAGCCGGGCGGGGGACCGCGACGGGGGACGGCTGGGCGTGCCGCTGCTCGGCGGGCTGGTGGCGGGGGCCGGGCTGGGCCTGGCCGCCGCCTACCTGCTGTCCAGGCCGTACCTGGACTACCTGTCGGACTCGGTCGTCCCGCTGCTGGCCATCTGCGGCGCGGTCGGGATCCTCACCGTGGTGGCGGCGGCGCTCGCCCCGCGGCTCGCGGCCCCGCTGCGGCGGGTGGCCGGTGTCCCGAGGCTGCCCGAGATCGCCGCCGGCCTGGTCGCGCTGGTCGCGGCGGCCTTCGCCGCCCGGCCGTGGCTGGAGACCGTGGTCCGGCCGCCCGTCACGGACGACGACCGGGTGACCGCGGAGTTCATCAAGGGCGTCCAGCGGATCAACCGCCTGCCGCTCGACGGCTCCCGGCTCTACTACGAGAACTCGGCGCACTGGGTGATCTGGTACATCGGGCTTCCCGCGGCGCTCCTGGCCACCCTCGCCGCGGTCGTGCTCACGCGCAGGCTGGTCAGGGGAACGGCCCCCGGCTGGCTGCTGCCGCTCGCCGTCATCGGCTGGACCACGGTCACCACGCTCTACCGGCCCGGCATCACCCCCGACCACCCGTGGGCCGCCCGGCGGCTGGTCCCCGTCGTCATCCCCGGCCTGATCCTGCTCGCCGCCTGGGGGCTGCGCTGGACGCGCGACAGGGCGCGGAGGTCGGGGTACGGCCAGGGGGCGCGCAGGGGCCTCGTCGCGGCCGGCGCGGTCCTCCTCCTCGTCCCCCCGGTGATCACTTCGGGGGGAACGGCGTTCAGCCCGGTCGACCGCGGCGAGCTCGCCGCGGTCGAGACCATGTGCGCGGCCCTCCCGCCGCGCGCCTCGGTGCTCGTCGTCGAGCGCGTCACCGCCGCCCGCTTCACCCAGGTCGTCCGGGGCGTCTGCGGTCTCCCGGCCGCCCGGCTCACCATCTACCGCTCCGACATCCCCAGGTCCGCCGACGTCGCCCGCCTGGCCGCCCGCGTCCGCGCCGCCGGCCGCATCCCGGTCCTGCTCGCCGCCGAGTCCCGGCAGCTCTCCGGATACGGCACCCCCGTCCACATCATGAACCTCCGCACCCGCCAGGACGACCGTTCCCTCGTCGACGCCCCCAACGGCACCTGGTCCCTCGCCGCCGACGTCTGGATGACCGTCCCGCGGGCGAACAGGGACACGTGAGGGACGGAGCCGAGGAGTCGCCCGCCGGGGAACCGGAGCGCGGGTTCGTCGTGCCCCGCTGGTCGGCGCAGCGGCCGTCGACCTCTGAATGACCTTTTCGGCAGGCTGGCGACGCCGGTCGGAGAGGTTTCCCTGCCGATGTGGCCGCCTCGAAATTACGATCGCCACATGAGCGAGCCGTTGTCCGACGATGAGTTCAACGACCACGCGGCGGATGTGCGTGACCTCACGCACGGAACCGGTCAGGTCCTCGCCCGCGTCAAGGTGGGCGAGGCGCTGAGCGTCGCCGAGAGGGGAGAACCCATCGCCATGGTCGTCTCTTCGCGCCGGCCCAGGAGAGTCATGCCCGCTGTGGGCTGTGCCGCCGGCGGAGATCCCGGGTGGGCCTCCCGCGCCGACGAGAATCTTGACGGATTCGGTGAATGATCATCGCGGAGGGTATGGGCGGGGAATGAGCCGGTCCGGTGGGAGCGGCCCAAAGCCACACCGGGAAGCCGTCCTGAGAAGGTGATGTGCGCTCGGGCCCCGCCCGGGCAGAGTATCCTCGCCCGTCGAGAGCATGCCCGAGAGCCCGAGAGTGGATCAGCCGTGGACGCAACGCCGTACGTGACCATCGTCCTGCCGTGTTACAACGAGCAGGACCACGTCATCGCCGAGGTCGAGCGCATCTGCGAGGCCATGGACCACAGCGGATACACCTACGAACTCGTGGCGGTGGACGACTTCTCCACCGACGAGACCCTGGCCAGGCTGCAGGAGGCCGCGCCCAGGTTCCCGAACATGCGGATCAGGGCCTTCCACCGCAACGGCGGCTCCGGCACGGTGCGCAGGATCGGCACCCAGGAGGCGAACGGCGAGATCGTCGTGTGGACCGACGCCGACATGACGTACCCCAACGAGCGCATCCCCGAGCTCATCCAGATCCTGGAGAAGGACCCGGCGATCGACCAGGTCGTGGGCGCGCGGACCAGCGAGGAGGGCTCGCACAAGTTCCTGCGGGTCCCGGCCAAGTGGTTCATCCGCAAGGTGGCCGAGCGGCTGGCCGGGCAGAAGATCCCCGACCTCAACAGCGGGCTGCGGGCGTTCCGCAAGTCGGTCGCCAAGCCCTATTTGAGGCTGCTGCCGCCCGGGTTCTCCTGCGTCACGACGATCACGCTGTCGTTCCTGTCGAACCAGCACGACGTCTACTACCTGCCGATCGGCTACAGCAAGCGGGCGGGCAAGTCCAAGTTCAGCTTCGTCTCCGACGCCTACCGCTACATCCTGCAGGTGCTGCGGATGGTCATGTACTTCAACCCGCTCAAGGTCCTCATGCCGCCCGCGCTCTGGCTGGTCGGCATCGGCATGGTCAAGGGCGTCGTCGACATCGTCCGCTACGGGTTCTACCTGACCAGCAACACCATCGTGATCTTCCTGTCCGGCCTGCTCATCGGCTCGCTGGCGCTGCTGGCCGACCTCATCGTGCGCTCCAGGAGCGAGTAGTGCGGATCGCCGTCGTCGGGCCGACGTACCCCTACAAGGGCGGCGGGGCCGCGCACACCACCGAGCTCGCCCACCGGCTGCGGGCCGCCGGGCACGACGTGGTGATCGAGTCGTGGCGGGCGCAGTACCCCTCCTTCCTGTATCCGGGGAAGCAGACCGCCGAGACGCCCGACGGCGAGCCGTTCCCGCACGTCCGGCGCGACCTCGACTGGCGCCGCCCGGACGGCTGGGTCCGCGCCGGGAGGCGGCTCAGGAGCGCCGACCTGGTCGTCCTCGCGGTCCTCAGCCCGGTGCAGGTCCCGCCGTACCTGGGCATCCTGTACGGCCTGCGCCGCCGGACCCGGGTCGTGGCGCTCTGCCACAACGTCCTGCCGCACGAGCGCAAGCCGTACGACACGCCGCTGATGAAGGCGCTGCTGCGCCGGGTGGACGCGGTGCTCGTCCACTCCGAGGGACAGGCGGGCAAGGCCCGCGACCTGGCGGCCACGCCCGTGCGGGTGGCCGAGATGGCGCCGCACCTTCCATCGGGGGCCGATCCGGGGGCCGATCGCCGCGGACCGGAAGAGGGCGTGCACCACAGGCTGCTGTTCTTCGGTCTCGTCCGGCCGTACAAGGGGCTCGACCTGCTGCTGCGCGCGTTGCCCGAGGGCGTGTCGCTGCGGGTCGCCGGGGAGTTCTGGGGCGGCCTGGAGGAGACGACCAGGGCGCTCGTCACCGAGCTGGGGCTGGACGGGCGGGTGGAGCTGCGGCCGGGGTACGTGGCCTCGGCCGACGTGCCGGGGCTGTTCGCGGACGTGGACGCGCTGGTCCTGCCCTACCGGAGCGGGACGGCCAGCCAGCAGGTGTGGCTCGGTCACGAGCACGGGGTGCCGGTCGTCGCCAGCCGGGCGGGCACGCTCGGCGACCACGTCACCGACGGGGTGGACGGGCTGCTGGTCGAGCCGGGCTCGGTGGAGGGGCTGCGCGCCGCGCTGGCCGCGTTCTACCGGCCGGGCGAGCCCGAGCGGCTGCGCGCCGGGGTCAAGGCCGTCGACCCCGAGCCGTACTGGACCTCCTACGTCGAGACGCTGGTCTCCGACCCCTCGGGCTCCTTGCGCTGACGGTCCGCGGGGCCGGAGAGGCGCCCCCACAGGAAGCCGATCCCGGCCCAGCTCAGGTCGGCCAGGGTGAACATCACCCGCGACACCACCGCGGCCACCAGCGCCCTGGGGGTGTCGAGCACCGGCGCCAGGGCGAGCACCAGCGCCCCCTCGCGGACGCCGATCCCGGCGGGGACGATCACCGTGACGATGCCCGTCGCCCAGGCCAGCGCGTAGGCGCCGACCGCCACCGGATAGAGGGAGGCGCCCGAGGCGCCCAGGTCGGCCATCGGGAGCAGCAGGTGGGGGCCGTACACCAGCCAGCCGGTGACCGTGAGGGCGACCGCGACGAGCACGGCCCTGCCGCTGAGCAGCCGGCCCTGGCCGAGGGGCTCCTGGCGGGCGACCCGCAGGGCCAGGTTGAGCCCGAAGGTGAGCACCGCGGGGTGCAGGCAGACGGCGATGACGGGGATCAGCGCCAGCAGGTACCACGCCTGGGTCGCCCGGGTCAGGGTCTCGCGCAGGGTCACCGCCGCGACGAGCAGGGCGCAGCCCAGGGAGACCAGCAGGGCGAGGGAGACGGAGCCGAACATGCGCCGGGGCGGGACGTCGTGGTCGCGGCCGAGCTCGATCATCGCGGCGTACGCCCAGACGCTGCCCGGCACGTACTTGCCGAGCTGGCCGACGAAGAACACCCTCGCGGTGCTCCCGAGGGGGAGCGGCGAGCCCATCCCGGCCAGCACCGCCCGCCAGGCCAGCACCATGACGCCGATCCCGGCCATCACCGACAGGTAGGAGCCGCCGAGCGACCACCACGACAGCTGCGAGATCGCGGCCGCCGTCTCGTCACGGTTCCTGACCAGGCCGTAGCCGAGGAAACCCACCGCGACCAGCGCGAGCAGCACCCGCAGGAGGCGGCTTGACCGCAGTCGGCTGAGCATCCGCCCAGGTTACGACGGTCCCTTACCCGGCGGTAGGGTCACCGGTCACCGGTACTCTTGGGCGGCGTGGCGAAGCGGTGGCGGACCGCGTCACGCGGAGGGAAGAAGAGGAACGGTGAGCGAGTGATGAGCGCCGAGCGGGTCGCGCAGCTTGAGTACTCCGAGTTCCAGGCGGCGATGCTGGACGAGGAGAAGCGCCGCAGGAAGGCCGCGAAGATCGTCGCGGTGCTCGGGCACTTCCTCGGCAGGGACAAGGACGTCCTCGCCGGTCTGACGGTCGCCGACATCGGCTGCTCGGCGGGCTTCATCGCCGACGAGCTGGCCGCGGCGGGCGCGAGCCACACCTTCGGCGTCGACATCGACGTTCCGGGCCTGCGCAGGGCGTCCCAGAGGTTCGGCGAGCGGGTCGAGTTCGTGTGCGCGGACGGCACCGCGCTGCCCTTCCCCGACGGCTCGGTCGACGTGCTGGTCTTCAACCACATCTACGAGCACGTGGTCGACCCGGACGCGATCATGGCCGAGATGCGCCGGGTGCTCTCCGACGACGGCGTCCTCTACCTGGGGCTGGGCAACCGGCTCGGGGTGATGGAGCCGCACTACAGGCTGCCGTTCCTGTCCTACCTGCCGCCCGCGCTCGCCGACCGCTACGTGCGCCTCTCCGGCCGGGCCGACAGCTACTACGAGCGCTACCGGACCCGCCGGGGCCTGCGGAGGATGGTGCGCGGCCTGCGGGTGTGGGACTACACCTTCCCCGTGCTCGCCACCCCGGCCGCGTTCGCCGGGAACGAGCTCTTCCCCGGCCTGGTGGGACGGGTGGCGGGCGGGGTGCTTTCGAGGCTGCCCCGCCCGGTGCTGCGGGCCCTGCTGCCGGTGGTGCCCACCTACCTGTGGGTGGCGACCAAGGGCGACCGCCGCCCGGCCGGCCCCTCCCTGCCCCGGCCGCCAGAGCCGGTACGTCCCCTGTGAGCTCCTCACGGGCCTCCGGTGGGCCTTTCCGCGGTCATCGCGCCGGGAGACGCGCCGTGACCGCCGGATCCGGTACGGACCCGGCCACGACTCCGGCGGGTCCTCGGTGACCGCGGGCACCGGATCCGGCAGGTCCACCCTGAAGCGTGTGGTCCGTGTCGCCTTCCTGCTCGTCGCGCTCGGGTTCGGCGCGTGGGTGGTGGCGAGCCAGTGGGAGGAGATCCGCGCGGGGTTCGCCCGGTTGTCGTGGACGTCGCTCGCGCTGTCGCTGGTCGCGGTGCTCGCCGCGCTGTGCGGCGGGATGATGACGTGGCGGGCGTTGCTGGCCGACCTGGGCTCGCCGCTGCCCCTGCGTGACGGGGCGAAGGTCTTCTTCGTGGGCCAGCTGGGCAAGTACATCCCGGGCTCGCTGTGGCCGGTGATCGCCCAGATGGAGATGGGCCGGGAGCTGGGCGTGCCCCGGTCGCGGAGCGCGGCGGCGTTCTTCCTGACGCTGCCGGTGCAGCTCGGCAGCGGGCTGGTGGTCTCGGGGGTGACCCTGCTGGCGGCGCTGCCGGGGTCGGTGGCGCCGTACGCGTGGGTGTTCCTGCTGATCCCGGTGCTCGCGGTGGCCTTCGAGCCGAGGGTGGTCAACGCGGTCCTCGGGTTCGGACTGCGGAAGCTCAGGCGCGAGCCGCTGGAGCGCCCGCTCACCCGCAGGGGCATGCTCACCGCGCTGAGCTGGGCACTGCTCGGCTGGATCGCGTACGGGCTGCACCTGGCGGCGATCGTCCACGACCTCGGATCCTCCGGACTGCCCGCGGTCCTGTTCTCGATCGGCGCGTTCGCGCTGTCGTGGTGCCTGGGGATCATGACGTTCGTCGTCCCGGCGGGAGCGGGGGTGCGCGAGGTGGCGATGGTGGCCGTCCTGGCGCCGGTTCTGGACCGGGGATCGGCCATCGCGGCGGCGCTCTGCTCCCGAATCGTGATCATCCTCGGGGACCTTCTCTGCGCGGGTCTCGCGGGTCTGGTCGCGCGCCGCGCCGAGGGGTCCCGGAAGGACCACGCTTCGGGAAAAGCAGTGTGATTTCCCCCACGGTTCCGGAGAGTCTGGCAATAGAGTAAACAGAGGAAGGGGACGGTCGTCCCGCCGTGGATCATGAGGGGAGCGATCCTTCTTGCCGCCGAGAGTGCTCGTCGACGCGGCCGCGGTTCCGGCCGATCGCGGTGCGCTGATCAGGTATGTCGATGGACTCGTCGCCGCCCTGGACAGGGCGGGCGCCGACCTCGCGGTCGTCTGCCAGCGCGCCGACGCCGCCAGATACGCCGGCCTGGCGCCTTCCGCGCGGATCGTGCCGGGGCCTCACGGGATCACCAACCGGGCCGCGCGCCTGACGTGGGAGCAGACGGGTCTGCCGTTCCTCGCCCGGCAGGTCGGCGCCCAGGTCATCCACGCCCCTTACTACTCGATACCGCTGAGCCCGGGTCTGCCGACCGTGGCGACCGTTCACGACCTCACCTGCTTCACCGAGCCGCTGCAGCACGACGCGGTCAAGGCGGCGTTCTTCCGCGCCGCGACCCGTACCGCGGTCCGGCACGCCGCCCGGGTGATCGTGCCCTCCAAGGCGACCAGGGACGAGCTGATCAGGATCCTCTCGGCCGACCCGACCCGCATCGACGTCGCCTACCACGGTGTCGACCCGGCGCTGTTCCACCCGCCGTCCGAACGCGAGATCACGCACGCCTCCGACCGGCTCGGCCTGCACGGCACCCCGTACGTGGCCTTCCTCGGCCCGCTGGAGCCGCGTAAGAACGTGCCAAACCTGATCCGCGGCTTCGTCCGCGCCGTCGAGAACATCCCGGAGCCGCCCGCTCTGGTGCTCGCCGGGGGCATCCGCGACGCCGAGGTGGACGCCGCGGTGGAGGAGGTCCCCTCGACCGTGCGGGTGCTCCGTCCCGGTTTCCTGTCGTTCGCCGACCTGTGCGGCTTCCTCGGCGGGGCGGTGGTCGCGGCCTTCCCGTCGCGGGGCGAGGGTTTCGGGCTGCCGGTGCTGGAGGCCATGGCCTGTGGCGCGCCGGTGCTCACCACCCACCGCACCTCGCTGCCCGAGGTGGGCGGCGACGCGGTCGCCTACACCGAGCCCGACGCCGAGAGCATCGCCGAGGCGCTGCGCACGCTGCTCTCGTCGCCCGAGCACAGGGAGAAGCTGTCCGTGGCCGGGATCGCCCGCGCCAAGGAGTTCACCTGGGACGCCTCGGCCGAGGCGCACCTGCTCTCCTACCAGCGCGCGGCCGAGTAGTGAGCTAACCTCGCGGAATGATGGAGACCCCCTTGCCCGATCTAGAGGCGATCCTCCTTGTCGGTGGACGAGGGACGCGCCTGCGCCCGATGACGCTCGGCACCCCGAAACCCCTGCTGCCCACGGCCGGGGTTCCCTTCCTGGCGCATCAGCTCGCCAAGGCGAGGGCCTTCGGCGTGCGGCGCATCGTGTTCGCCACCTCCTACCGGGCGGAGATGTTCTCCGAGGCCTTCGGGGACGGCGAGGCGTTCGGCCTCTCGCTCGAATACATGACGGAGGAGGTCCCGCTCGGCACCGGCGGGGCCATCCGCAACGCGGCCGAGGCACTGACCTGCGGCCCCGACGCTCCGGTGCTGGTACTCAACGGTGACATCCTGTCCGGTCACGACATCGGCGAGCAGGTCGCGGCGCACGTCGCCAGGAAGGCCGCCGTCACCCTGCACCTGACCGAGGTGGAGGATCCCTCGCGCTTCGGGTGCGTGCCGACCGACGAGGACGGGCGGGTGACCGCCTTCCTGGAGAAGACCCTCACCCCGGTCACCAACCGGATCAACGCCGGGTGTTACGTCTTCACCCGCTCGGTGATCGACACGATCCCGGCGGGCGAGGTCGTCTCGGTCGAGCGGGAGACCTTCCCCGGCCTGATCGAGGACGGCTCCCTGGTGCTCGGCTACGCCGACGCCTCCTACTGGCTCGACGTGGGCACGCCCGCCGCCTTCGTGAAGGGCTCCCGCGACCTGGTGCTCGGCCGTCTCGCCTCGCCCGCCCTGCCGGGGCCCACCGGCGACTTCCTCGCCCTGCCCGGTGCCATGATCTCGCCCGCGGCCAAGGTCTCCGGCGGTTCCGTGATCGGCGCCCGCGCGGTCGTGGAGTCGGAGGCGCAGATCAGCGGCAGCGTGCTCGGGGACGACTGCGTCGTGCACTCGGGCGCGGTCGTGGTCGACTCGGTGGTCGGCATCGGCGCGCGGGTCAGCTCTGGAGCGGTCCTGAGGGACGTGGTCCTCGGCGACGGCGCCGTGGTCGGTTCGGGGAACGAGCTGATCGCGGGCAGCCGGGTCTGGCCGGGCGTCGTGCTCCCCGAGTTCGCGATCCGCTTCTCCAGCGACATCTGACCGTTCGCGGCGCGGGCACCTTCGTGAGGGAACGTGAGTGGTGCCCGCCGTGGCCGGTCGACCTGGCGCTGGCCCTCGACCCGCACCGGCGCGGGACCGGCGACCCCACCCTGAGGACGGCGCCCGGCGGGGTCTTCTGGCGGACCTCGCGCACACCCGACGGGCCGGGGACGCTGCGCGTGGCCCTGGTCGGTGGCGGTGGCGGTGGTGGGGTCGGTGGCGGGCCGGGTGGCCGGGTGGCGGCCGCCGCGTGGGGGCCGGGGGCGGAGTGGATGCTGGAGACGCTTCCCGCGCTGCTCGGCGCCGGTGACGACGTGTCGGGGTTCGTTCCCGGCCACGATTGGCCGAGGGTGCTGCGGAACGCGGTGAGACGCTATCCGGGGCTCAGGATCGGCAGGACGTCGCGGGTGTTCGAGGCGCTGGTCCCGGCCGTGCTGGAGCAGAAGGTGGTCTCCACCGAGGCGTGGCGGGCGTGGCGGTGGCTGCTGGGCCGCTACGGCGAGCCCGCGCCGGGTCCCGCGCCCGAGGGGATGAGGGTCTTCCCCGAGCCCGAGGTGTGGCGGTCGATCCCGTCGTGGGACTGGCACCGCGCGGGGGCGGAGGCGGTGCGGGCCCGTACGATCGCGAACGCCGCCCGGCACGCGGGGAAGCTGGAGGCGATCGAGGGCAGCGCCGACGCCGATCGGCTGTTAAGGGCGCTGCCCGGGATCGGGGTGTGGACGTCCGCCGAGGTGCGCCAGCGCTCGCACGGCGACGCGGACGCCGTCTCGGTGGGCGACTTCCACCTGCCGTCGCTGGTCGGCTGGTCGCTCAGCGGCGAGCGGGTGGACGACGCGCGGATGCTGCGGCTGCTCGCTCCCTACCGGGGGCACCGGCACCGGGTCAGCCGGCTGCTGGGGTTGGGCGGTGTGCGGCCACCCGCTCGCGGGCCGAGAACGCCCGTGCGCGACTACCGGTCGTTCTGAGCGCCCCCTCGCCGGGGGACGGTTCGTCGCGATGCCAGTCGAGGCTGTCGCGCGTGTCGGCGCCGATCAGCGGGGCGAGGACGGCGACGGCGACGAGGACGATGAGAAACGCGATCATTTTCGGCTCCTGCCGGGTGGGGTCCGAGGGGGTTTCCTCGGAGGATCCGAGTGGATTCCCCGCGGACGCGGGGTTCCTGTGGACATCTCTAATTTATGCACCTGCAAGTATTTACGTCTATCGAGACTTGCTTGACCGTACGCTTTAGCAGATCTGAAGTGTCGAGTCCCCGGTCCGGCGGTCGACGCCCGAGGCGGGTCCCGGGCCCGCGAGGGGGCACCCGCCGCCCCACATGTTCGTCTCGCGCCGTACTGTGCCGTCATGAGCGCTAACCCCACCGACAACGCGATGCGCCGGGCTCTGGCCAGGGCCCGCGACGGCAAAGCTCTCGATACCGCCGAAGCCACCGTCCTGCTGCACGCACGGGACGAACATCTGGAGACCCTCCTCGACCACGCCGGGAGGGTGCGGGACGCGGGCCTGGAGGCGGTCGGGCGGCAAGGGATCATCACCTACAGCCGCAAGGTCTTCATCCCCCTGACGCGGCTCTGCCGCGACCGTTGCGGATACTGCACGTTCGCCACCGCGCCGCACAAGCTGGAAAGCATGTTCCTGAGTCCCGACGAGGTGCTGGAGATCGCCGGGCAGGGCGCGGCGATGGGGTGCAAGGAGGCGTTGTTCACCCTGGGCGACCGGCCGGAGGACCGCTGGCACCAGGCCCGCGAGTGGCTGGACGCGCACGGCTACGACGACACGCTGTCCTACGTCCGCGCGATGGCCGTGCGGGTGCTGGAGGAGACCGGGCTGCTGCCGCACCTGAACCCGGGCGTGATGACCTGGCAGGACCTGCAGCGGCTCAAGCCGGTCGCGCCCTCCATGGGCATGATGCTGGAGACGACCTCGCGGCGGCTCTTCGAGGAGAAGGGGCAGGCGCACTACGGCTCGCCCGACAAGGACCCCGCCGTGCGGCTGCGCGTGCTGGAGGACGCCGGGCGGACGAACGTGCCGTTCACCAGCGGCATCCTCATCGGCATCGGGGAGACGGTCGAGGACCGCGCCGAGTCGCTGTTCGCGCTGCGCAGGGTGGCGCGCGAGTACGGCGGCATCCAGGAGATCATCGTCCAGAACTTCCGCGCCAAGCCGGACACCGCGATGCGCGGCATGCCGGACGCCGACCTGCAGGAGCTGGCCGCGACCATCGCGGTGACCCGGCTGGTGCTGGGGCCGAAGATGAGGGTGCAGGCCCCGCCGAACCTGGTCGACTCCGAGTACGAGCTGATGATCAGGGCGGGCATCGACGACTGGGGCGGCGTCTCGCCGCTCACGCCCGACCACGTCAACCCCGAGCGTCCCTGGCCTCAGATCGACGACCTCGCCGCCCGTACGGCCGCCGCCGGGTTCGCGCTGCGCGAGCGGCTCACCATCTACCCCGAGTTCGTGCTGGCGGGGGAGCCCTGGCTCGATCCGAGGCTCGACGCGCACGTGGCCGCCCTGGCGGACCCGGAGACCGGGCTCGCCCGCGAGGACGCGGTCCCGACCGGCCGCCCCTGGCAGGAGCCGGACGGCGGTTTCGTCTCCGTGGGCCGCGTCGACCTGCACACGGCCGTCGACACCGAAGGCCGCAGCGCCGACCGCCGCGACGACTTCGACAACGTGTACGGCGACTGGGAGGCGCTCAGGGAGCGTCTGCCCGCCGCCTCCTCGATCGTGCGGGGCGACGTGCGGGAGGCGCTGAGGCAGGCCGAGAGCGACCCGGCGGGGCTGAGCGACGCCCAGGCGCTCGTCCTGCTGGACCTGGCCGGGGACCAGGACGGGGTGGGCGCCGACGACGCGGCGCTGGACGAGCTCTGCCGGATCGCCGACGGCCTGCGCCGGGAGGCGGCCGGCGACGACGTCACCTACGTGGTGAACCGGAACATCAACTTCACCAACGTCTGCTACACCGGCTGCCGCTTCTGCGCCTTCGCGCAGCGCCGTACCGACGCCGACGCCTACACCCTCTCGCTGGAGCAGGTCGCCGACCGCGCCTGGGAGGGGTGGCAGGCCGGGGCGACCGAGGTGTGCATGCAGGGCGGCATCCACCCCGACATGCCCGGCACCGCGTACTTCGACATCGCCAGGGCGGTCAAGGCCAGGGTGCCGGAGATGCACGTCCACGCGTTCTCGCCGATGGAGGTGATCAACGGCGCCAGTCGCACCAACCTGTCCATCGAGGACTGGCTGGTCGCCGCGAGGGAGGCGGGCGTCGACTCGCTCCCGGGCACCGCGGCCGAGATCCTCGACGACGACGTCCGCTGGGTGCTGACCAAGGGCAAGCTTCCCACCAGGGAGTGGGTCGAGGTGATCTCCACCGCGCACCGGGTCGGCATCCCGACGACCTCCACGATGATGTACGGCCACGTCGACAACCACGCGCACTGGGTGCAGCACATCCGTCTGATCCGCCGCATCCAGGAGGAGACCGGCGGGTTCTCCGAGTTCGTGCTGTTGCCGTTCGTCCACCACAGCGCGCCCATCTACCTGGCGGGGATCGCCCGTCCCGGGCCGACGGCGCGGGAGAACCGGGCCGTGCACGCGCTGGCCCGCGTCCTGCTGCACGGCGCGATCGCCAACATCCAGTGCTCGTGGGTGAAGCTCCAGGACGGGCTCTGCCGCGAGGTGCTGCTGGGCGGGGTCAACGACCTCGGCGGCACGCTGATGGAGGAGACGATCAGCAGGATGGCCGGGTCGGAGAACGGTTCGTTCAAGACGATCAGCGAGATCGAGGCCATGGTCGCCCCGACCGGGAGGCCGGTCCGGCAGCGGACCACCTCCTACGGCGTGCCGGACGCCGGGCGGGTGGCCGCGGCCAGGGCGAGCGACGGCGTCTGCCGCAGCGTCCGCCCCAACGCCCTCCCGCTGCTCTCCCTGGAGCCGTCGGCAAAATTATAACGAGTTCTACGTCTGTCCGTCTTTCGTGAGAGGTTCGTGGGCACAATCATCATTCCCTTGTAGGTATATGTAGGGAGAGGTGCGGGTTTGTCCTCCTCCGGTCGACACCGTGTGGCCGCCGGCATCGAGCGGCGCCGGCGTCAGGCTCGCCTGCGCCTGTCGCTGGCGGCGGTCGCGATCGCGGTCGCCCTGGTGGGCGGTGCCGCCCTGGTGTCCGGCCGGGTGGGGAACTCGTGCTCGGCCCGCGACCCGGTGCTGGTCGGCGTCGCCGCCGCCATCGACATCGCCCCGGCCGTCATGGAGGCGGCGGGGCGGTTCAACCGGAGCCGGACGGGCGTCGACGGCCGGTGCGTGCTGGTGCAGGTGACCGAGCAGCCACCCGCCACCGTGCTGCGGACCCTGCTCGGCGGCACCGCGGGGGTGCTCAGCCGCCGCCCCGACGGCTGGATCTCCGACTCCTCGGCCTGGATCCGCCTCGCCCGCAAGCAGGGGGCCGCGAACCTGGCCGGAACCGAGACCGTCGTGGCGACCTCGCCCCTGGTGTTCGCCACCCGCAAGTCCCTCGCCCGGCGCTTCGCCATGGGCAGGACCGACATGAACTGGCGGATGGTCTTCCCCTCGACCACCCGCGGCCGGATCCGGCCGAACGAGAACGAGCCCGACGTGGTCCGCGTCCCCGACCCGTCGCTCGCGGGGGCCGGGATCGCCACCGTGGCCGCGGCCAGGGACGTGGTCGGCAGCGGCCCCGAGGCCGACCGGGCGCTCACCGCGTTCGTCCGCTGGGCGCAGGCGGGGTCGGCGCCCGACTACCGGAGCATGCTCGCCACCGTCGACGACCGCTCCTTCTGGAAGCGGCCGGTGGTGATCGTGCCGGAGTCGGCGGTGTGGGCGCACAACCGCCTGCCCTCCGACGACCCGGTGGTCGCCCTGCACCCCCGCGAAGGGACGATCAACCTCGACTACCCGTACGTGGTCACCTCCTCCGACGAGGTGAAGGCGAGCGGGTCGCGGGCCTTCGCCGCCTGGCTGCGCTCCCCGGAGACCCAGGAGGGGGCCCGCAGGGCGGGGTTCCGCTCGGCCGACGGCTCCCTGGGCCCGTACTCGCCCGGTCCCGAGATCCCCACCGAGGCACCTCGCACCCGCCCGACCATCCTGCCCGCCATGATCGACGAGGCGCTGGAGGCGTGGAGCAGGCTCGCCCCGCCGACCAACATCCTGGTCATGACCGACACCGGCAGGCACATGGCAGAGCCGATCAGGGGGCAGAAGGGGAAGACCAGGCTGACCGTCGCCCTGGAGGCCGCCAGGCTCGGCCTGCAGCTGTTCCCCGACTCCACCCACATGGGCCTGTGGGACTTCTCCTCGGCCAAGGGCAGGGACCAGCGCGAGCGGGTGCGCATCGGCCCGGTCGTCGAGCCCGACGGCGGGCAGGTCGTCCGGCGCGGCCGCCTGGAGGAGCTGACCCGCACCCTGCGCGCCGCCCCCAAGGAGCCCAGCGCCCTGTACGACTCGATCCTCGCCGGGTTCCGGGAGATGACCAAGGTCTACGACGAGGACATGAACAACACCCTCGTCGTCATCACGGCGGGAAAGGACGACGGCAAGGGTGTCTCGGGCACCGGCCTGGTGCGGGCGCTGCGCGAGGAGTGGGATCCCGAGGCGCCGGTCCAGGTCGTCGTCCTCGCCTTCGGCACCGACCTCGACCGCGCCGCCCTCACCCAGGTCACCTCCGTCACCAACGGCTCCCTGCACGTCGCCCAGGGCCCGGAGGAGATCATCGACGTCTTCCTGTCCGCCCTCGCCAGGCGGCTGTGCCATCCCACCTGCCGCACCCCCGCCTGACCCGGGCCGAGGAACCGGCGGACGGCCCGCTCGAAACGCGGCACCGTGGGTGTCGTATCGAGGCCCGTCCCGATCGTCTTGGTGACAAAGGGCCCGGCCGATCCTCCAGGCCGTTCGGCGCGCTCCGGGGTGTGCGGTGCACGACCGTGGCCGACCCCGGCGGAGGCGGCGTCGGCCTGTACGCGGTCCTGCCGATCGGCTGAGAACGGCGCCGGGTACAACAGCGACAGACGACGCGAGAGGCGAAGACGTGAAGTACGTGCTGATGTTCGTGGAGACCGAGCAGTTCGCCAAGGAGCTGGAGGCGATGGGCGAGCTGGAACAGCGGGCCGCCTACGAGGCGGTGGGCCGATGGTTCGCCGAGCACGGAGACAGGATCACTCACCATACGCATCTGGCGCCGGTGCACACCGCGACCACGGTGAGGTTGGACGCCGGTGAGCCGGTCGTCACCGACGGACCGTTCGTGGAGGGCAAGGAGGTGGTCAGCGGGTTCGCCGAAGTGGAGGTGGCCGATCTGGACGAGGCGTTGAAACTGGCCCGCTCGTGGCCGGCGTGCCCGGTCGTGGAGATCCGCCCGGTCTCATGACGGAGAGGGTGGCCGGGCCCACCGGCGGTCGTGTCCATGGGAGCGCCGGCAGTGACGAGGTGCTGGCCCGCGTGGTGCGTGAACACGCGGGCCGGCTGGCCGCCGGTCTGATCTCGTTGCTGGGCGACTTCTCGGCGGCCGAGGACCTGGTGCAGGACGCGATCGAGACGGCGCTGCGGCGCTGGCCGGTCGAGGGCGTCCCTGACCGGCCGGATGCCTGGCTGTTCACCGTGGCCCGGCGGCGCGGCCTGGACGTGCTGCGCCGTGAGACGACCTACCGGGCCAAGCTGGCTCAGCTGCGTCGGCCGGAGCCCGCCCCGGCTGACGACCGGTTGCGGCTGATCTTCACCTGCTGTCATCCCGCGCTGGGGCGGGCGGCGCGGATCGCGCTGACCCTGCGGGTGGTGTGCGGGTTGTCGACGGCGCAGATCGCCGCGGCGTTCGTCGTGCCGGAGGCCACGGTGGCACAGCGCATCACCCGTGCCAAGAAGAAGATCACCGAAGCGGGGATCCCGTACCGCGTCCCGGCCGGCGACGAGCTGGCCGAGCGGCTGCAGGCCGTGCTGGCGGTCATCTACCTGCTGTTCAACGAGGGCTACCTGTCCAGCACAGCCGAGCACGCTCAGGCCGCGGGCTTGGTCGACGACGCCGAGTGGCTGGCCGCGCTGCTGGCGGGCCTGGTGCCCGGCGAGCCGGAGGTGGCCGGGCTGCTGGCGCTGATCCGGTTGCACCGGGCGCGCGGCCCGGCCCGTTTCGACGCCCGCGGCCACCTGGTGCTGCTGGCCGACCAGGACCGCGCGCTGTGGGACCGGGCGGCGATCGAGGCGGCGGCCGCGCTGCTGGTGCGCACCGCCCGCGTGCATCGCAGGCCGGGGCCGTATCAGGTGCAGGCGGCGATCGCGGCCTGCCACGCGGAAGCGACCTCGTTCGAGGAGACGGACTGGGCGCAGATCCTCGTGCTCTACGACATGCTGCTGCGCCTGGCGCCCTCGCCCGTCACCCGGCTGCACCGTGCCGTCGCCCTGGGCTACGCCCGAGGACCGCAGGCGGCACTGGCCGAACTCGACGAGCTGCGGCAGGTGCTGGCCCGCTACCCGCTGCTGCACGCCGTCCGCGCCGAACTGCTGCGCCGGCTCGGCCACGCCGAACGGGCACGCGCCTGTGACGAGCGGGCGCTGGAGCTGACCGCGAACCCGGCCCAGCAGCGGCTGCTGGAACAGAGGCTGGCCTGGGCCTGAGCCAGGGCCACTCCGGCGGCCGGGCCGGACCGCGGCCCGCCCCGGCGCGGAGCGAGCGGGAGCGTCGTCGAACGATGCCGGGGTGTGCGAGGTATCGCCTCCGACCGGGTTCGCCGCTTCGCCCTGAACGGCCGGTGCACCGGGCCCACCCGCGTGCAGGCAGGGCAAAATGTGGCGATCTATTGGGATATCGTGCCTACGGTCGATCACAGGGGTGATCCAGAAAAAGGGGGCAGGGCGGGTGAGCGAGGAGAGTTCGCGTGCCGGTTCGGAGGGCGGCGGGCAGCGGCGGAGGCTGCTCATCGAGCGGGCCAAGACCTACACGGAGATGGAGCGCTTCGAGGAGGCCGCCGCGGACCTGACCGAGGTGCTCCGGCTCGACCCCGCCGACGACATCGCGTGGGCCAACCGGGGCGAGCTGTACCGGAGGATGGAGCGGTTCGAGGAGGCCGTCTCCGACTTCGACCGCGCGATCGAGATCGATCCGGAGTACGCGTTCGCGATCGGCAGCCGGGGGCAGGCCCACGCGGCGCTCCACCGGTCCGTCGAGGCGCTGGCCGACTTCGACCGTGCGATCGAGCTGACCCCGGACCAGGTCTGGCTTCTCGGCGACAGGGCGAGGCTGCTGCGCGGGCTCGAGCGGTACGACGACGCGGAGACCGACCTGATGCGGGCCGTAATGCTCGCTCCCGAGGACGCCGACCTGTACAACGCGCGCGGCGACCTGTACTACCAGATGGACCGCTACGCGGACGCGATCACGGATTTCTCCCACGCCCTGAGCCTGGAGCCGAACAGCGTCTGGGCGCTCGTCTCGCGCGGGGAGACGCACCGCATGACGGACGCGTTCGACGAGGCGCTCGGAGACCTGAACCACGCCCTCCAGCTGGAGCCCGACAACGACCGTGCCCTGGCGAGCCGCGGCGCGGTCCTGCACGAGATCGGGCGGAACGAGGAGTCGGTGGCCGATCTCAGCAGGGCGATCGAGATCGACCCCGAGTACACCTGGGCCTACATCCGCAGGAGCGAGGTCCTGCGCTCCCTCGGCCGCTACGAGGACTCGCTCGTCGACATCAACCGGGCGATGGAACTCGACGGGGACGCGGAGGGCTGACCCGCCGGGACCGGGTTCCAGGCGGGTCCGGTGGACGACGGCGGACGACGGCGGACGACGGCGAGGTCCTAGCGGACGACGATGAAGTCCGCCGCCCGCCTGGGGGCGCGATCCCTGGGCGGGGCGGCGGGGTGGCCGATGGCGACGGCGCCCATCGGGTCCCAGTCCGCGGGCAGGCCGAGGACCTCGCGGACCACGTCGCGGCAGAACATGGTGGACGACACCCAGGCCGAGCCCAGGCCCTCCACCGCGAGCTGGACCAGGAAGTTCTGCACCCCCGCACCGGTCGCGACCACGAACATCTCCCGCTCGGCCGCGTTGCGCCGGTCGTCGCGGTAGGTGTGCGAGCCGTCCATCACCAGGCAGGGCACCGCCAGGTACGGGGCCGCGCGCAGCACGTCACCCCGCCTGACCCGTTTGACGATCGACTCCTCCGAGAAGCCGTCACCGCGCAGGTCGGCGATCCAGGCGTCCCGCATGGCGTCGAGCAGCTTCTCGCGGGTCCCGGCGGACTCCAGCAGGACGAACCGCCACGGGGTGGTGTGGTGCGGGGCGGGCGCGGCGATCGCGGCGTCGACCGCCCTGCGGACCTTGTCGCCGTCCACGGGGTCCGCGGAGAACTCGCGGACGGTCCTGCGGGCGAAGACCACGTCGCGCGAACCGTACCGGAACATGTCGTCGGCGGACGGGCGGAGCAGCTCGCCGACTCCCGGCCCGTCATCCTCGGTGGTGTACTCCGCCAGACCTCTGATCACCGCCACCGGGGTCTGCGCGACCTTCCCCTTGACCAGGTCCGCGGCGGCCGCGAACTCGTCGGCGACGGCGGTCAGGGTGACCTCGAGCGCGTTGCCGTGGTCGTCGGACATGCCCCGGTAGTCGAGCGCGGGGGTCACCCCCGCGAGGCCGACGGCCATGTCGGTCTGGCCGTTGCGCCACGGGCGGCCGAAGGTGTCGGAGACGACCACGCCGACCGACACGCCGAGCAGCTCCCTGACGCGCGCCCGCACGGCCGAGGCGGAGGCGTCCGGGTCGGCGGGCAGCAGGACGACCGTGCCGGGACGGGTGTTGGAGGCGTCGACCCCGGCGGCGGCCATGACGAACCCGTGCGCCGTCTCGGCGATCACGGTCTCACCCCTGCGGGCCACCACCCGTCTCGTCTCCGTGCCGACCGCCTCGGCGCGGCTCACGCCGCGCAGCACCCGGCCCTCGGCCTTGCTGGAGATCTTCGAGGTGACCACGAGGATGTCGCCGTCGCGCAGGTCGGGCATGGCCGTGGCGATCAGCTCCCCGACGTCGTCGCCCTCGCGCACCTCGGGGATGCCGGGGACGGCGAAGATCTCCAGCCTGACGTCGGCGGGCTCCTCCCGCCCGCGCCTGAGCCTGCTCATCGCGAACCCTCCTCACGGGCCGAGGCCTCGTCCGCGACGGGGGACCGCTCGTACGGGGCCGGAGGGCCGGTGTCCCGGCCCGCGAGCCGCACGGCCATGTCCAGGGCGGCGCGGGCGATGGCGGCGGCGGACTCGACGTCGTGCATGATCAGTGGACGGGCCTCGACGTCGACGCCGCCGAGGGCCACCCCGGCGTCCTCCTCCGCGACCAGCCAGCCGTCCACCAGCGGCGATCCGTACAGTTCGAGGACCGCCTGCGCGGTGGTCTCCACGCCGATCGCGGTCAGGCAGGCGTCGGCCATGCCCCGGACGGGGGCGCCGCCGACGATGGGCGAGACGCCGACGACGGTCTTGCCCTCCAGGGCCTCGCGGATGCCCTTGATCTGCAGGATCGTACCGATGCTGACGACCGGGTTGGACGGCGGGAGGATGACCGCGTCGGCGGCGGCGATCGCCTCCAGCACGCCGGGGGCGGGGGAGGCCTCGTCCGCGCCGACCAGGATGATCCGCTCGGCCGGGACCGAGGCGCGCAGCCGCACCCACCACTCCTGGAAGTGGACGGCGCGGCGGCCCCGCTCGTCGGAGATGACCACGTGGGTCTCGGTCCTGTCGTCGCTCATCGGGATCAGGCGTACGCCCGGCCGCCAGCGAGCGCACAGCGCCTCGGTGACCGCGGACAGGGGATATCCGGCGTCGAGCATCTGGGTGCGCACGATGTGGGTGGCGAAGTCGCGGTCGCCGAGGCCGAACCACTGCGGTTCGACGCCGTAGGCGGCCAGCTCCTCCTTGACGACGTGCGACTCCTGCCGCCGTCCCCAGCCCTGCTCCTCGTCGATGCCGCCGCCCAGCGTGTACATCACGGTGTCGAGGTCGGGGCAGACCCGCAGGCCGTAGAGGCTGATGTCGTCACCGGTGTTGCCGATGACGGTGATCTCGGAATCGGGGGCCGCGGTGAGGAGGCCCCGCAGGAAACGGGCGCCGCCGATGCCGCCGGCGAGGGACACGATGCGCATGCCGTCCAGTGTTCCACTAGGTCACCAAGCCTGTTGGCGGGGTGTCCGCGGGCGGTTCCCAGTAGTCTTTTCATGATCGTTATGAGGGGTGTCCACCCTGGCCGGATCGCCTGATTGGCCGCCCGAAATGTGAGCTTATAGGGTGTAATGGAGCACTTATGGGGTTGGTGGGCTTCCTGGGACCACCGGCAACAAAGTCAGCCATGTGCAAAACTGACCCGGGTTTACCTAAAGACCCTATGGGGGTAGTTGTGATCAATGTCGAGGCAGTCCGGCTCCGGGAACCGGCGGCGTGGCTCATGGTCGCCGTCGCGTCCGCGAGCGTTCTCGTCGGCATCGAACGCCTGTTGTTCGGGAGCGGATCGTTCTCCTTCGCCGAGCGCGCGGCGGCCTCCCTGGGGCAGCTCGCCTCGCCGGTCGCCACCGCGCTGCTCGTCGGCGGCGTGCTGCTGGCGACCAACCTCGGCCCGGTGATCCAGCGGCTGAAGGTGATGGCCCTCGTGGTGGCCGGCACGCTCGGGCTCTCCGTGCTGTTCGGCCTGATCGGCCTGTTCGGCGGGCTGTTCGGCGGCGTGGAGGGTTTCCTGGGGAAGGTCGAGTTCCTTCTCGTCAACCTGCCCGCCCTCGCGCTGACCGCGGTCGCGCTGCTGTATGTGCTGCCGAAGGCGGTCCCCGCGGGTTCACGCGACGGCGCGTTCCGCGCGGACGGCGGCTTCGGCCGCTCCCCGGAGCATCCGCAGGACCAGCGGTACGGCGCCTACGGTCAGCCGCCCGCTCCCGCGCAGGGGCAGGCCCCCTTCCAGGAGTACCCCCAGGGGCCCCAGGGCCCTCAGGGGCCTCAGGGCCCTCATGGGCAGGGCGTTCCGCAGGGCGCGTACCCCCACGCCCAGGGTTTCCAGGGGCCCCAGGGTCCCGGTCCCCAGGGGCCCCAGGGTCCCGGTCCCCAGGGTCCCCAGGGGCAGATGCCCCAGCAGGGTGTTCATCACCCGCAGGACCAGGGCCCGCAGGGTGGCCACGGCTACCCGCAGGAGGCTCCGCCCGCCCCGGCCCCGCAGCCTCCGTACAACCGCCCCGCGCTTCCGCCCGCGCCCGAGCACGGCTCCGCCGGGGACTCAGAGGGGTACGGCCGGCAGGCGCCCTCCCACGCGGCGTCCGTGCCGCCGGCGTCTCCCGCGCCGCAGGCCGGTGACGGATACGCCCAGGCCCCCTACACGCCGCCCGCCGAGAACCAGCAGTACGCCCCCCAGGGCGAGCCCTACCCGCAGCCGGAGCCCCAGGGGCAGGGGTACGCGCAGCCGGAGCCGCAGAGCTACCCGCAGTCCGTTCCGCAGGCGCCGCAGCCCGCCGCCCCGGCCGCGGGCTACACCCCGAGCCCGTACGTCGCGGCGGACGTCCAGCCCCCGGCCCCGGCCAAGCCGTACGACCCGCCGGCCGCGGCCTACGACTCGCCGGCCGCGGCCTACGACCCGCCGGTCTACGCCGCCCCGGTGGAGCCGCAGGCCCAGACGGAACCCCGGCTGCCGAGCTATCCCCAGTTCCCGGACTCCTCGTCGTACGGGCAGCCCGACTCGTCGTACGGGCAGCCGGAGTCGCAGGGCTTCGGCCAGCAGGCCGAGCCGCCGACCTCCCCGGGTTCCCCGATCTCTTCTGCGTACGGGCAGGAGTCGCAGTCGTCGGGTTCCGGGCGGCACTCCAGCCCCAACCTGCCGAGCTACTCCCAGTACTCGGACTCCTCGTCGTACGGGCAGTCCGACTCGCAGGGCTTCGGCCAGCAGGCCGACTCCTCCGCCTCCTCCGCGTACGGCCGGCGCTCGGACCGGTCGCAGCCCGACTACGGGCAGTCCGACCCGCTCTTCGGCCAGCAGCCCGAGCCTTCGGCCTCGTCTCCCTCTTCGGCCTCCCCGACCTCTCCGGCGTACGGGCAGGAGCCGCAGTCGTCGGGTTCCCGGCGGCAGTCCGAGCAGCAGGGCTACCAGCAGCCCGATCCGCAGGGATACCCGCAGGCCGACTCCCAGGGCTACCAGCGGTCCGAGGCCCAGGGCTTCGGCGGGCAGCAGGAGCCGCAGTCGCCCGGGTACGGTCACCAGCCCGAGCAGCAGGCCCCCGCGTCCTACCCGCCGGCCGACGGGCGCCAGGACCAGCCGCTCGACGCCCAGCCGCGCCCGCCGTTCGACGGCCGGCCGCCGCAGTCCTTCCCGCAGCCTCCGGAGAACTACGGCCAGCCGTTCAGCGGTTACTCGGGCGCGGAGTTCGGCCGCCAGGCCGAGCAGGGCCCGTCCTACTCCGCGCCCGACCCGGTGGATCTCAGGTCCCAGCAGATGGCCCAGGCCTACCAGCAGGCGGAGAGCTACCAGCAGCAGGCCCAGCAGGGCGGCACCGAGCCTCAGCTGCGCGTCCCCGAGTACGGCTCCCCGGGCTACGAGGGCCCGTTCGGGCACCCGCAGGCTCCTCAGACCCCGCAGAATCCCCAGCCCGCGCCGGCTTCTCAGGCTCCGCAGGCCTCCCAGGCTCCCCAGACGCCGCCCTACCAGTCCCACCAGTGGGACCCCCAGTCGGAGTCGACGCTCCGGTTCGACCCGAACGCCTACCAGGGAGACCCGCTGAGCGACCCCGCGCCCGCCGCCAGGACGTGGGACTCGCAGCCGATAGACCCCACGGCGATCTACAAGCCCGAACAACGCCCAGGTCAGGTCACGGATGAGGAAACCCCGGATAGAGAGAGGGTGGGCCCCGGTCAGGATCAGAACATGTCCTGGTACGGTTCCGACCGCCGAGAGCACTGAGCCCCTGGCGGTCGAAGCGATCACCTGGTGCAATTGCCGTCGTGGCAGGCACACGACCCACAACCGGGGAGAGCAGGTCTTTCCCCGGATACCAGCATGCCGCTTGACGCCACACCGACCACGCGCGTGTAATTACACACGTGTTGTTACGCCTTCCTCTGGGTGGGTAAGGGGGAGGCGTTCATAGGGGGGCTCCAATTTTGCGGGCGTGCGGCAGGGAGGTGTGCAGTGGCCGACCTGGTCATCGCACAGGAGAGCATCGCTGAAGAGCAGCTTGGCTGGCAGGAGCGCGCCTTGTGCGCGCAGACCGACCCGGAGGCGTTCTTCCCGGAGAAGGGAGGGTCCACCCGCGAGGCCAAGAAGGTTTGCCGCTCCTGCGAGGTGCGTGCCGAGTGTCTTGAGTACGCGCTCGAGCATGACGAGCGGTTTGGAATCTGGGGTGGGTTGTCGGAGCGTGAGCGCCGCCGGATCAAGCGTGAGGCCGTCTGAGCCGTCCGCGAACCGGATGGCGGGAAGGTCCGAGCGCTCTGGGATCCGGACGGTTCGGACGTCCGAGCACCGATGAACACTATGAACACCGATCGACACCGAAGAAGTGCCGAAGACGGTCGAGCGGTCTGACAGAAGTATGTGACGCCTCTCCGAGGCGCTTGACGAATATGTCCATGGGGTCACGTGACCGTCGGTCGCGTGACCCTTTTTTCATGCGCGCGACCAGGTGTAAGACATAGCCAGACAGAGGGTGCCGTATCGTTGTCGCGCCGATCACCACCACTCCTGAACACGGGACGTATGTCCATCACCGACCCCCCTCACCCCCAGCGCCCCCAGCACACCGTCACCGCGATCGTCGTCTCCCACGACGGATCCCGCTGGCTGGGGGAGACCCTGGAAGCCCTGCTCAGGCAGACCCGCCCGGTGGACCGGGTCGTCGGGGTCGACAACGGCAGCAGGGACGGCAGCGCCGCGCTGCTGACCGGCGCCCTCGGCTCCAGGGCGGTGCTCACCCTGCCGCGCTCGACCGGTTTCGGCGAGGCCGTCGCCGAGGTCCTCGGCCGGCTCGGCCCCGGCGGCGGCCGGGAGTGGATCTGGCTGCTGCACGACGACTGCGCCCCGGACGTCCACGCCCTGCGGCTCCTGCTGGAGGCCGCCGACGAGGATCCCAAGGCGGCGGTGCTCGGCCCCAAGCTCCGCGACTGGCTCGACCGGCGGCTTCTGCTGGAGGTCGGCGTCACCGTCGACCGTACCGGCCGCAGGGACACCGGGCTGGAGGCCCGCGAGTTCGACCAGGGGCAGTACGACGGGACCAGGGACGTGCTCTCGGTCTCCACCGCGGGCATGCTGATCCGCAGGGACGTCTGGGAGGAGGTCGGCGGGCTCGACCCCGCGCTGCCGCTGTTCCGCGACGACCTCGACCTGTGCTGGCGCGTCAGGACCGCCGGGTACCGCGTGCAGAACGTCACCCGGGCGATCGCCTGGCACGCCGAGGCGGCCACCCGGCGGCGGCGCCGCATCACCGCCAGCGGTGACCACCCCCGCCGCCTGGACCGCCGCAACGCCCTCTTCGTCGTCATGGCGAACCTGCCCGCCCGCCCGCTGCTGTGGGCGCTGGTGCGCAACGCGTTCGGGTCGCTCTTCCGCACGGTGCTGTTCCTGGTGGCCAAGCAGCCCGCCAACGCGCTGGACGAGTTCCTCGCGTTCGGCTCGGTCTTCGGTCACCCCATCCGGATGATCAAGGCCAGGCGGGTGCGGGCCAAGGGCAGGAGGCAGGGGTACGCGGCGGTCAGCCGGCTGCTCACCCCGCCCGGCGCCGGTTACCGGCGGCTCGTCGACCGGGCCCAGAGCTACCTGGCCGGGGGCGGGTTCGTGGAGTCCGCGGGACGCCACCATGCCGTGGCCGCCTCGCCGCACGCGCAGGAGGACGGCGAGGAGCTGCTCACCGACGCCGGGGTGATGCAGCGGGTCTTCGGCAACCCCGGCGTCCTGCTCTTCCTGGCGCTCACCGTGGTCACGCTGGTCGCCGAGCGCGCGGTGACGGGCGGCGCCAGGCTGGGCGGCGGAGCGCTCGTCCCGGTGATCGGCGGGGCCTCCGACCTGTGGAACCTCTACCGCGAGAGCTACCACCAGGTGGGCCTGGGCACCGACGCGTGGGCCCCTCCCTACGTGGCGGTGCTGGCCGTGCTCTCCACGGTGCTGTTCGGCAAGACGTGGCTCGCGGTGTCGCTGCTGCTGCTCGGCTGCGTGCCGCTGGCCGGGATCTCCGCGTACGCGGCCACCCGGTCGATGGTCCCCGGCCGCTGGACCAGGGTCTGGCTGGCCTCCTCGTACGCCCTCCTGCCGGTCGCCACCGGCGCGGTCGCCGCGGGGCGGCTCGGTACCGCGGTGGTCTTCGTGCTGCTGCCCGTCTACGCGGCGCTCGCCACCACGGTGCTCGCCGGGGAGCGCCGCCGCGCCCGCCGCGCCGCCTGGGGGCTGGGACTCCTGCTGGCCGTCGGCACGGCCTTCGCCCCGCTGGTCTACCCGCTGACCGCGATCCTCGGCGCGCTGGCGGCGCTGGCCTTCCCGCGCAGGGGCGTCGCGGTCTCGATGCTCGTCGCGTTCGCCGTCCCCGTGGTCCTGCTGTTCCCCTGGCTGGCCCAGGTGGTCGCCGACCCGGGGCAGCTCCTGCTGGAGGCCGGGCTGCACCAGCCCGCGCTGGTCGACCCCGGGCTGCCGGCCGGTTCGCTGCTGCTGCTCAGCCCCGGCGGTCCCGGCATGCCGCCGCTCTGGGTGACCGGCGGCCTCCTCGCCGCCTGCCTGGCCGCGCTGCTGATGCGCCGCAACCGGATGGTCATCGCGGTCGGCTGGGGCGTCGCGCTCTTCGGCGTGCTGGTGGCGATCCTGGTGAGCAGGACCACCGTCACCTCGATCAACGGCGACGTCGAGGCCCCCGCCTGGCCGGGCGTGCCGCTGGCCTTCGCCGCCACCGGCATGCTCGTGGTGGCCGCCCTCACCGCCGACAGGGTCGTGGAGTTCCGGGCGGCAGGGGGAGTGCGCAGGCTCGCCGCGTTCGGCGTCGTGCTGGTCGCGTTCTCCACGCCGCTGCTCGCGGCGGGCATGTGGATCGCCAAGGGAGTGGACGGCCCGCTCCGCGGGACGGTACGCGACGTCGTGCCCGCCCTCGCCGCGGAGAACTCCGCGGGCGGCGAGCGGACCCTGCTGCTGCGCGCCTCGCCGGGCGGCCTGCTCTTCACCGTGCTGCGCGGGCGCACCCCGGTGATCGGCGAGGCCGACATCCCGGTCCCCGACGGTCCCAGGGAGCAGGTCCGGGTCGCCGCGGCCGGGCTGGTGTCCGGCAGGGGCGGTGACGACGCCCGGGTCCTCGCCGCCCACGGCGTGCGGTTCGTCGTGGTGACCGCGCCCGTCGGCCCGGAGATCAGCCACGCGCTCGACTCGCAGCCCTCGCTGGCGAGGATGAGCCTGTCCCGCTCGGTCGGCGTGTGGCGGCTCACCCAGCCGGTCGCCCTCCCCGCGACCCCGCCCGGCGACCCCTGGCACGGCCGCTGGCTCTGGGCCCAGGCCGTGCTGGTGCTGATCGTCTCGGTTCTGGCCGCGCCGGGTTCGCGTACCGAGCCCGACGAGCCCGCCGTTCCCCAGGACCTGCCCGAACCTCGCAGAGAGCTGGCCGCCCGGTGAAATCCCTGATCGAGAACCGGTTCAGCCTGCTGGTGCTGGTCCTGGTGGCCCTGCTCGCCCTGTACGGGGTGGCCTACGCCACCCAGCCGCCGGCCGTCGCCACCCCCGCGCCGGGGTTCGAGAAGGTGCCCGTCGCCTCGGTGACGGCCGTCTGCCCGTCGCCCGGCGACACCTCCGTCGGCGTGGTCGCCCCGCCCGGCAGCCGGGAGCCGGGCTCCGCGACGCTCGTCACCGGGGACAAGACCCTGGCCACCGTCGACACCCCCGGCCGTCTCTGGCACGACGAGGTGCCGGCCTCGTCGCCGCCCCTCGTCGTCGCGGCCGACGGGAGCATGGCCGCGGGCCTGGAGGTGGCGCAGACCCGCCGGGAGAAGTCGGGAAAGCAGCGGGGACTGGCCGGGACGCGCTGTGCCGAGCCGGCGGGGAGCACCTGGCTGGTCGGGCCGGGGCCGGCCGCGGCGGACGTCACGCTGTACCTGACCAACGCCGACCTCGCCCCGGCCATCGCGGAGATCATGGTCTACACGGGTGAGGGCCCGGTGTTCGACGACACCGGTGGCGTGTTCACCCTCAAGCCGGGGCAGAGCCGCACGATCAAGGTCCTGGATCTCGCGCCCTCGGCGCTCGTCCTGGCGATCCAGGTCCGTACCAGCTCGGGGCGGGTCACCGCCGCGGCGCGGGCGCTCATGAACGACGGGCGCGGCGTGGACTGGCTGCCGGTCGCCGCGCCCCCCGCCACCCGGGTCGTCGTGCCGGGCATCCCCGGCGGCGGCGGGAGGCGCGAGCTGCTCGTCGCCTCCGCCGAGGAGGTCGACACGCTGGTGGAGGTCAAGGCCCTCACCCCCGAAGGCACGTACGAGCTCCAGGGCCGCGAGCTCGTCGAGGTGCCCGCGGGTTCCGTCGCCTCCGTCGACCTGTCCAGCGGGATCGGCGGCCAGCCGTCCGCGCTGATGCTCACCTCGGACACCCCGATCGTCGCCGGGCTCGTCGCCACCGGCACCGGTTCGAGGACCGACGTGGCCTTCACCGCAGGAGCGGTCCCCATCGACCTGGGCAGCGTCGTCGCCGACAACCGTACGGGCGGCAAGGTGAGCTCCCGGCTGCTGCTGACCGCGCCGGACGCGGCGGGAACGGTGAGCGTGCAGGTGGTCCCGCGCGAGGGCGAGCCGCGCGAGCCGTTCCAGGTGGAGATCCCCGCCTCGCGGACCAAGCAGGTCGCGCTCACCAAGGTGGACGGGCCCTTCGCGGTGGTCGTGCAGCCGCTGCCCGGCTCGGGGCCGGTCTACGGCGGGCGCGTCCTGGACGAGCGGCTCAAGGACGGGCTGGCGCTGACCGTGCAGCCGCTGGCCCCCGCCCGCATGTGGGCGCTGGTCCCGCCGATCGCCGAGTCCGCCGCGACCGTCCTGCCCTGAGAGCGACCGTCCTGCTTCGTGAACCGTCCTGCCCTGGGAGACGGCGGGACCGTCGGGGCGCCCTGGGCCGCGGTGGACCGACCGTGGTCACCTCGGAAGGCGCCGGGCGGTCGTGGTCCGTACCGGAAGGCTTCGGTCGTGGTCGCCCTGGGCCGCGGCGGGCCGGTCGTGGTCGCCTCGGAGGGCGTCGGGTCAGTCGTGGTCGTCGAAGCCGGGATCGACCGACTCGGGGGAGAGGCCGAACAGGCCCGCGACCTGCTCCACCACCGCCTCGTGCACCATCGCGCCCAGGTGGTCGCGGTCGCGTGCCCTGCTCTCCAGGGGGCGGCGGTAGATGATCACGACGGCCGGGCGGTTTCCCGCGGCGGGCTCCGCCCGCCCGAACGGGATGGGCTCGCCGGTCAGCAGCCCGGGGCCGTCGCCCAGCTCGCTGATCGGCGGGACCTCCTCGACCGCGAACTCCACGGCCGACAACTGCTTGGCCCATCGGGGCTTGAGCCGGTCGACGGCGTCCAGGACGAGATCGTCGAACCGCTCGCTGCGAGCCTTGGCGATCGGCACGTGCGAGGGCGCCAGCGGGCCGCGCAGGCCGCGACCGTGCCTGTCGCGCCTGCGGGGAGAACGGGGTCTGCCGGGTGCCGGGCTCACGGCCCCAGCTTAGACGTGACCCGGACGGGGGCGGGAGGTGCCGTGATGGAAGCGCGGAGGGGTGGGAACCGTGACGGCGGGTGCGCGGGAGAGAGGAGATGCCGCCGGGAGGCGTGCGGACAGGGGGTGTAAGCCGTACAGGCGGGTGGAACCCGGGACACGTGTCCGAATTGTGGCGACACGCTCGTTAAGAGCGCTCAGATAGTGGCGCCCCGGACGCTTACCGGATACGGTCCCACCGTGAGCCCCGTCCGCCGCTGTTCCCGCACCGCGTGCAGTCAGCCTGCCGTTTTCACGCTCACGTACGTCTACGCCGATTCGACCGCTGTCCTCGGGCCCTTGGCGACGTACGCCGAGCCGCACTGTTACGACCTGTGTGCCGAGCACGCCGAGCGGCTCACCGCCCCCCGCGGCTGGGAGGTGGTCCGCCTGCCGACCGACGGCGCCCCGCCGAGCACGGACGACCTGGAGGCCCTCGCCAACGCGGTTCGCGAGGCGGCCAGACCCGCGCCGAGCGGCGGCACCGAGCCCGTCGGCCAGGGGGTCGAGGTCGGCCGCCGAGGCCATCTGCGCGTGCTGCGCTCCGCTCAGCCCCAGCGTGACCGCTGACCCTACTAGGCTGGGGGGCACGAAACACGACGTAAAGGGTGGAGCTGGAGTGGGCGACCTCGCCAAGATCTTCAAGGCGTACGACGTTCGTGGCGTCGTGCCGGACGAGTTCGACGAGGCGACCGCCGAGGCGGTCGGCGCCGCCTTCGTGGAGGTGACCGGGGCCGGGACCGTCGTCGTGGCACACGACATGCGCGAGTCGTCGGTGCCGCTGGCCGCGGCCTTCACCCGGGGGGCGACCTCGCGGGGGGCAGACGTGATCAACGCGGGCCTGGGCTCCACGGACCTGCTCTACTACGCGAGCGGCAGCCTCGGCCTGCCCGGGGTGATGTTCACCGCCAGCCACAACCCGGCCCGCTACAACGGCATGAAGATGTGCAGGGCGGGCGCCGTGCCGATCGGCGGTGGCACCGGGCTCCTCGAGATCCGCGACCGGGCCGCCGCGATCCTGGCCTCGGGCACCCTCGGCGGCCAGGGGGGCGGGACGGTCTCCGAGCGCGACCTGCTGCGCGGCTACGCCGACCACCTGCGCACTTTGGTCGACCTGTCCGGCGTCCGGCCGCTGCGGGTCGTGGTCGACGCGGGCAACGGGATGGGCGGGCACACGGTCCCGACGGTGTTCGAGGGACTGCCCGTCGAGCTGACCGCCCTCTACTTCGAGCTCGACGGCACCTTCCCCAATCACGAGGCCAACCCCATCGAGCCCGACAACCTGCGTGACCTGCAGAAGGCCGTGCTCGACGTGGGCGCCGACATCGGGCTGGCCTTCGACGGCGACGCCGACCGCTGCTGGGTGGTCGACGAGCACGGCGAGTCCGTCTCCCCGTCCACGATCACCGCGCTGGTCGCGGTCCGCGAGCTGGGCAGGCACCCCGGGGCCGCGATCATCCACAACCTGATCACCTCCAGGGGCGTCCCGGAGATCGTCGCCGAGCACGGCGGCCGCCCGGTCCGCACCCGCGTGGGCCACTCGTTCATCAAGGCCGAGATGGCCGAGACCGGCGCGGTCTTCGGCGGCGAGCACTCCGCTCACTACTACTTCAAGGACTTCTGGTTCGCCGACTCCGGCATGCTGGCCGCGCTGCACGTGCTGGCGGCGCTGGGCGAGCAGGAGAAGCCGCTCTCGGACATCCTCGCCGAATACACTCGTTACGCGGCCTCCGGGGAGATCAACAGCACGGTCGCCGACCAGGGCGCGGCGACGGAGCGGGTCCGGGAGACCTTCGCCGCCCGCGACGGCGTCACCTTCGACGAGCTGGACGGCCTGACCGTCTCCGGCCCCGGATGGTGGTTCAACCTTCGTCCGTCCAACACAGAGCCGCTGCTCAGGCTGAACGCCGAGGCGGCCGACGAGATTCAGATGGCAGCGATCAGGGACGAGGTCCTTGCTGTCGTGAGGAGCTGAACGAGTGAAGATCGACGACTGGCTGCTGGAGATCCTGGCCTGTCCCAACTGCAAGTCCCCCCTGCGAGCCGAACCCGAGGTGGACGAGCTGTCCTGCACCTCCGCCTCCTGCGGCCTGGTCTATCCGGTCCGGGACGACATCCCGGTCCTGTTGGTCGACGAGGCGCGGAAGTCGTGAGCTGGGAGCCCGATCGGCTCGACGACCACAAAGGACTGACCGAGGGCGACCCGGCGGGCATGCTGCGGGCGGTGGCCGACTCGGCCGCGCAGGTCCGCACCTCCCGCAGGGCCGCCCTGGAGTCGGGCCTGTCCTCGCTCGCCGGGGACGGCCGTCCCCGGGCGGTCGTGGTCGCCGGCATGGGCGGTTCGGGCATCGCCGGTGACATCCTCAACGTGGTGTGCGGCCACGGTGCCCCGCTGCCGATCCTGACCGTCAGGTCCTACCGGCTGCCCGGCTGGATCGGCGCGACCGACCTGGTGATCGCGGTGTCGCGCTCGGGCAGGACCGAGGAGACGCTCGCGGTGGCCACCGAGGCGGTCCGCCGGGGTTGCCGCCTGCTCGCCGTCGGCGGGCCCGACTCGCCGCTCCACGCGATCGCCAGGCAGGCGGGGGCGCCGTTCGTGCCCGTCGCGGGCGGCGGGCGGGCGAGCGCCGCGGTGTGGGCGCTGTCCGTCCCGCTGGTCGTCGCCGCCGCCGAGCTCGGCCTGGTCGAGGCCGGCGAGGAGGTGTTCGAGGAGGTGGCCAAGCGCCTCGAGGACCTCGCCCACCGCTGCCGCCCGGCGAGCGAGTCGTTCATCAACCCGGGCAAGTCGCTCGCCATGGAGCTCGCCGAGACCGTGCCGATGATCTGGGGGTCCTCCCCGCTGGCGGCCGTCGCGGCCCGCCGGTGGGCCGGTCAGCTCACCACGAACGGCAAATACCCGGCGATGTGGGGGGAGCTCCCCGAGGCCGGTCACGACCAGGTGGCCGTCCTCGACGGCCCGCTCGCCCAGCGCGACATCTTCGCCGACGAGAGCGGCAGGTCGCTCCGGCTGTTCGTGCTGCGCGACGTGGAGGAGCATCCCCGGGTGGTACGGCAGCGGGAGGTGTCGGTGCGGCTGGCGGAGGATCGCGGCGTCCCGGTCACGCAGATCGCCGCCGAGGGGACGCACCCGCTGGAGCGGCTCGCCACGTTGATCGCGCTCGGGGATTTCGCGAGTACGTACCTCGCTCTCGGGTACGGGATCGACCCGGCCACTGTGTCGGCGATCACAGAACTCAAGGCAAGGGTTTCGCAATAGGATCCTTGTCTCGTCTTTCCTGACTAACGAGCTGAGCGGAGGCTGCCGTGAGCGCGGGCGGCGGTACTAAGGCAATCATCGCGGCGTTGGCGGCCAACCTGGCGATCGCCGTGGCCAA
This sequence comes from Streptosporangium sp. G12, assembly GCF_052983175.1. Lineage (NCBI taxonomy): Bacteria > Bacillati > Actinomycetota > Actinomycetes > Streptosporangiales > Streptosporangiaceae > Streptosporangium > Streptosporangium sp. G12. Next base: position 196,826 of record NZ_JBRIQO010000009.1, on the reverse strand, counting down.
ATTCGTGGCGTTTCTCTTCACGGGTTCGTCATCGATGATCGCCGAGTCGGTCCACTCGGTGGCCGACTCGGGCAACCAGGCGCTGCTGCTCCTGGGCGGCAAGCGCGCCCAGCGGGCGCGCACGCCCCAGCACCCCTTCGGGTACGGCCGGGAGCGCTACTTCTACGCGTTCGTGGTGGCGGTGGTGCTGTTCACCATCGGCGCGGTGTTCTCCCTCTACGAGGGCATCCACAAGCTCTCCGCCCACGAGCCGCTGGAGTCCCCCCAGTGGGCCTTCGGCGTGCTGATCTTCGCGATCATCGCCGAGTCGTTCTCGTTCCGGACGGCGATCATCGAGTCCAACCACGTCCGGGGCAACCAGTCGTGGGTGCAGTTCATTCGCCGCTCCAAGTCGCCCGAGCTGCCGGTCATCGTCCTTGAGGACCTGGGCGCGCTGCTCGGCCTGATCTTCGCGCTCTTCGGCGTGACCATGGCCGTGGTGACCGGCGACCCCGTCTGGGACGGCATCGGCACCATCATGATCGGTGTCCTGCTCGCGATCATCGCGATCATCCTGGCGATCGAGACCAAGTCGCTGCTGCTCGGCGAGGGCGCCGGGCCCGAGGTCGAGACCCGTATCGCGGACGCCCTGGAGAGCGCGTCCGAGGTCACCCGGATCATCCACATGCGCACGCTCCACCTGGGGCCCGAGGAGATCCTGGTCGCCGCCAAGATCGCGGTGGACCACGACGACACGGCCGCCGACGTGGCCCGCGGCATCGACGAGGCCGAGCAGCGCATTCGCGCGGCCGTCCCGGAGGCCCGCGTCATCTACCTGGAGCCCGACCTCGACAGGAGCAGCGTCAACGGCCCCGTCGTCTGACCGGACGTGATCGATCACGTGTAGGGCCCCGACGGCCGTACCCCACGGTGCGGATCCAGGCCCGGACCCGGGACCCCGGCGCACGCCGCCGGGGTCCTCCGTTTTCCCGGACCGCGGGGTGGCCGGGTTCTCCCGGGGCGCGGTGTCCGCGGCGGGCCGGGCGCACCGTGAGGGCGGGGTCGCCGGCCCGGGGCGTCAGCCCTGGGAACGACGTTGGAGCAGGCGCAGCGCCTTCTCCTTCTCGAAGTCCAGTGCCCTGCGGGGTGCCTGCAGGCGGCCGATCCGCAGCCCCAGGTCCCGTACGGCCTGCGCGACCGCGGGCTCGCTCAGCGCCCGCAGCGCGAAGGCCAGCTCGGCGGGGGAGATGTCGAACCGCTTCTCCAGCTCGAGGCTCTGGGCGACGGCCGAGAGCTCGTCGGGGCCGAACCGCCGGTGCGCGCCCTGGTTCCTGACCGGGGGGAGCAGCCCGAGCGCCTCGCGGTAGCGAAGCATCCGGGGGGACATGCCCAGCCTGCCGGCGGCCTCGGTGATCCGCATCGGTGACCTCTTTCCAGCGATTTTGCGGGAAACCTTACATTCTTGTGTCAGGTTACCCGTTCAGAAGGTGCGCGGAGGTGCTTCAGCCGCCTAAACTCGCAGGCGTCGACTGTTCCGATGGAACGGCGAGCCCGGCCCCGGAACGAAGCACGATCGCGATACGAGCGCGACGGGCGAGGGTGTGAGGCGAACGCCGCCATCAACCAGAGGGGTAACCACACATGGACTTCAAGGTCGCCGACCTTTCTCTTGCGGCCTTCGGGCGCAAGGAGATCCAGCTCGCCGAGCACGAGATGCCGGGCCTGATGGCCATCCGCGAGGAGTACGCCGCGGCCCAGCCGCTGGCCGGTGCGAAGATCATGGGCTCGCTGCACATGACCATCCAGACCGCCGTGCTCATCGAGACCCTGGTCGCGCTCGGCGCGGAGGTTCGCTGGGTGAGCTGCAACATCTTCTCCACCCAGGACCACGCCGCCGCCGCCGTGGTCGTCGGCCCGGAGGGCACCCCGGAGAACCCCCAGGGTGTCCCGGTCTTCGCCTGGAAGGGCGAGACCCTGGAGGAGTACTGGTGGTGCACCGAGCAGGCCCTGACGTGGCCCGGTAACGACGGCCCCAACATGATCCTCGACGACGGCGGCGACGCCACCATGCTCGTCCACAAGGGCAGCGAGTACGAGAAGGCCGGCGCCGTGCCCAGCGCGGGCGAGAACGACCCCGAGGAGTGGGGCGTCGTCCTCGACCTGCTCCGCCGCACGGTCACCGACGAGGGCCGCTGGACCCAGGTCGCCTCGCGCATCAAGGGCGTCACCGAGGAGACCACCACCGGCGTGCACCGCCTGTACGAGATGTTCAAGACCGGCACGCTGCTCTTCCCGGCGATCAACGTCAACGACTCGGTGACCAAGTCGAAGTTCGACAACAAGTACGGCTGCCGCCACTCGGTGATCGACGGCCTCAACCGCGCCACCGACGTGCTGATCGGCGGCAAGGTCGCGGTCGTCGCCGGATACGGCGACGTCGGCAAGGGCTGCGCCGAGGCGCTCAAGGGCCAGGGCGCCCGCGTCATCGTCACCGAGATCGACCCGATCTGCGCGCTCCAGGCCGCCATGGACGGCTTCCAGGTCACCACCCTGGAGGAGGTCGTCGGCATCGCCGACATCTTCGTCACGACGACCGGCAACTTCAACATCATCACGGCCGACCACATGGCCCAGATGAAGCACAACGCGATCGTGTCCAACATCGGTCACTTCGACAACGAGATCGACATGACCGGCCTGGCGCGGATTCCGGGCATCGAGAAGACCGAGATCAAGCCGCAGGTCCACACCTGGCGCTTCCCCGACGGCAAGCAGATCATCGTGCTCGCCGAGGGCCGCCTGATGAACCTGGGCTGCGCCACCGGCCACCCCTCGTTCGTCATGTCCAACTCCTTCACCAACCAGGTGATCGCGCAGATCGAGCTGTTCACCAAGACCGACGACTACCCGGTCGGCGTCTACGTGCTGCCCAAGCACCTGGACGAGAAGGTCGCGCGCCTCCACCTCGACGCCCTTGGCGTGAAGCTCACCACGCTCACCAAGGCCCAGGCCGAGTACATCGGCGTGGACGTCGAGGGTCCCTACAAGTCCGACCACTACCGTTACTGACCCCTTCGGTCGAGTTCCACCGGCCCCCGCGGCTTCGCGGGGGCCTTCGGGCGATCCGGGGTTTCGGGTTCCGGAATTCGAGGTTTCGGGTTTCGGATGATCCGGGATTCCGGCAATCTGAGGTTCCGGCAATCTGGAGAGAGACGTGGACGGCGCTCTGGTGGCCGAGGGGGAGCTGAGGATCGGGTGGGCGGCGCGGGCGATGCCGGTGCTCACCGCCCTCGGTGAGCGGTTCGCCGCCGAGCGGCCCTTCGAGGGACTGCGGATCGCCGCGTGCCTGCACGTCACCGCCGAGACCGCCGTGCTCATGGGCACCCTCAAGGCGGGCGGGGCCGAGATCGCCCTGGCCGCGTCGAACCCCCTGTCCACCCAGGACGACGTCGCCGAGGCGCTCCGTGACTACGGCGTCGTCGTGCACGCGCAGGCCGGGGTGACCATGGACGCCTACTACCGCCACATCCACCAGGCGCTCGACATCGTCCCGGACATCGTCCTGGACGACGGCTGCGATCTCGTCAACATCCTGCACACGGAGCGGACCGAGTTGCTGGAGACGGTCTCCGGCGGGTGTGAGGAGACCACCACCGGGATCATCAGGCTCCGCCAGATGGCCGCGGAGAAGGCGCTCAGGTTCCCCGTGGTGGCGGTCAACGACACGCGGACCAAGCGGATGTTCGACAACCGCTACGGCACCGGCCAGTCGACCATGGACGGGATCATGCGCGCCACGAACACCCTGCTCGCGGGCAAGACCGTGGTGGTCGCCGGATTCGGCTACTGCGGCCGGGGCGTCGCCGAGCGGGCCAGGGGCCTGGGGGCGCGGGTCGTGGTGACCGAGATCGACCCCGTCAAGGCGCTGGACGCCTCGCTGCAGGGCTACGACGTACGGTCGATGGCGGCGGCGGCCCGTGCCGGGGACGTGTTCGTCACGGTCACCGGCAACCGTGACGTGATCAGGGGCGAGCACCTGGCGGAGATGAAGGACGGCGCGATCCTCGCCAACGCCGGGCACTTCGACGTCGAGATCGACGTCCGCGCCCTGGACGACCTGGCGCACGCCGTCCATCGGGGGGTGCGCCCCAACACCGACGAGTACGTCCTCGCCGACGGCCGCAGGCTCCTGCTGCTCGCCGAGGGCCGCCTGGTGAACCTGACCGCCGCCGAGGGGCATCCGGCCGCCGTCATGGACATGTCCTTCTCCGCGCAGGTGCTCTCGGTGGCGTGGCTGGTCCGCGAGCGGGCGCGGCTGGAGCCGGGGGTCTACGACGTGCCGGGGGAGGTCGACGTGGAGGTGGCGCGGCTCAAGCTGGCCGCGGCCGGGATCGAGATGGACGAGCTCACCCCCGAGCAGGAGGAGTATCTCCACTCCTGGCGGCTCGGCTCGTAGTCACGCCCTCCGGCGTCGTCACGGGCCTCGCCGCCTGAGCCTCGCGTCACGCTCTCGGGCGTCGTCACGGGCCTCCGTCACGCCCGCCGTCGTCGGGGTCTCGTGGTGAGGGCCTTCGCCGTCCGAGCCCGCCGTCACGCCCGCCGTCGTCAGAGCTCGGCCAGCATCTCCTGCATCCTGCGGATCTCGGCGCTCTGGCCGGCCGAGACGTCGTTGGCCAGTTCCTCGATCCGCTGGTGCGAGCCGGAGATCAGGACCTGCTCGGACATCTTGAGCGCGCCCTGGTGGTGCGCGGTCATGAGCTGGATGAAGAGCCGGTCGAAGTCCTTGCCCGAGGCGGCCTTGAGCGCCTCCATCTGCTCGGGCGAGGCCATGCCGGGCATGGCGTCGTGCTCGGCGTGGTGCTCGGGGGCCCGCAGGCCCTGCTGCTGGAGCCAGGAGATCATGAACTGGATCTCCGGCCCCTGCGAGTCCTTGATGCGCGAGGCGAGGCTCTTCAGCCTGACGTGCTCGCCCCGGGTCGGGGCCAGGGAGGCCATGTCGAGGGCCTGGCGATGGTGGACGACCATCTTCTGGACGTACGTCACGTCGGCGGCGTTGGGGGTGGGCGTGGGCACGAGCGTGGCGGCCTCGCTCGGGCCGACGGTCCTGGCGACCTCACCAGGCCTGCCGGGAACGATGATCGGCGCCGACGCCTGAGGGGACGGGGCCGGCTCGGGCTCGGAGGCGCACGCGCTGAGGGACAGGGCGGCGAGCACGACGATGAGCGCGACGCGCACCCGGCCTCCTTCGTGATTGTCCAGTGACGAAAGACCGTAACCCCTGCGGGGCCGGCCCGTAAAGACCGCACACCGGTAACAGTTGCTGACACTGTGACGGCTTGCCGGATGACCGTACACCATGAACCATTTAAGCATTTATGCACCTTTTATTTGGGTGCATGTGTCAAGGAGGTTCACGAGTGTCCACCCCCCTCGGGAAGGGCCTGACCGGCCGCTTCCTGTTTGTGGCCGGGGTTGCCGTCGCGACGGCGCTTGCTGCCTTCCCCGCGCAGGCCGCCGATATCCCGGCTCCCGGCGAGATCGCCAAGAGCGCGAACATCGAGCATGTCCTGAACGTGCCCAAGCCCGGTCCGCTGACGGACATCAACACCGACATGGCGTTCCAGGGTGACTACGCCTACGTCGGCAACTACACCGGTTTCTCGATCTACGACATCAGGAAGCCGAGCAAGACCTCGCTGGTCAGCTCGGTGGTCTGCCCCGGCGGGCAGATGGACGTGTCGGTCTACGGCGACCTGCTCTTCGGCGCGGTCGACTCCTCTCGCAACAACGACTCCTGCAGCAGCGTCGGCCAGAGCGCGGCGACCAAGGAGTCGTGGGAGGGCATCAGGATCTTCGACATCAGCGACAAGAAGAACCCCAAGTACATCAAGGCCGTCGAGACCAACTGCGGCTCGCACACCCTGACGCTCGTCCCGGGCAAGGGGAGGGACCGCAAGAACGTCTACGTGTACGTCTCCTCCTACAACCCGAACGCCACGTTCCCCGACTGCCAGCCGCCGCACGACAAGATCTCGATCATCAAGGTGCCGCTGCGCGACCCGGCGTCCGCCTCGGTCGTCGCCACCCCGGTCCTGTTCCCCGACGGCGGCAACCCGGGTGAGACCCTGCCCTACCCCGAGCGCACCTCGGCCACGAGCGGCTGCCACGACATCACCGCGTACCCGGAGAAGAACATCGCCGCCGGCGCCTGCATGGGCGAGGGCGTCCTGATGGACATCTCCAACCCGCTCGAGCCGAAGGTGACCACCACGGTCCGCGACGACCAGAACTTCGCGTTCTGGCACTCGGCGACGTTCAACAACGAGGGCACCAAGGTCATCTTCACCGACGAGCTCGGCGGCGGCACCCAGGCCACCTGCAACGAGGCGATCGGCCCGAACCGCGGCGCCAACGCCTACTACGACATCGAGGGCGGCCAGCTCACCTTCAAGAGCTACTTCAAGATCGCCCGCCACCAGGCCGACACCGAGAACTGCGTCGCGCACAACGGCTCGCTGATCCCGGTCAAGGGCAAGGACATCATGGTCCAGGCCTGGTACCAGGGCGGCATCTCGGTCGTCGACTTCACCGACTCGGCCAACCCGCAGGAGATCGCGTTCTTCGAGCGCGGCCCCGACAACACCGCCCCCCCGCTCAGCGGCGGCTTCTGGTCCGCGTACTACTACAACGGCCACATCTACGGCAGCGACTTCAACCTCGGCCTTGACGTCCTGAAGATCCACGACCGGCGTACGGACAAGGCGGAGAGGGTCAAGTTCGACATCCTGAACGCGCAGACCCAGGCGTCCTACCGCGGTGGCCACGGCCACGGTCACTGACATCTGAGGGCGGTCACGGCCATCGACCTCTGACGACGGCCAGGGCCACCACCCGGTGACGGCCACCGGGCGCTCGGCGAGCGCCCGGTGGCCGTCCTGCGTATCAGGAAAGCCCAAAAGCTACAGGAGGGGCATAGACCGTAAACTTTTCTCGGGCTTCAGTAAAGAGTTCACCTCATATTTTATTGTGACAAAGTCGCGCTGCGTCGATCCGGCTGTCAGGAGGGGCGATTTGCTAATTTATGCATGCCTTATGTCCGCTCCAAGGAGGCACCCGAGTGTTCGCTCCCCGAAGGACCGTCCGGGCGTTGGTAGTGGCGGCGACGGCCGCCGCGATGCTGATGTCCACGGTCTCGGCCCAGGCCGCCGACATTCCCCCGCCCGGTGAGATCGTCACCAGCCCCAACGTGACGCACGTGGGCACCCTGCCCAAGCTCCCCGGCCTTGAGGCCACCACCAACAGCGACATCGCCTTCCAGGGCGACTACGCCTACGTCGGCAACTACGGCGGTTTCTCGATCTACGACATCAGGAACCCGAGGCGCGCCAAGCTCGTCAGCGGCGTCCTGTGCCCGGGCTCCCAGATGGACGTGTCGGTCCACGGCGACCTGCTGTTCGCCGCGGTCGACAACTCCCGCAGCGACGACTCCTGCAACAGCCTCGGCCAGCCGGCCAGCGTCAAGGAGTCGTGGGAAGGGGTTCGGATCTTCGACATCAGCGACAAGAAGAACCCCAAGTACATCAAGTCGGTCGAGACCAACTGCGGTTCCCACACCCTGACACTCGTTCCCGGCAAGTCCAGGGACCGGCGTAACGTCTACCTCTACGTCTCCTCCTACAACCCGAACGCCACGTTCCCCGACTGCCAGCCGCCGCACGACAAGATCTCGGTCATCAAGGTGCCGCTGCGCAACCCGACCGCCGCGGCCGTGGTCAAGACGCCGGTCATCTTCCCCGACGGCGGCAACGAGACGCAGCCGGGCCTGCTGCTGCCGACCAGCGGTTGCCACGACATCACCGTCTACGCGGAGAAGGACATCGCGGCCGGAGCCTGCATGGGTGACGGCGTCCTGTTCGACATCTCCGACCGGGAGAACCCGGTGATCACCGCGCGGGTCACCGACCCGAACTTCGCGTTCTGGCACTCGGCGACGTTCAACAACAAGGGCACCAAGGTCATCTTCACCGACGAGCTCGGCGGCGGCGGCCAGGCCACCTGCAACGAGGTGATCGGCCCGAACCGCGGCGCCAACGCCTACTACGACATCGTCCGCGGCGAGCTGGTCTTCAAGAGCTACTTCAAGATCGCTCGCCACCAGGCCGACACCGAGAACTGCGTCGCGCACAACGGCTCGCTGATCCCGGTCAAGGGCAAGGACATCATGGTCCAGGCCTGGTACCAGGGCGGCGTCTCCTTCGTGGACTTCACCGACTCCACCAAGCCGCAGGAGTTCGGCTTCTTCGAGCGCGGCCCCGAGCCCGACGGCGGAGGCGGCGGCATCTGGTCCGCGTACTACTACAACGGCTACGTCTACGCCAGCGACTTCCGCAGGGGACTGGACGTTCTCAAGATCGACGACCGCCGCACCGACCCGGCCAGGAGCGTCCGCCTGGACCGGCTGAACGTGCAGACCCAGGCCTCCTACGGTCACGGTCACTGACGCGCGGTCGCCCGCGAGGGCGAGCGGCACCGATGAGACACCCGTAGCGGGTTCGCGGGTCTCATGAGGAGAGGGACGGCGGGTCTTCCCGCCGTCCCTCTTCGCGTTCCCCCGCCGTCGCCCCCGCCGTCGCCCCCGCCGTCACGCCCGTACGGCGGCGCGACGGCGGGGGATCCGACGGAAGAGGTCAGGCGGGAGGGACGAATCCGCCGGGTGTGGGGCCGGGCTCCCGCGTGGAGGGCCCGGCCGCGGGCGGCGGGGGCGCCGGGTGCGGCGGGTCCACCGGGGGAGGCAGCGGGATCCGCGGTTGCGGCGGCAGGTGGTCGGGCCGGGCCTGAGGCCGGGGCACCGACCCGGGAGGCGCGTACGGCCCGTCCCCGTTCCCCGGGGCCCCCGGGGGCGCGTACGGCCCGTCCCCGTTCCCCGGAGGCGCGTACGGCGGGGGCGGCACGGCCGGGTAGGGCTGGAGGGACGGCGGGTGAGCCCGGTGGGGCGGCGGCGCGCCGTGGCCGGACCACCGCTGACCGGACCCCTGCTCGCCGGGCCGCTGCCGGTCGTGCCACTGCTGGGCCAGACGCGCCTGCTCGCGGCGGCGGCGCTCGGCCAGCACGGCGGTCAGGTAGGCGAACGGCGGCACGCCGGGCGGGGCGGGCGGGGACACGAAGGCCGACATCTCGGTGGCGATGCGCACGCCCATCTCGTGCTGGACGGCGGGGGCCAGGTCGTGCCAGCGCATGAGGTACTGTCTCGCGGTGGCCGCGACCTGCTCGGGCAGCCGTGACAGCTCCAGCGTCGCCGCCCACGGTGCGAGTGGTGGCGGCATGTCCAGCGGCGGCCCGTACTGCCGCGGGACGCGTTCGGAGATCACCATGGTGCCGGAGAAGACGTCGCCGAGCCGCTTGCCCTTCTCCGAGATCAGCGAGCTGATCAGCGCGGGGGCGCCGCTGAGCATCCAGAACTCCAGGACCCCCGCCAGCCCGCGGAACAGGGCCTGCCGGAACCGCTCGGGGCCGCCGTCGTCGCTGACGACCCGGAGCCCCAACGCGAGCTTGCCCAGGCTGCGCCCGCGCGTGAGCGTCTCGAAGATCACCGGGTAGCCGACGACCACGAGCACGGTGAGCACGATGTAGACCATCGTCGTCAGCGCCGAATCGTTCAGGAATCCCAGGCTGCCGACCAGCAGGGAGGCGCCGAACAGCGTCACGACCTGGACCGTCATGTCGATCAGCAGCGCCGCGGCCCTGCTCGGAAGCTGGGCGACACGGACCTCGACGACGACGGCCTCGCCGGTTACGACATCGGACACAATCAGCACCCTACCTTCGACTGGATAGGCTGCCCGCGTGGACATCGACGCCTTCGTCACCGCGCACCGGCCCGCCTGGGACCGTCTCGAGGACCTGGTCCGGCGGCGCGGCTCGCTGGACGGCGCCGAGGTCGACGAGCTGGTCGACCTCTACCAGCGGGTCGCCACGCACCTCTCCCTCGTCCGATCGGCCTCCGCCGACCCGATCCTGGTGGGCCGCCTGTCGGCGCTCGTCGCCCGCGCCCGCTCCGCCGTGACCGGGGCGCACACCCCGGCCTGGCGGGAGTTCGTCCGCTTCTTCACGGTCTCCTTCCCGGTGGTCGCCTACCGGGCCCGCTGGTGGTGGCTGGCCACGAGCGTCGCATTCCTGCTGGTCTCCACGGTCGTCGCCGTCTGGGTGGGGCAGAACCCCGACGTCCAAGGGGCGATCGCCACCCCCGAGGAGATCACCCAGCTCGTCGAACACGACTTCGCCGACTACTACTCGGAGAACCCGGCGACCTCCTTCGCCGGGCAGGTCTGGGTCAACAACGCCTGGGTCTCGATGCAGGTCATCATCATGTCGATCTTTCTGGGCCTGCCGATCCCGTACGTCCTGTGGGAGAACGCGCTCAACGTGGCCGTCTCCGCCGGGCTGATGGCCTCGCGCGGCAAGCTCGACATCTTCTTCGGGCTGATCACCCCGCACGGCCTGCTGGAGCTCACCGCGGTGTTCCTAGCCGCGGCCGTCGGCATGCGCCTCGGCTGGACGGTCGTCGACCCCGGCCCGCGCAGGCGTGCCGAGGCCCTGGCCGAGCAGGGCAGGGCCGTGATGAGCGTGGCCCTCGGTCTGGTCGTGGTGCTGCTCGTCTCGGGGCTCATCGAGGGCCTCGTCACCCCCTCGGGGCTGCCCACCTGGGCGCGAATCGGCATCGGGGTGGTCGCGGAGGCCGCCTTCCTCGCCTACGTGATCTTCTTCGGCCGCCGGGCCGTGGCCGCGGGCGAGAGCGGCGACGTGGAGCGCGCCCCCGACCTGGCCCCCAGCGCCGGCTGAGCACCCCCACCTCACAGCCGCCCGGCCGTGCCCGGCGTCGGCCGGCCGAGCGCCACGCGGCTCAGAGTCACACGGTCACTCCCCACGACGGCTGAGCGCCACGCGGCTCAGAGCCGCCCGGCCGCCTTCAGCGCCAGGTAGGCGTCGGCCAGGGCCGGGGCGATCTGCTCGGGGGCGGTGTCCACGACCTCCACGCCCTGGCGGCGCAGCAGGGCGGTGATCCTGCGCCGTCCCGCGCTCAGGTGCTCGGCCGCCGCCGCGCCGTAGACCAGCTCGGAGGTGCCGCGCCCGGCGGCCATCTCGGCCACCTGCGGGTCGGAGACGGCGGCCAGGAGCACCAGGTGCCGCGAGGAGAGGCGAGGCAGGACCGGCAGAAGGCCCTCCTCCAGCGCCGCCGGGTTGAGGTCGGTCAGCACGACGACCAGGCAGCGCCGCCTGGCCCGCGACATGACGGCCGCGACCATCCCCGCGGAGTCGGCCTCGACCAGCTCGGCCTCGATCGGGGCCATGGTGTTGACCAGCGACGACAGCAGCTCCGTGCGGCCGGTGCCGGACACCCAGGCGCGCACCCCCCGGTCGTGGGCCATGAAGTCGACCCGGTCGCCCGCGCGGGAGGCCAGGGCGGCCAGCAGCAGCGCCGCGTCCATCGACCAGTCCAGGCGGGGCCAGCCTGGCACGACCCGCGACCGCCCGCGCCCGGCGGTCCCCGGCACCTCGCCGGCCAGCGGGATCGGGGCGGTGCCCACCCGGCCGGCCGAGGTGCGCCCGGTGTCGAGCACGATCAGCACCCGGCGGTCGCGCTCGGGCCGCCAGGTGCGGACCACGACGTCGTTGCGGCGCGCGGTGGCCCGCCAGTCGATCGAGCGGACGTCGTCACCCACCACGTACTCCCGCAGCGAGTCGAACTCGGTGCCCTGCCCCCGGATCATCGACGGGTGCCGGCCCTCCAGCTCCCTGAGTCTGGACAGCTTGGCGGGCAGGTGCTTGCGGCTGAGGAAGGGCGGCAGCACCCGGACCGACCAGGGCACCCGGTGCGAGCCCTGGCGGGCCGCCACGCCCAGCGGGCCTAGTGACCGCACCGTCACCGTGACCGCCTCGCGGTCGCCCCTGCGGGTGGGAGTGAGCGTCGTGACCAGCCGGCGGCGCTCGCCCGGGGGCACGTCCAGCGGCAGGTGCCGGGGCGTGGCGCCGGCGGACGGCGGCCAGGCGTCCCTGAGCACGCCGCGCGCCCGGCGGGGGCCGGGGTTCTCCACGATCAGCTCGACCGCGACCGACTCGCCGAGCCGTACCAGCCGCTCGCCCGAGCGGGTGAAGCGCAGCGGGCGCACGCTCCCGGCCAGCAGCAGGTCGACCACGACCAGCGCCACGATCAGCAGTGCCACCCCGGCCACGGCCGGCCCCGGCCGGGGGGCGAGCAGCACGGCCAGGGTGCCCAGCAGTGCCAGCAGCGCGGCCCGTCCCGTCAGCGCCATGGTCAGCGGGGGACGGGGACGGAGGCGAGGACGGCGTCGATGAGGCCGTCGGCGGTCGCGCCCTCCAGCTCGGCCTCGGGACGTATCTGGATCCGGTGCCGCATCGCGGGCCTGGCCAGCGCCTTGACGTCGTCGGGCGTCACGTAGGCGCGGCCGGACAGCCACGCCCAGGCCCGCGCCCCGGCCAGCAGCGCGGTGGCGCCGCGCGGGGAGACGCCGAGCTGGAGCGAGGGCGACTGGCGGGTGGCCCTGGCGATGTCCACGATGTAGCCGAGCACCTCGGGGCCCACGTGCACCTGGCCGACCGCCGAGCGTCCCGCGGCGAGGTCGGCGGCGGTGGCCACGGCCTTGACGTACGACAGGTCTCGCGGGTCGAAGCCGAGCGCGTGCCGCTCCAGCACCGCGATCTCCTGGTCGCGGGGCGGCAGCGGGACGGTCAGCTTGAGCAGGAACCGGTCGAGCTGCGCCTCGGGCAGCTGGTAGGTGCCCTCGTACTCGACGGGGTTCTGGGTGGCGGCCACGATGAACGGGTCGGGCAGCCCGCGCGCCGACCCCTCCACGCTGACCTGGCGCTCCTCCATCGCCTCCAGCAGCGCGGCCTGCGTCTTCGGGGGCGTGCGGTTGATCTCGTCGGCGAGCAGGAGGTTGGTGAAGACCGGCCCCTCGCGGAACTCGAACTCCGACGTCTTCGCGTCGTAGACCAGCGAGCCGGTGATGTCGCCCGGCATGAGGTCGGGGGTGAACTGCACCCGCTTGAAATCGAGGGAGAGAGCCGCCGCCAGCGTCCTGACGAGCAGGGTCTTGGCGACGCCGGGCACGCCCTCGAGCAGCACGTGTCCCCGGCAGAGCAGCGCGATCACCAGCCCGGTGACCACGGCGTCCTGGCCGACGACCGCCTTGGAGACCTCGGCGCGCAGGGCTCCCAGCGCCTCCCTGGCGCGGTCCGCGCCCTGCGCGGCGGGCAGTACGGCGGATGCGCCGGGCGCGGTCCTGACGACGGAGGTCGCCTCGGCGGGACCGCCGTTCCCCGGTGGTGTGGTCACGACTTTCCGACCTGCCTTTCCACGATGTCCATGTATTCGGCCAGGGCTACCAGCCCCGCCTCGTCGACCGGCGGCGGTCCGTACAGGGCGGCGCCCACGTGCGACGCCGCCTGGCCGGTCCGCTCGGCGATCGCGTTCACCAGCGCGTCGGGTCCCGTCCCCGAGGGCAGCCCGAGGCGGGGGGTGACCCGGTCGGCGAAGCCCGCCCGCAACGCCGCGGCGGCCCGGTCGCGGGCCCGCCGCGCGCGGTAGAGCCTGGCACGTCCCTCGACGGTCTCGGCCGCCCGCACGACGACGGGCAGCCGCTCGGCCACCACGGGGCCGAGCCTGCGGCCCCGCCAGAGTGCCAGCAGCAGCACCGCGACGAGTACCTGTACCACGGCCCATTTGACCCCCTCGGGGACCAGGTCGTAGAAGCCCGCCTTGCCGCCGCCGCCCGCGGGGGAGGCGGTCTCGGGGGCGGTCAGCCAGATCAGGGTGGGCCGCCCGCCGGCGAGGTTCGTCGCCAGCGCGGCGTTGCCGTCCTCGGCGAGCCGCAGGTTGGTCATGAACTGCCCGTCGCCCGCGACGGTGACCGTCCGGCCCGCGCCGCTGTGGGAGACCAGGGTGGGCACCCCGTTCGCGGGGTAGCAGCCGATCGACCCGGGAGGCGGGGTGAGGGCCACGCCGCCGGCGTAGGCGCTGCCCGCCCTCGCCGCGGCCGGCAGCCCGCACCGGGGCTCGCGGGAGCGCGCCCGCGCCTCCCGCATCGGGACCACTCCCGGCGCGAGCACGTCCAGGTGGGTTCGCACGCCCGCCACCAGCAGGTCCGAGGGCAGCGCGGCGAGGCGTTCCGCCTCGTCCTCGTCGAGCGGGAAGTCCGGGCTCACCAGCAGGGTGCTGCCCGCGGGACCCGCCTGCCCGGCCAGCGCCGCGGCCTCGGAGACCGAGGTGACCCGCTCGATCCGCACGCCCCGCGCCTGCAGCAGCCTGGCCAGGCCCTTGCCTCCCGACAGCGAGGTGCCGGCGGGGTCGAGGGTGCTGCCCGGCCCGCCGGAGCCGCCGAGCAGCACGCCGGCGACGGCGACGGCGACCACGAGGAGCGCCACCAGGAGGGCGCCCCTGCCGCCGCGCCAGAGGCCGGCGGCGGTCGGCGAGGTGGAGGTCGTCGCGGAGTCCCGCGAGCCGGTCCGCCCGGAGGTCCCGGGGACGGCCTCGGCGGAGGCCTCGGGGGCGGTGGATCCCCGCTGTCCGGGCGCGGCGGGGTTCATGGCGCGTCCGCCCGTACGACGGGCGCCGGGCGGGCCGCGCGCAGGTGATCGTCGAGGTCGCGCATGATCCCGTACGCCTCGGGCGTGCCGGGCACCTCGCCGTAGGTCACGTCGTCGAACACCCGGGCCGCGGAGGCCAGCTCGGCGGCGAGCGCGGGCAGCGCGCGACCGGCCTCGACGGCCAGCTCACCGGCGGTACGGCCCGGCGTGGAGTCGATGATCACGCGATCCTCCAGATCGCGGGCGACGGCCCGGAGCCGCTCGCGGACCGCCTCGGCCCACCGGCTCTCCGCCGCCAGCCGCTCGGCGGCCTCGCGGTGCTCGGCGGCGGTGAGGCGGCGGTCTCCGAAGATCCCCTCCGCGCGGGAGGCGCCGCCCCCGGCGGTCCTGCGGGCGATCAGGAGCAGCGCGACGACGATCCCGATCACGATCACCAGGAGGGCCGCCCGCGCCGCCACGCTGCCGGCGGCGCCCAGGGACTCCTGGTCGAGCAGGTCGCCGAGGAACTGGTTGACGCTCCGCCAGAGGCGGTCGACCAGGGACTCCTTGGCGTACTCGGGTCTGAG
Organism: Streptosporangium sp. G12; assembly: GCF_052983175.1. Classification (NCBI taxonomy): domain Bacteria; kingdom Bacillati; phylum Actinomycetota; class Actinomycetes; order Streptosporangiales; family Streptosporangiaceae; genus Streptosporangium; species Streptosporangium sp. G12. The sequence continues at coordinate 181,677 of NZ_JBRIQO010000009.1, read as the reverse complement.
CAGCTCCTGGATCGCCTGGCGCCGCGCCTCTTCGCGCTCGACGTCGATCGGGGACGTCAGGAGTGGGACCACGGGGCTCCCTGGTCGGGGGACCCGTGCCGGGTGGGGCCTCCGGGCGTGACGGAGGGATCCCACAGGTCGTCGGCCGACGCGTGGACCCATCCCTGCCGCCGCTGCTCGATCGCCGCGGTCTGGAGCACCAGGTCGAAAGCCTCGGAGCGCATCCGCCGGTCGGCGTAGAGCAGGCCGTTCACCCCCGCCTGGAAGGGATAGGTGATCATGGAGCCGAGGGTGACGCCCACGGCGATGAGGACCGCCGAGGCGATCTGCGCGCCGGTGGAGCCCCCGCCGAGGATGGCGAAGAAACTTCCGCCCAGGACGAAGGGGAAGGCGAGCACCTGGCCGACCAGGAAGGCGATGATCTGGGTGAGGATCATGATGCCGAGCGTCCGCCAGAAGCCGCCCGAGACCAGGTGCCAGGACCTGCGCAGGGAGTCGACGACGCCGCGCCGCTCCAGCACCGCGGCCGCCGGGGCGAGCAGCAGCCGGGTGGTGACGAAGAAGGCGTAGACCACGTAGGCCAGCAGCGCCACCACGCCCACGACCGCCACCGCGGAGACCCCGGCCCCGGCCGCGCCGAGAGCGAGGAACAGGCCGATGATCAGGGCCATCGGGACGAGCAGGATCACGAGGTTGACGACGACCAGCCCGAACAGGGTGGGCACCCGGTTGCGGGTCAGCGTCCAGGCCTCGCCGGCCGTCATCTTGCCGCCGAACACCGCGCGGCCCAGGATGCGGGTCAGCACGCCGGTCAGCAGCGTCACCGCGACGAACTGGACCGCGAAGGAGAGCAGGCTGCCGCCGTACTGGGTGAGGAAACTCGCCTCGGGAGGGGCCGCCGCCGGGTTCTCCACGATCGGGGCGAGAGAGGTGAGCATGATCGCCTGCCCGACCGCCAGGGGGATCGCGCCCAGCGCGGCGGCGATCGCCGACAGGCCCAGGACGCTTTTGGGGTTGGAGCGCATCAGCTTGATCGCGCCGTCGAGGATGTCGCCCAGGCCGAGCGGGCGCAGCGGGATGATGCCGGGGCGCATCGCGGGGGGCGGCGCGCTCGCGCCGTAGGGGCCCTGCTGGTACGGCTGCTGGTACGGCTGCTGGTACGGCGCCTGGCCGTAGGGCTGCCCGGGGCCCGGCGGAGGGCCCGGCGGGAACCCCTGGGGCGGGCCCTGGGGAGTGCCGGACGCCGGTCCGGGCGCGGTCCACGGCGATCCCGGGGCGTTTCCGTACGGCGGAGGTTGGTTGGACGCCCAGCCGGGGGGCGTGTCGGGAGCGCCGGGAGTGGAGCCGTGACCGTCTGACATATCCCAATCCTGACATGTGGACCCGCCATCCGTGGTGATCGGGCGATCACGCGAACGTTTCATCCTTCCCGAGAGCGGCGGAGATGGCGGAGGGATGGCCGAGACGCCTTGGTTTACCGCAGACTGTGACCGTGGTCATCACCGCCCGGCGTCCGCAGTCGCCGGGGCCGGCGGCGGCCGTGGGGGGGCACCACTGCGCGTTTCACGTTGCGTGCGCTTAAAATTCGTCATTTGGACGCCCGGTCGTCGACCGGTGTCATCCAGTAGGCGGACAAGGGTAATCTTCGACGATCGAGCGGTTTATCCCAATAACTCCCGAACTGCGTAAACCGAATGAGGGGCCATGAAAGGACGCGTGCTGGTCGTCGACGACGACGCCGCTCTCGCCGAGATGCTCGGTATCGTGCTGCGCGGGGAGGGCTTCGAACCCTCCTTCGTCTCCGACGGTGACAAGGCGCTCGACGCGTTCCGCGACACCCGGCCGGACCTGGTCCTGCTCGACCTGATGCTGCCCGGTGCCGACGGGATCGACGTCTGCCGGCGCATCAGGGCCGAGTCCGGGGTGCCGATCGTCATGCTGACGGCCAAGAGCGACACCATCGACGTGGTGCTCGGGCTGGAGTCGGGGGCCGACGACTACATCGTCAAGCCCTTCAAGCCCAAGGAGCTCGTCGCCAGGGTCCGCGCCCGGTTGCGCCGCACCGACGAGCCGACGCCGGAGATCCTGCAGATCGGCGACATCACGATCGACGTCGCCGGGCACTCGGTCAAGCGGGAGGAGGAGACCATCAACCTCACCCCGCTGGAGTTCGACCTGCTGGTCGCCCTCGCCAGGAAGCCGCGCCAGGTCTTCACCCGCGAGGTCCTGCTCGAACAGGTCTGGGGCTACCGCCACGCGGCCGACACCCGCCTGGTCAACGTGCACGTCCAGCGGCTCCGGGCGAAGATCGAGAAGGACCCCGAGCACCCCGAGATCGTCGTGACGGTCCGCGGGGTCGGCTACAAGGCCGGACCGGCCTAGCCGCCGACCTCCCCCGGACCCCGAGATGCCTCCCGCACCGAAGAAACGCCGTCGCACCCCGCGCCAGCTGCTGCGGGGTGTGCGGCGCCGCACCCGGCGCGTGGCCGGCCGGGCGCGCCGCGTCTTCTGGCGTTCGCTCCAGCTGCGCGTGGTCACCAGCACGATGGTCATCTCCATCGTGGTCGTCGCCGTGCTCGGCGTCTTCCTCATGCAGCAGATCATCAGGACCACCCTGGAGACCAGGGAGAGTGCGGCCAAGAGTGAGGCGCAGGCCGACAGGAACGCGGTGCTCGGTTATCTCAGCCAGCCGGCGGCCGAGGCCGCCAAGCAGCCCGTCGAGCCCGGCCAGGCGCCGCAGGCGGCGGGAGGCAGCCCGCTCGGTCAGGCCACGGAGGCGCTCGCGCGGCGCGCGGGCTCGGCCAGCCGCTACTCGGTGATCATCCGGAACGAGGCGCTGCCCGGGGCGTTCTACGGGACCACGGACATCGACCCCCGCAGCATCCCGCCCAGGCAGCGCGAGGAGCTGTTCAAGAAGGAGGCGGGCGAGGACAGCACCTGGTACACCCCGCTGTACTACAAGGGGCAGCCCGAGCAGCCGGTGCCCGGAATGATCATCGGCACCCGCCTCGACTCGTCGTACGAGATCTACCACCTGGTCCCGCTGGACAGGGAGGAGCAGACTCTCGCCTCGGTGCAGCAAATGATCATCCTCGTCGGCGCCGGGCTCGTACTGCTGCTGGCCGCGATCTCCTCCCTGGTCACCCGCCAGGTCGTCACGCCGGTGCGGCTGGCCAGGCAGGCCGCCGAGCGGCTCGCCGCCGGACGCCTGGACGAGCGGCTGAAGGTGCGGGGAGAGGACGACCTGGCCCGCCTGGCCACCTCCTTCAACGAGATGGCAGCCAACCTGGCATTGAAGATCCATCAGCTGGAGGAGCTCTCCCAGGTGCAGCGCCAGTTCGTCTCGGACGTCTCGCACGAGCTGCGCACCCCGCTGACCACCGTGCGGATGGCCGCCGACCTGCTCTTCGACGCCCGCGAGGACTTCGACCCGATGGCGGCCAGGTCGGCCGAGCTGATGCAGAACCAGCTCAACCGGTTCGAGGCGATGCTCGCCGACCTCCTGGAGATCAGCCGCTACGACGCGGGCGCGGCCGACCTCGACGTCGACCCGGTGGACGTCAGGGACGTGGTGCTCCGCGCCGTCGCCGACTCCGAGGCGCTGGCCGAGCGCCACTCCACCCGCTTCGACCTGCGCCTTCCCGGCGAGCCGTGCATGGCGGAGATGGACAGCCGCCGGGTCGAGCGCATCCTGCGCAACCTGCTGTTCAACGCGATCGAGCACGGCGAGGGCCGCGACGTCATCGTCTCGGTCGCCGCCGACAGGGACGCGGTGGCGGTGGCCGTACGGGACCACGGGGTGGGATTGAAACCCGGCGAGGAGAACCTGGTGTTCGACCGGTTCTGGCGGGCCGACCCGTCCCGGGCGCGCACGATCGGCGGCACGGGCCTGGGGCTGGCCATCTCCCGCGAGGACGCCATCCTGCACGGCGGCTGGCTCCAGGCGTGGGGCTCGCACGGCGAGGGGTCGCAGTTCCGGCTCTCGCTGCCCAGGGTGGCCGGGGCGGTGCTCAGGGGCTCGCCCCTGCCGCTCGTACCCCCGGAGGTCGAGATGCGACGCACGTGGCGAGGGCACGTGACGCCGGTGCTGTCGCCGGCGGTGGCCGACGGGGGACGCGATGCGGACTAGAACCGAACGGGCGCGACGCCGGCCGGAGCCGGCGAGGGGCGCCGCGCGGCCCGGGATCCGCGAGGCGCGGTACGGGCCGGTGCCGGGAGGAGGCGCGGCGCGGTCCCGGACCGACGGGAGGCGACACGGGCGCGGGCCGGTGCTGAGGGCGGGCGCGCGGAACGCGGGGACGGTGCTCCTGGCGATCGCCCTGGTCTACGGGATGACCGCCTGTTCGGTCATCCCCACCGGCGGCAAGTCCGTCGTCGCGGTGGACAACGAGCGCAAGGGCAGCCCGCTGGGCGACCCGTACGCGCGGGTCATCGCCATGCCGCCGAAGGCCGGCTGGTCGCCCGAGGAGGTCGTCACCGGCTTCCGCGCGGCCATGGCGAGCCCCGACGACCCCGACTTCCAGGTGGCCCGCAAATACCTCACCGGCGACTTCGCCGCCAAGTGGAACCCGCGCAGCGGCGTCACGGTCTACCGGCAGGGCGACTACGAGAAGTTCGCTCCCCTCACGGATGAGGACAAGCAGGCTCAGGTCACACTTAAGGGCACCAAAACCGCCATCATTGACCAGGATGGTCGATACCGTCCGAGCGGTGGCCCGCTGAACCAGCCCTTCACGCTCGCCAGGGGAGCCGACGGCCAGTGGCGCATCAGCATGGCCCCCGACGGCCTCCTGCTGTCCGAGGCCGACGTCGCCCGCGGCTACCTGCCCGTGGACCTGTACTTCCTCGACTCCCAGTGGAAGGGGTTGGTGGTCGACCAGGTACGGGTGCCGATCGACCCGGGCTCCAACTTCGCCAAGACGACGGTCGAGCGGCTGCTGCGGGGGCCGAGCAGCTCCCTCAAGGACGCGGTGCGCACCGCCTTCACCGACACCGAGCTCATCGACGTCACCATCGAGAACAACAGGGTCGTCGTCGACCTCACCAGGCGGGTGGACTCCGATCTGATCGACCCGATGTCGGCCCAGCTCGCCGCGACCCTCGCCGCGCTCACCAAGGGCGGCTGGGGCTTCGAGGTCAAGGTGAACGGCGAGCCGTACTATCCCGACGCGCCCCTCCAGATCGACGCCCAGGAGCAGTCGAACTTCGACCCCTGGACGACCCCCGACGCCGTCCACCCGTTCTATCTCGCCGACGGCGCGCTGCGGCTGCTGGACAAGGAGAACGTCGGACGGATCGTGCCGGGCAGGGCCGGCCAGAAGGGGGTCGGGCTCACCCGCCCCGCGATCAGCGGCCAGCCCCTGCAGCAGGTGGCGGCCCTCTCCGAGGGGGACAGGAGCGTCTCCGTCGCGCCGCTCGCCGCGGGCGGCGAGTGGCGGGTGTGGGCCACGGGGGTCTCCCTCGCCCCGCCGGCCTGGGACCGCTACCACACGCTCTGGACGGTCGACCGGCCCAACGATCACACCTCGGTCATCACCCGGCACGACGGCGACAACAAGCACCGGTACCGGGTGTCCGCCCCCGACCTGGAGACGTTCTACATCGAGTCGCTCAAGGTCGCGCGGGACGGCGTGCACGTCGCGGTGGTCGTCAGGGACGGGCTGGGCGAGCAGGTCCAGGTCGGCACCGTCATCGGGAATCGGGAGAGCACCCGCATCGCCAACCTCCAGACCGTGGTCGACACCGACGGCAACCGGACGATCAAGGACATCGCCTGGAAGGACGGCAAGACCCTGTACGCGCTCACCGGCAAGTCGGAGCTGCTCGAGGCCTCGGTCACCGCCGAGCCCAAGTCCCTGCCCTTCGACTCGCGGATCGAGAGCATCACCGCCCTGGACGGCACCCTGCTCGCCGGGGCCAGGGACGAGCAGGGCGACCGGCAGGTCCTGTTCTGGAACTCCACCAAGTGGGAGCCGCTGATCAAGAACGAGACCGGGACCACGGACTTCACCGAGAACGGCCCCTCCTCCCCGGCCTTCCCCCTGGGCTGAACCCGGCGGGCTCGCCGGTGCGTGGCCTTCGCCCTGGGTCGAGGCGTTCTCCGGGGAGGGCCACCCCGGCACCGGGCGGGGCCGGCCGCCGCCTCCCCACGGGCACCGAACCCCCCTCCGGTACTCTGGACTGGGCTTTTTGTCGGTGCCATCTGAAACCTTGGATCCGTGACGATCGCCATGCTCGACCTGATCCTGCCGCCCCGCTGCGCCGGATGCGACGCGCCGGGCGCCCTCGTCTGTCCCCGATGCGCGGCGGAGCTTCATGGAGCGCCCGCCCTCCGGATGCCCGACCCCGTCCCGCCCGGCCTGCCCGAGTGCTGGTCGGCGGCCGAATACACCCCCGCCGTGCGGCGGGCGATCATCGCCTACAAGGAGCGCGGTCGCACGGCCCTCGCTCCTCCCCTGGCCGGGGCCCTCGCCCTCGCGGTCGCCACGGCGGTCGGCGAGCGGCCGGTGCTGCTGGTGCCGGTGCCCAGTGCACGGCCGGCCCTGAGGCGCCGCGGGCACGATCCGGTGGCCCGGCTCGCGGGGCTGGCGGCCGGTTACCTCCGCCAGGCCGGCTGGCCCGCGAGCGTGGCGAGGGTTCTCTCCCAGCGCCGCCGCGTCGCCGACCAGGCGGGGCTGAGCTCCCTCCAGCGGGCCGCGAATCTGTCCACCGCCTTCACGGTCACGGTCGGTCGCAACGCGCCCGTGCCGCGCTCCTGGGGCGGTACGGAGGCGATTGTGCTGGTCGACGACATCGTCACCACCGGTGCGACGCTCGCGGAGGCCGCCAGGGCGATGCGCGAGGCGGGGGTGACGCCGTCCCTCGCCGCCACGGTCGCCGCGACACGCCGAAGATCCAAAACTGGCGACCGTGACGGAGGGTGAGAACGCGCCCCGGTTCCGGCCTCACCCGGAAGCCACACCTCACTGTCCCGCGGTGCTTTCCGGCTGTTCAACGAACGCGAGAAGCCCTCGCCTGTGATGTCGCTCACCCGCGGGCGCAAGGGACCAGGGGGCCGGCCACCCGGCTGTGAATTACGCAAAGTGATCCTTTGGCCGATCGTCAGGCTGACATTCGGCCAGGATGCGGATAGCGTCTGAGCCATGGCACCCGCTCGGGTCCGTGGTTGCACCGGACCGACCTCCGCGAGGAGGCCGGCCCGGCTAGCCGATGCCAGCCGCAGGCCAAACGGTCCACGTAAGACGACTTTTCGTCGATCGATCACGGTGCGGCTTAGAGGTAAGTCCTGCCTTCCCAAGGAGCCAGATGTTCCTTGCCAGAAGAGAAGGGCATGTAGTGGCAAAGAGCTGCGAAACCCTCAGCAGGCGGATGTGGGGACGAAGACCAGGTCGGCCGAGCGGGTGCCGCAATACCACCGTCGAGATTCGAAGGGGGGCTGTGCATGGAGATCATCGTCAAGGGTCGGCACACCGGAGTGAGTGACCGATTCCGTGACCACGTGAACACCAAGCTGGCCAGGATCGAGCGTTTGGACCACAAGCTCATTCGCGTTGACGTGGAGGTGTCCAAGGAACGTAATCCCCGTATCGTCGACCAGCGAGAGCGAGTCGAGCTCACGATCCATTCACGTGGTCCCGCGGTCCGGGCGGAGGCTTCGGCCGACGACCGTTTCGCCGCCCTTGACATCGCACTCGGCAAACTCGAGGGACGGCTGCGGCGTCTCGCCGATCGCAGGAAGATCCATCACGGAAACCACTGCCCTCCGTCGGTCGCGGAGCTGACGGCCACCGCGCTCGCCGAATCGTTCGAGAGCGCCCCGGCCGACCTGCTCACCGAACAGTCGCCGGCCGAGTCCCAGGCCGAGGCCGATGTTCCAGAGGACGAGACCATCATCCCGATCCAGATGGATGGAGACGGGCCGCTGATGGTCAGGGAGAAGTTCCACGAGGCCGATCCGATCACGATCGATCAGGCACTTCTTGAGATGGAACTGGTGGGACACGATTTCTATCTCTTCCGTGACAAGGAGAGCGGGCAGCCGAGCGTCGTATACCTCCGACAGGGGTACAACTACGGCGTGCTGCGGCTCGTTGAGCCCTGACGAACGCATTCGAAGATCCTCTCCGACCAACCGAGGACCATGAAACCCGTGTAATCATGGCGGTCCACCGGCTCTGGCCCCCCGAGGAGGAGGCGTGACGGAACCCGACGACGCAACCGGCCCGACCGGACGCGGCGAACCGATCCGCGTGCTGATCGTTGACGATCACGCGCTGATCCGCCGCAGCCTGGAGATGGCGCTGGCAGCGGAGACGGACATCGAGGTTGTCGGCGAGGCGAGCGACGGACAGGAAGCGGTCGAACTCGCCGACCGCCTCACTCCGGATGTCATGCTCATGGACGTCCGGATGCCACGGAGGAGCGGTATCGAGGCCACTCGTGAAATCAAGGCCTCGGTGCCGAGCACGCGGATCATCATGTTGACGGTGAGTGACGAGGAGGAGGATCTCTTCGAGGCGATCAAGGCGGGCGCCACCGGCTACCTGCTGAAGAACGTCCAGCTCGACGAGGTCCCGGAAGCCGTCCGCGGCGTCCACGAAGGACAGTCGCTGATCAACCCGGCTATGGCCGCCAAACTGATCAGCGAGTTCGCCAACATGAGCCGCAAGGAGGCCGAGCGGCCCCCGCAACTCCCCGTTCCACGCCTGACCGAACGGGAGATGGAGGTGCTCCGCCTCGTCGCGAAGGGGATGAACAACCGCGAGATCGCCAAGCAGCTGTTCATCTCGGAGAACACCGTGAAGAACCACGTCAGAAACATCCTGGACAAGCTTCAGCTTCACTCCAGGATGGAGGCGGTGGTCTACGCGGTCCGCGAGCGGATGCTCGAGATCACCTGACACGCGGCCGGTGCGGTGACCGTCCGGCGGTCACCGCACTCCGGCTCGGGACAGGTGTCCCGAGCCGATGTCGCGGACGGGCCTCCCGGCCCGGCGTTCCGGCTCCGGGGGCGGCTCGGCCGGACAGGTCGTCCCGGTTCGGGAAACGACCCGGTCCGGCGGGATCCTTCCCGCTCAGGGAGCGTTCCGGCGCAGGGCGTCCTGGAGAGGGCCGGCCAGGAGGGAATCGACGCGCTCGACCCGGACGGCCTCGCAGCCGACCCAGCTCGCGGCCTCCCAGAGGGCGCCGGCCAGCGATACGGCCCCCCTGCCCGGCGGGACGCCGGGTTCGAGGCTCACCTGGCGGGCCACCAGCGTCGCCCCCTCGCGCGCCGGGTCGATACGCCCGATCAGCCTGCCCCCGGCCAGCACCGGCATCGTGAAGTAACCGTGGACGCGCTTCTCCTTGGGCACGTACGCCTCGAGGCGGTGGTTGAAGCCGAAGACGCGGGCGGTGCGGGCACGGTCCCAGACAAGGGAGTCGAACGGGGAGAGCGGGGTCGTGCGGTGGCGGCCCCTGGGCTCGGTCTCCAGCGCGGCCGGGTCGGCCCAGGCGTCGGCGGCCCGCTCGGGCCACCCGGCGACGCGGACGGGCACCAGCCCGGTGGAACCGTCGAGCAGGCACGCGTCGAGCAGCCGCGCCTCGGGCGCCTTCAGGCGCAGGAAGTCGACGAGGTCGGCGCGGGTGGCCACGCCGAGCGCGACCCCGGCGATCCCGGCGAGGCGGGTGACGCACTCGGCGTCGGAGAGCTCCTCGGCCAGCAGATCCGCGGGGACCGCGCGTTCGGCCAGGTCGTAGACGCGTCGCCAGCCCACCCTGCGCGTGCAGACGACCTCGCCGGTGTCGAGCAGCCACTCAATGGCGATCTTGGAGTCGGACCAGTCCCACCACGGGCCGCCCTTCTTGGCGCCGCCGATGTCGGCGGTGGTGACCGGGCCGCTCTCGCGGACCAGGTTCAGCACCTTGCCGACGCTGTCGGGCACCTCGTGCCAGCGGAACTTCCTGGCGCGGAAATATCTCCGCCTGAAGGCGTACAGGGCCCAGTCGCCGATCGGGAGGATGCAGGCGGCGTGACACCAGTATTCGAAGGCTCGCGCCGGTTCGTCCCAGTAGGCCCGCTCGACCTCCTGCCTGCCGACGGCGCCGAGGCGGGCGTACGCGACCAGCTCGTGGGAGCGGGCCAGCACGGAGATCGTGTCCAGCTGGACGGCCCCGAGGCGGCGCAGGACAGCGGGGGCGCCGCCTCGCCGGGCCTCCGCGCCCAGGAACCCCTGGGCGCGGAGGATCACACGGCGGGCCTCGTCGGAGGAAAGAAAAAGCTGCATGACCGCCCCAGGGGGAGACAACACGTCGTGGGCCGAGGCTAGCGTCTGACACCGACGAAAAGGCTACGCCGGTGTCAGGGTGTCCGTGATCAGGGCGAATTAGGGCAAGTCACGTCGAGCGAGGTGCCCTCGCCGAGTCGGCCGGTCGGTTCGGGAGAAGTGCCTCCGTCGAGCCAGCCTGGCGGCTCGGGAGACCGGTCGGTTCAGGAGAGGTGCCTCCGCCGAGCCGGCCGTTCAGTCCAGGACGCCCTGTCCGCTTCCGCCGCTCATCGAGCGAGGGGCCTCGAGGACGATGTCCTGGAAGACGCGGAAGACCAGCATGAGGATGCCGCCCATGACGCAGACCGCCGCGCCCATCCAGAGGAGGGGCCAGTTCGGGCCCAGGCAGAGGGCGACCCCCGCGATGGTGAAGCCCAGCAGGATGACGGTCACCGCCAGCCAGGACGACGCCCGGCCCCCGTGGCCCCCGGAGCCCTGGTGGACCGCGGGACCGCCGTCACCCCCCTGGCCCTCGTGGGTTCCGCCAGTCGCCTGACGCGCGTCCTCCGCCATCACGGCTCCTCCCTCCAGACACGGCGACGCGCCCGCGCGGATTCATCGCGGACGTGACAAAGAGCGGCATACCCGCTGAAGCTGGTCGTACTCTCTCAAAGAAGCGGGCAAGGAACTCCCTGGGCCACAAGAGCGTCTTTCAGGGTGGCTGTGTCTGGTGGCGGAACCGCCTACGATGGCAGCGGAGAACCATGTCTCGTCCTCAGCCGGGCCGGTCCGGCCGTGGAAGACCTGCGAGGAGCTTTACCTAAAGTGCCAGCCTTTCTCGATAGAATTCTTCGCGCCGGCGAAGGCAAGCTTCTGCGCAAGCTCAAGCGGATCGCCGACCAGGTCAACTCCATTGAAGACGACTTCACGAGCTTGACCGACGCCGAGCTTCGCGCGCTCACCGACGACTACAAGCAGCGCTACGCCGAGGGTGAGTCCCTCGACGACCTGCTTCCCGAGGCCTTCGCCACCGTTCGCGAGGCGTCCCGGCGCGTGCTGGGCAAGCGTCACTTCGACGTGCAGATCATGGGCGGGGCCAACCTGCACATGGGCAACATCTCGGAGATGCGCACCGGTGAGGGCAAGACCCTCACCTGCACGCTGCCCACCTACCTCAACGCCATCTCGGGCAAGGGCGTCCACGTCATCACGGTCAACGACTACCTGGCCAAGCGTGACGGCGACGAGATGGGCCGGATCCATCGCTTCCTCGGTCTCGAGGTCGGCGTGATCCTGGCCAACATGCCGTCCGACGAGCGCCGCAAGCAGTACAACGCCGACATCACGTACGGCACGAACAACGAGTTCGGCTTCGACTACCTGCGTGACAACATGGCGTGGTCGCTCGAGGAGTGCGTCCAGCGCGGCCACCACTTCGCCGTGGTCGACGAGGTCGACTCGATCCTCATCGACGAGGCCAGGACGCCGCTGATCATCTCCGGTCCCGGCGAGCAGTCCGGCAAGTGGTACGCCGAGTTCTCCAAGATCGTCCCCCGGCTCCGCAGGGGCACCGAGGGCAAGGACGGTGAGGAGAACACCGGCGACTACGCCGTCGACGAGAAGAAGCGCACGGTCGGCATCTTCGAGTCCGGCGTGGAGAAGGTCGAGGACTGGCTCGGCATCGAGAACCTCTACAAGCCCGAGCACACCCACCTGGTCGGCTTCCTCAACAACGCGCTGAAGGCCAAGGAGCTCTACAAGAAGGACAAGGACTACATCGTCGTCGACGGCGAGGTCCTGATCGTCGACGAGTTCACCGGTCGCGTCCTGCACGGCCGCCGCTACAACGAGGGCATGCACCAGGCCATCGAGGCGAAGGAAGGCGTCAAGATCAAGGACGAGAACCAGACTCTCGCCACGATCACGCTGCAGAACTACTTCCGCCTCTACGAGACGCTCTCCGGCATGACCGGCACCGCGGCGACCGAGGCCAACGAGTTCCACCAGACCTACAAGCTCGGCGTCGTCCCGATCCCGACGAACCGGCCGATGATCCGCAAGGACCAGGCCGACGTGGTCTACAAGACCGAGGACGCCAAGTTCATGGCGACCGTCGAGGACATCAAGGAGCGCTACGAGCGGGGGCAGCCGGTCCTGGTCGGCACCACGAGCGTCGCCAAGTCCGAGCGCCTCGCCAAGGAGCTCAAGCGCAAGGGCGTCAAGCACGAGGTCCTCAACGCCAAGAACCACGCCCGTGAGGCGGCGATCATCGCCGAGGCGGGCCGCAAGCACGCCGTCACCGTGGCCACCAACATGGCCGGTCGAGGCACCGACATCATGCTCGGCGGCAACCCCGACTTCCGCGCCGACCTGGAGCTGCGCAGCCGCGGCCTCGACCCGGTCGAGACCCCGGAGGAGTACGACAAGGCCTGGGGCGAGGCGCTGGAGAAGGCCAGGGCCGCCGTGCAGGCCGAGCACGACGAGGTCACCGAGCTCGGCGGCCTGTACGTGCTGGGCACCGAGCGGCACGAGTCGCGGCGCATCGACAACCAGCTCCGCGGCCGTTCCGGCCGTCAGGGCGACCCGGGCGAGTCGCGCTTCTACCTCTCGCTCGAGGACGACCTCATGCGCCTGTTCAACTCGGCCAGGGTCGAGATGATCATGACGCGCCTCAACATCCCCGACGACGTCCCGATCGAGTCGGGCATCGTCTCCAAGGCCATCGCCTCCGCCCAGCACCAGGTCGAGCAGCAGAACTTCGAGATTCGCAAGAACGTTCTGAAGTACGACGAGGTCATGAACCGGCAGCGCAAGGTGATCTACGCCGAGCGCCACCGGGTGCTGGAGGGCGCGGACCTGCACGAGCAGATCCGCGGCTTCGTCAACGACGTGATCGACGAGTACATCGCGGGCGCCACCGCCGAGGGCTTCGCCGAGGAGTGGGACCTCGACAAGCTGTGGAAGGCGCTCGGCCAGCTGTACCCCATCAGCATCACCGCCGAACAGCTCATCGAGGAGGCCGGGGGTCGCGAGGAGCTGACCGCCGAGTTCCTCGACGAGCGGATCAAGGCCGACGCGATGGCCGCCTACGACCGTCGCGAAGAGGAGATCAACGCCCAGGCCATGGACCCGGAGGGCATGCGGGTGCTGGAACGCCGCGTCATCCTGTCGGTCCTCGACCGCAAGTGGCGCGAGCACCTCTACGAGATGGACTATCTCCAGGAGGGCATCGGCCTGCGCGCGATGGCCCAGCGTGACCCGCTGATCGAGTACCAGCGCGAGGGCTTCGAGATGTTCTCCCAGATGCTCGAGGGCATCAAGGAGGAGTCGGTCGGCTACCTGTTCAACCTCGAGGTCGAGGTGCAGAGCAACCCGATCGTCGAGGAGCACGACCACTCCGAGGACGCCGCGATCGCGGAGACCCGCTCGATCATCGCTCGCGGCCTGCGCGGCCCGCAGCGTCCCACCGAGCTGGAGTACACGGCTCCGGGCGAGAGCGGCGAGGTGGAGCACACCCGGATCAGCACCAAGGCCGAGCGTGACGCGTACGGCAACGTCGAGCGCAACGCCCCGTGCCCCTGCGGTTCCGGCAAGAAGTACAAGCGCTGCCACGGCGACCCCAAGCACGTCGAGGTCTGACCGTCGCCAGGAGGGCCCGCACCCGGCACGGTGCGGGCCCTCCGGCGTGTCCGGGCCTCTCAGGCGAGCGCGGGCCGGTGGCCGGGCGGCGTGTCGCGAGCCGTTCCCCGCACGGGACGCGGATCGGGGGTCGTCTCGAACTCGGTACACAGCCACCGCACGCCCCTGCGTTCCAGCCTCAGCGCCAGGACGCGCGAGCGGTCGCCGCAGTCGACCACGGCGCACATCTCCACCACCCCGTCCTCCGGCTGGGAGACGTGGGCCCGGCCCACCCGGGGTGGCCGCGCGCTGGTGATGATCTTCCCGCTCCGCGCCAGCTCGGCCTGGGCCCTGCCGGTCATGTGGCAGGAGACGCTCGCCGGAGGGCGCCTGCCGGACAGGATCTCGGCGACGGCCTGCGCGAGGGCCCGCAGCCGGCGCTCGTCGGGAACCGCGCCGGGCGAGCCCCAGACCAGCGGTTTCCCGGCCGGGAGGCCCGGCGTTCCTGGATCGAGGGCGAGGGCGAGGGTGCCCTGCACGTACGGCGGCATGGCCGGGGTGTCACCGGCGGGGCGGTCGTCGTCGTAGGGCGGCTCGGCGGCGGGGGAGGGCACGATCCTGGGGAGCGAGGCCGGACGTCGTGGGGGCGACATGGGAACTCCGATGTGCTCGGTGGGGACGGAGAAACTGACATATCAGGGAGTTTCCGGTCTGCCGCGCAGATACGCCGTCCGCCAACTTCCGGTGAATCCCGGTCGCTTCGTCCTGTTGGGCGGAGAAGGTGACCCCGGGTTGGAGCGGTCGGTCCTCGCGAGGGGGCGGGTTGCGGCCGGCGGCGTGATCTCCGGTGGACGGCCGAAACCGCTTGGCGCGCCTCTCCGGCGGGGATCGGCTCAGGCTCGGGAGGAGGGCGTCGTGCCTCCTCGGGCGGAGGTCGCGTCAGGGGGAGGGCGGCTCAGGCGGAGGTCGGGTCGGGGGGAGGGCGGTGCGCCTCCCGGGTGGCGGGAGGGCCGGTGTCCGCCCTGCCCCGCGCCGGGGCCGAGGGCTCGCCGGAGTCGACATCGGGCTCGGGCTCGCGGCCGGGGGTCATGATGTTCAGCTTCCTGATCAGGAAACTGAACACGGTGTAGTAGATCACCGCGTAGACCAGCCCCATCACGATGATGATCGGTACCCCCCGGGCGTTGGGCGCGGTCCCGTACAGGCCGAGGTCGATCAGCCCGGAGGAGAAGCTGAAGGCGAGTTTGACGCCCAGGGCGGAGGCGAGGGCCAGGGAGATGCCGGTCAGCACGATGTGGATGACGAACAGGACCGGCGCCACGAAGATGAAGGCGAACTCGATCGGCTCGGTGATCCCGGTGAGGAACGCGGTGAGCGCCGCGGAGATCATGATCGAGCCGACCGCGGTGCGGCGGTGCGGTGGCGCGGCCCGCCAGATGGCGATCGCGGCGGCGGGCAGGCCGAACATGAGGACCGGGTAGAAGCCGGCCTCGAAGCCGCCGTAGCCGACGGCGCCGTTGTTGAAGCAGATCAGGTCCCCGGCGAGCTTCTTGCCGTCGACCACGCACTCGGGGACCTGGGTCCAGATCACGTTGTTGACGATGTGGTGCATGCCGAGCGGGAGCAGGGCGCGGTTGATCATGCCGTAGACCCCGGCGCCGAGCTCGCTGTTGGAGGCGAGCCAGGTCCCCGAGGCGCGGACCCAGCCTCCCAGCACCGGCCAGACGAGGCCGAGGAGCACGCCGATCACCAGTCCGGCGAAGGCGGTGAGGATCGGCACCAGGCGGCGCCCGCCGAAGAAGGCCAGCCAGGTCGGCAGCTTGGTGCGGTGGTAGCGCTGCCAGAGCAGTGCGGAGACCAGGCCCATCACGATGCCGCCGAGCACCCGGGTCGGGTTCTGCGCGCCGAGGTTCAGGACCGCCTCGGGAACGCCGGGGTCGGCCCTGTCGAACACCTCCGTGGTGATGGGCTCCCTCAGGTCGGCGTCGAAGAGGATGAAGAACATGTTCATGCTGACGGCGTGGAAGACCAGGTAGCCGACGAGCGCGGCCAGGGCGGTGGAGCCGTCGGCCTTGCGGGCGAACCCGATGGCGACGCCGATCGCGAACAGGATGGGCAGGTTGTCGAACAGGGCGCCGCCCGCGGTGCCGACGACGCGGGCCACGTCGTCGAGCAGGGCGCTGTCGGTCCTGCCGAGGAGGTCGTCCTGCCCGAGCCTGAGCAGCAGGCCCGCGGCCGGCAGGACCGCGATCGGCAGCATCAGGGAACGTCCCAGGCGCTGGAGCACGCTCATCACGGCGGCCCCCGGGTGGGCGGCGGGCGGGCCCGCGTCCGCCGGGAGAGAGCTCATCGGGCTTTCCTCCAAGGGCTGGAAGGGAGGAGGGCGGCGAAGGGGCGGTCGCGCGGGACAGGACGGGGTGTGACGGCGGCGGTCGGAGCGGGTGGGCCGGGGGTGCGGTCGGAGCGGGCGAGGTGTCGGCGGGGCCGGGAGGCGGTCGGAACGGGCGCGGCGGGTGGGACGTGCTCTGGACGGGGTCGGGACGGGCGCGGTCGGTGGGACGTGCTCCGGAGGCGGTCGGAGCGGGTGTGGCGGGTGGGCCGTGGTCGGGCGGGCATCGGGATCAGGCGCGGCGGGCAGGTATCTCCAGGATCGTACGGAGCTGGTAGCGGTCGGCGCGATAGGTGGACACCCCGAGTTCGGCGCAGACGCCTCCCGCGAAGGAGCGCCGCTGGAGCAGCAGCACGGCCCCGCCGCGCGGTAACTTCAGCAGGTCGGCGTCCCCGGGATCGGCGATGCCGCCGTCGATGGTGAGCTCACCGGCGTCGAGCACCAGGCCGTAGCGGGTCTCCAGGAGGGCGTAGAGGGAGCGGCCCGTCAGGTCGTGGGTGTCGAGGTCGGGCGCGAGGGAGACGGGGATGTGGGCCCGCTCGATGCACATGGGCTCGTCGGCCGCGGTCCGCAGCCGCTCGATGAAGTGAACCTCGTCGCCCGGCTGGATGCCGAGTTCCCTGGCCAGGTGCGCGCTGGCCCTGACCACCCGCCGGTCCAGGTCGCGGGAGCCGGGCTCCATGCCCCTGGCGCGCATCTCGTCGCTGAAGGAGGTGAGCCGCAGGGACATCTCGATCTTGGGGCGGGCCACGAAGGTGCCCTTGCCCGCCACCCGCTGGAGCCTGCCCTCGGAGACCAGGTGGTCCACGGCCTGCCGTACGGTCATGCGCGACAGCCCGAAACGCTGGCAGAGCTCGCGTTCGGACGGGATCGCCGTGCCGATCGCCAGCTCGTTGTTCTCGATCAGATCGAGCAGGATCTCCCGGAGCTGGAAGTATTTGGGCACCGGGCTGTCCGGATCGATCTGGGCCACAGGATCCTCCCCCCTCGATCTGAGATGTCGCATGAGTTAGGGTTCGTACTGGTCTAGTCCGGACTAGACCACAGGCCGGAAAAGGGTGTCAACGTACGGACCGGAGACGGATCGATAACGGCCCGGTCTCGTCCGTCCGAAGCGAAGGATGAGCGCGAGATGACGACCAAGATGCGCAGCGAGATCGCCGAGCAGCCCGCCGCGCTGCGAGCCACACTCGACGCCCTCCTTCCCCGGATCGGGGAGGTGGAGCGGCTCGCGGGGCAGACCCGCCAGCTGCT
The DNA here is from genome assembly GCF_052983175.1 of Streptosporangium sp. G12. Classification (NCBI taxonomy): domain Bacteria; kingdom Bacillati; phylum Actinomycetota; class Actinomycetes; order Streptosporangiales; family Streptosporangiaceae; genus Streptosporangium; species Streptosporangium sp. G12. The sequence continues at coordinate 164,172 of NZ_JBRIQO010000009.1, read as the reverse complement.
GTTCATCGCCCGCGGCACCTCCGACAACGCCGCAGTCTACGGTCGCTATCTGGCCGAGGCCCACACGGGCAGGCTCTCCACTCTCGCCGCTCCCTCGATCGCCACGACCTACCGGCGCAGGCTGGACCTCGACGGCGTGCTGGCCGTCGCCCTCTCCCAGTCGGGCAGGACCGAGGAGATCGTCGAGACCCTCGCCTGGGCGAAGGACTGCGGCGCCAGGACCGTGGCCATCACCAACGGCGGCGAGCAGAGCCCCCTGGCCCAGGCCGCCGACCTCGCCCTGTGCACGGTGGCGGGCGAGGAGAAGGCCGTCCCGGCCACCAAGACCTACACCACCCAGCTCGCCGCGCTCGCCGTGCTCGCCCTCGGTCTCGGCGCGGACGTCGACGCCGCCGACCTGCAGCGGGTGCCGGACGCGGTCGAGAAGCTGGTCGGCGACCCGGGTGACCTGGAGGCGATCGTCGAGGGCCTGGCCGACAAGCCGGGCGTCGTGGTCTCCGGCAGGGGGCTCGCCTTCTCCACCGCGCTGGAGCTGGCGCTCAAGCTCAAGGAGGCGTGCTACCTGCACGCCATGGGCCTGTCGTACGCCGACCTGCTGCACGGCCCGATCGCCGTGGTGGACGAGGACACCCCGGCCATCCTGGTCGCGGCGGGGGAGGGCCCGACCCTGGCCGGCACCGTGGCGCTCGCCGAGCGGGTGACCGGTGCGGGCGCCTCGGCCTACACGGTCGGCGGCGGTACCGCGCTCTCCTCGGTCTCCACCGCCGCGCTGAACGGCCCCGACCTTCCCGAGTGGGTCGCCCCGCTGGGCCTCATCGTCCCCGGTCAGCTGCTCACCGAGGCGCTCGCGCGCAGGCTGGGGATCGACCCCGACGCCCCCCGCGGTCTCAACAAGGTGACCCAGACCGACTGATCGCGATATGTCCTTTAGCCTGGTCATAGCCTTGGGAACAGGGTGATCACATCTGGAGGGCGACATGGCGGCCGACGCCGACGCGATCATCGCTGGACTCGGTGGTGCGGACAACATCATCGAGATCGAACCGTGCATCACCCGGCTCCGCACCGAGGTGCGCGACGCCTCCAAGGTCGACCAGGCGGCCCTGCGGGCGGCCGGCGCGCACGGTGTGATGGCGGCGGGCAACGTCGTCCAGGTGGTGGTGGGTCCCGAGGCCGACACGATCGCCAGCGACATCGAGGACATCATGGGCTGAGCGGAGCCGGCATCGGCTGAGCAGGGCCGGCGGGAGCCGGCAGGGGCTGACAAGGCGCTCTCGCGGGCGGGGCGTGCCCCGGACGACACTCGTGGGCGGCCGGGGGCGCGGACGGGCCGTCCTCGCGGGCGGCGGCATGCCGAGGGGGGTGCGGTGACCACAGTTCTGGCACCGGTCGCGGGGGTGGCCGTGAGGCTCGGCTCGGTGCCCGACCCGGTCTTCTCCGAGGGGCTGGTCGGGCCCGGCATGGCGATCGAGCCGGACAGGGCGCCCGGCCGGGTGCTCTCCCCCATCGCGGGCACCATCGTCAAGCTGCACCCGCACGCGTTCGTGGTCGTCGGCGACGACGGCCGGGGGGTCCTCGTCCACCTGGGCATCGACACGGTCGAGCTCAGGGGGGAGGGCTTCGAGCCGCTCGCCGCCGAGGGCGACCGGGTGAGCGCCGGGCAGCCGGTGGTGGCGTGGGACCCGGCCGGGATCGAGGCGGGCGGACGCTACCCGATCTGCCCGGTCGTGGCGCTGGACGCCGCCGCGAACTCCGTCACCGGCCTCGCCACGGGGCCCGTCGGCGCCGGTGACGAGCTTTTCGAGTGGAGCGATCCCGCCTGAGGACTCGCGGGACGGGGAAAGGGCGAGGAACGTGGAACGCGGACGCGGGCGGCGTCCGTGCGGACGAAAACGGAGCCGGGAGTGGTGACGAGGATGGGGACGACGGCGAGACCGCCGGTGAGGGCGGCGCTCTTCGATCTCGACGGGACGCTGATCAACAGCGAACGACGGAGCATGGCCATGTGGTCGATGCTGCTCGACAGCCACGGAGTGGTCCACGACGAGGTCGTGCTGCGCGGGTTCATGGGGCGGCGCGGGCGCGACGTCCTGACGGAGAGCGCCCACCTCTTCCCCGGCAAGCGGATCGACGACCTGATCGAGGAGGTCTTCTCCTTCCAGGACCATCCCGGCCTGCCGGACATCGTGCCGGTGCCCGGCGCCGCCGAGCTGGTCCGCAGGGTCTCGGCGCACGGTTCGCCGATCGCGGTCGTCACCTCCGCCGGCCGTGACTGGGCGGAGGAGCGGCTGACGCAGGTCGGCATCCGCGACCTGCTGGAGACGATCGTGTCCGCCCACGACGTGGCCGTGGGCAAGCCCGACCCCGAGGGGTTCCTCCTCGCCGCCGCACGCCTGTCGGTCGATCCGGCACACTGTGTGGCGTTCGAGGACTCGATCGCCGGGATCGCGGCGGCCAAGGCGGCCGGTATGGCGTGCGTGGGCATAGCGACCACGCACCCGGGCACTGAGCTGGCCGAGGCCGATCTCGTGGTCGCGGACCTGACGGGGGTCGACTGGCCCCCGTCGAACATCAATGATCTCGCGGTCTAGACCGCGGGCGAACTTCTGGGAGGAACACGTGGCCGAGCGCCAAGTCACCGTCAAGGCGGAGGTCGGCCTGCACGCCAGGCCCGCCGCGACGTTCGTCCAGACGGCGGCGAAGTCGTCTCTGGACGTCACCGTCGCCAAGGGGTCCGGCGAGCCGGTGAACGCCAAGAGCATCCTGGCGGTCCTCGCGCTCGACGTCAGGGAGGGCGACACGGTGATGATCAGAGCGGAGGGCGAGGGAGCCGACGAGCTTCTCGACCAGCTGGCCGGCATCGCGTCGGCGCCGTGAGCACCCTCACCGGGGTGGGGGTGAGCCCCGGGGTCGGGGTCGGTCCCGCCTACGTGCTCGCGTACGAGGCGACCGTCCCGGCCCCGGACTCCCGGCACGGCGGGGGCGCCGGGGACGCGGCCGCGGAGCTGGCCGTGGCCGGGCGGGCGCTGGAGCGGGTCGCCGCCGACCTGGAGGCGCGGGGGGCCCTCGCCGGTGGCCAGGCCAGGGAGATCCTGGAGGCGCAGGCCATGATGGCCCGCGACCCCGGCCTGGCGGACGGGGTGGCCACGCTGGTCGAGGCGGGCACCGCCGCGGCCCGCGCGGTCTACGAGGCGTTCGGCCACTACCGCGACCTGCTCGCCGCCGCAGGGGGATACCTCGGCGAGCGCGTCGCCGACCTGGACGACGTCAGGGACCGCGCCGTCGCGGTGATCGAGGGCCGGCCCGTGCCCGGCGTTCCCACGGACACCGGGCAGCCGTACGTCCTCGTCGCCCGCGACCTGGCGCCCGCCGACACGGCGCTGCTGTCTCCGGAGGTGGTGGCGGCCTTCGTCACCGAGCAGGGCGGCCCGACCAGCCACACCGCGATCCTCGCCCGTGCCATGGGGGTGCCGGCCGTGGTGGCCTGCCCGGGGGCGACCTCGATCGCGCCGGGGACGCCGGTGCTGGTCGACGGGGCCTCCGGTCTCGTGCGGCCCGCGCCCTCCGGCGACGAGGTCCTCGGGGCGCGCAACGCCGCCGCCGCGCGGGAGGCCGTGCTGGCCTCCGCCACGGGGCCGGGGACGACCGCCGACGGGTACGCCGTGCCGCTGCTCGCCAACATCGGCGGGCCTCGCGACGTGGCCGCCGCGCTGGAGCACGGGGCCGAGGGGATCGGGCTCTACCGGACCGAGTTCCTCTTCCTCGACCGGGCGGAGGCGCCCTCCGCGGCGGAGCAGGAGGCCGCCTACCTGGAGGTGCTGGACGCCTTCCCCGGCGGAAGGGTGATCGTGCGGACCCTCGACGCGGGAGCCGACAAGCCCCTCGCCTTCCTGCCGCCGGGAGCGTACGAGCCCAATCCCGCGCTGGGGGAGCGGGGGGTGCGGCTGTTCAGGACGCATCCGGAGATCATGGGCACCCAGCTCGCCGCCCTGGCCGCGGCGGCCGCGCGCTCGTCGGCGAGGCTCCAGGTGATGGCGCCGATGGTGGCCACCGCCGAGGAGGCCGCCTGGTTCGCCGACGCCTGCGACGCGGCCGGGCTGCCGTCGTCGGGAGTGATGATCGAGATACCGTCGGCGGCCCTGCGCGCCTCCGACCTGGCCGTACGGGCGGGCTTCCTCTCCATCGGCACCAACGACCTGGCCCAGTACGCCCTCGCCGCCGACCGGCAGCTGGGCGCGCTGACCGGGCTCCAGGACGCCTGGCAACCCGCCCTGCTCGACCTGGTCGCCCTGGCCGCGGCGGGCGCCGCCGAGCGCGGCAGGCAGTGCGGGGCCTGCGGTGAGGCCGCGGCCGACCCTGCCCTGGCCTGCGTGCTCGTCGGGCTCGGGGTCACCTCGCTGTCGATGTCCGCCCCGGCGCTGCCCGCCGTGCGGGCCGCGCTGTCGCGCCACACGCGGCAGCAGTGCCATCTCGCCGCCGCGGCCGCGCGGGCCGCCGCCTCCCCGGAGGAGGCGCGTGCCGAGGCGCGCTCGCACCTGCCCGGCCTGGCCGGCCTGGCCCTGTGACGTGGGCGGACTTCCTTCATGAGTGACGTACGGGCCGGAAAGCACCGGTTGGTGGGAGGCGTGTGGCCGATGGTGACCGGGTGGATGGGCGGGCGCCGGGGCGCGGGCCCGGATAGCGTAAGCGGCATGGCTGGGTGGAGACGTGTGACGGGTATCGCGGTGATCGCGACGATGGTGGCCGGATGCGCGGAGGCGGGCAGGACCGCTCCGCCCGCGTCCGGTGCGACGCGGGCGGGCGAGACCTCCGCGAGCGCCGACGCGGCGGCACCCGGCGCCACCACGGCCGTCACCCCGGGGTCCTCCGGATCCTCCGAGTCGTCCGTTCCCGCCGCGGCCTCCGCGACGGCGGAGGTGGCGGGGGTGGAGGGCGTGCTCGCCTCGATGAGCGTGGAGGAGAAGGTCGGCCAGCTGTTCATGCCCGTGCTGTACGGCCCGTCGGCCGACACGGCGTCGGGGGAGAACCAGGCGCGGTTCGGCGTGGACACCCCGGCGAAGATGATCGCCCGATACCGCCCCGGCGGGGTGATCCTCTTTCCCTGGGCGGGCAACGTCAAGAGCGTCCGGCAGGTCGTGGCGCTCACCAACGGCCTGCAGAAGGCGTCCCCCGAGATCCCGCTGCTGATCGGCACCGACCAGGAGAACGGCAAGGTCTCCCGCCTCGCCCCGCTGGTCACCCCCCTCCCCGGGGCGTCGGTCATCGGCTCGACCCGCGACCTCTCGCTGGCCCGCCGGGCCGCCGAGGTGACGGGCACCGAACTGCGCGCCCTGGGCGTCAACCTCGACTTCGCGCCCGTCGCCGACGTCAACCTCAACCCGCGCAACCCGGTGATCGGCCCGCGCGCGTACGGCTCGGACCCGAAGAAGGTCGCGCCGATGGTCGCCGCCGCCGTCCAGGGTTTCCACGACGCGGGGATCGGGGCCACGGCCAAGCACTTTCCCGGCCACGGCGACACCGGCGTCGACAGCCACACCGGCCTGCCGGTGATCAGGCACTCCCGCTCCCAGTGGAACAGGCTGGACGCCCCGCCGTTCGCCGCCGCCATCGGCAAGGACGTCGACGCGATCATGAGCGCGCACGTGGTGATGCCGAAGCTCGACCCCTCAGGTGACCCGGCCACTCTCTCCAAGCCGATCCTGACCGGGCTGCTCCGGGAGAAACTCGGCTTCGACGGGGTCGTCTCGACCGACGCGCTGGACATGGCGGGGGTGCGCAAGAAGTACGGGGACGGGGAGGTCGCGGTACGGGCGATCCAGGCAGGGGTGGACCTGCTGCTCATGCCGCCGGACTACCGCGAGGCCCACCGGGCGCTGCTGGCCGCCGTGGCGTCCGGGAAGATCTCCAAGGCGCGACTCGACCAGTCCGTCCGGCGCCTGCTGACGCTGAAGGCCGCCCGCGGCCTGCTGGACAGGGCGCCGGTCGCCGACCCGGCCGAAGCCGAGCGGGTGCTGCGCTCGGCCGAGCACCTCAAGGTCGCCCGGCTCATCACCTCACGGGCCCGCTGAAGTCACCTCGCGGGTCCGCTGAAGTCCTCACGGGCCCGCTGAAGGAGGATCCAGGGGCCCTGCCGCGAGGCCGGATCAGGCGAACTGGAGGTTGCCGGTCCTGGCCAGCGAGACGACGAGCGACTGGACGATGCGCGTGAGCAGGGCCTCGATCAGCATGACGGCGGCCTTGGCGAGCACGGTGGAGATGAATCCGGACATAGCAACCTCACAGGGAGAAAAGGGACTTAAGCTGATAATTCATACCGAAGCAGTCTAAGTCACCAGTCATGAGGTTGCTGTTCGGTGAACATTCGGTGACGTTCCCCGCGTCGACGCCTGGAAGGCCACCCCCGCGACCGTCGTGGTGGCGGCGCTCCCGAGGGCGACGGTCCACCCTACGGGCCCCAGGAAGTGACAGCCGAAGAACCGGCAGAGCCCCGGAACCGAGACGGCCATGCCCAGGACGGCCAGGGACAGGAGCGAGGCCAGCACCACCAGGCGATCCCGGCTGCCCAGGGCCAGGGTCTGCAGCAACTGCGACGCCACGAGCGCGACCAGCCCCATGGAGTCCGCCCGCCCGCGCGTACCGGTCACCCGGCCGATCGCCCAGGCCAGGCCCGCCGCGCTCGCCGTGGTGGCGGCGCGCAGGTAGATGTCCCGGGTCAGGGAGGCGCCCAGCGAGGCCTCCGGGCCCTCGTCCAGCAGCTTCTCCGGGCTGGTGGCCGCCGGCGGCCGGGAGGCCACCGCCATCGCGGGCAGCATGTCGGTGAGCAGGTTGACCAGCAGCAGCTGCCGGGCGTTCAGCACGTTCCCGCCGCTGATCAGGCTGGATCCGACCGCGAAGACGATCTCACCGATGTTGCCGCCGAGCAGGATGCTGAGGGCGTCGCGGACCGAGCCCCACATCGCCCTGCCCTCGATGATCGCGTCGACGATCGTCTCGATGCGGTCGTCGGTCACGACGATGTCGGCCGCCGCCCGCGCCGCAGGGGTGGCGCGGGACCCGAGGGCGATCCCCACGTCCGCGACCCGGATCGCGGGGGCGTCGTTGGCGCCGTCGCCGGTGACCGCGACGACCTTGCCGGTCCGGCGCAGGCAGTCGACGATCCGCGCCTTGTGCGCAGGGGTGGTCCTGGCGAAGACCGTCACGTCCGGCAACGCCTTCACCAGGTTGTCGTCGTCCATCTCGTCCAGCTCGGGCCCCGTCATGATCCGCCCGCCGTTCAGCACGTTCAGCTCGGCGCCGATCGCCTCCGCCGTGCTCGGATGGTCGCCGGTGATCATGACGATGCGCACGCCCGCCCGCGTGAGGCGGCCGACGCTCTCCGCGGCCGTGGGCCGCACGGGGTCGGCCAGGCCGAGGAACCCGAGGAAGCACAGGTCCTGGATGCGGGACTCGTCGAGGTCGCGGCGGTCGGAGGCGGAGCGCTCCGCGACCGCGAGCACCCGGTAGCCCTGCCGGGCGAGCTGGTCGAGCTCCTTCTCGATCTCCGCCACGAGGTGGTTCGTGAGAGGGACCACCTGGCCGTCACGGAGGATGGACGTGCAACGGGTGACCACGATCTCGGGGGCGCCCTTGACGCTCAGCAACGGGCCCGAGTCGCCCTTGCCGAGCACGGCGTGGTAGCCGCGTCCCGGTTCGAAGGGAAGCTCGTCGACCCGTTCCCAGCTTCCGGTCCCCTTCTCGGTCACTCCCAGCCGCTCGGCCCCCTTCAGCACGGCGCGGTCGGTGGGATGCGGGACGGGGCGCCCCTCGTCGTGCCGGGGGCACGCGCGCATCCCGGCGGTCACGATGTGCCGCAGTTCGGGCGTCAGGTCCTCCACGGTGCGCTCGTCCTGCACGTCCGAGACGCACCGCAGGCTGATGCGCCCCTCGGTGAGGGTTCCCGTCTTGTCGAAGCACAGGACGTTGACCCGGCCGAGTGCCTCGATCGTGGAGGGGTTGGGCACCAGGGTGTTGCGGGTCGACAGCCGCCGCGCGGAGGCGAGCTCCGCGACCGAGGCGACGAACGGCAGCCCCTCGGGTACGGCGGCGACGGCGAGGCTCACCGCCGGCGCGAGCGCCTGCGGCACCGAACTGCCGCGCAGCAGGTCGGCGGCGAGCAGGACGACGCCGGACCCGACCGCGACCGGGAGGACCCGCCGGCTCAGCTCCCGCAACCGCAGCCGCACGCCCGTGACCGGAGGCCGCTCCGCGGTGAGCCTGGCGGTCCTGGCCGTCTCGGTCGCCTCGCCCGCCGCGACCACCACGGCCAGCCCGCTGCCGGCCGCCACCGTCGTCCCCTCGTAGACCATCGAGGTCCGGTCGGCGATGGCGGGCGCGTTGACGGGCTCCGGTGACTTGGTGACGAGCTGCGACTCGCCGGTGAGGGCGGCCTCGTCGATCTCCAGGCCCACGGCCTTGAGCACGCGGCAGTCGGCCGGCACGGTGTCGCCCGCGCGCAGCTCGACCACATCGCCGGGTACGAGGTCCTCGACGGTCGCGTTCGCCTGCTCGTGAGGGCGGGAGCCCGCCTTCTCCTGAGAGCCACGCCCGGGAGAGTGAGCCGCGCCCGCCTTCTCCTTCGCGCCCGCCTTCTCCCGGGGGCGGCGCAGCCGCACGGGAACCGCCACCGCCTCGGTCAGGCGGTGCAGCGCCCGGTCGGCGCTGTATCGCTGGCCCCCTCCGATGAGCGCGTTGGCGAGGACGACCGTGCCTATCATCACCGAGTCCGACACCGAGCCGACCAGGGCCGACAGGCCCGCCCCGGCCGCCAGGACGGGGGTCAGCGGGTTGGCCAGTTCCTCGACGGACACGCGGAGCAGCGAATCGGGGCCCGACGGCTCTCCCGATCCCGTGGCGGACCTGCGCCGCGCGGCCTCGGCCTCGCTGATCCCGCCGGCCGACGAGCCCAGCAGGGCCAGGACCTCCTTGGCGGGCATCGCGTGCCAGGGGGTCCGGTCGACCCGGGTCGGCGGGGCCTCTCGCCCGGCCTGCCAGCCCGCCCACCCGCCCGTGACGAGGGTGGCCAACGACGTGCAGCTGCTCGCGAGCTGCGCCTTGTGCTGTGACCCCTCCGCCGGGCCGAGGGTCGTCAACACGCCTCCGGCGGCGGTTCCCGCGGCGGTGAGCCACACGCAGCGCTCGCTCGTCTTCCTCGCCGGTCCCAGGCAGCTCAGGAGCAGGTGGACCTCCTCGAGCTCGGCGATCACGTCCGCGTCCCAGGGCACCCGGCCCGAGCCGCGCAGCACGCCTATGCCCAGGTCGGCCTGGGCCAGCGCGGCCATCCGGCGCGCCGACACCACGGCGACCCCGTGGCCGTCAGCCTGGAGCGTGCGGATCGACCGGGCCAGCCGGGAACCGCCCGGCACGATCTCGTCGATGCCGAGCCGCAGGCCGAGTTCCGCGTCGCCCCCCGCGAGCGCCACGGCGCACGCGCCCCTGGCCGCGGCGACGATCGCGTCGGCCAGCGGGTCGACGCGCGGCGCCAGGCCGACCAGGGCGGCCGGAACGCCCTTCCTCGTCACGCGGACGGCCCGTATCCCCCGGGCCTCCCAATCCTCGGCGTCCTCCGTGATGAGCCCGGCCGGGCCCGCGAGGGGCTCGGCCTTCCACGTGTCGCGTTCCCGGCGCGCGCCGGGGTCGTCGACGTCGATCAGGGTGAGGATCCGCGCGCGCAGCCCGTCGAGGCCCTCGCCGTTCGCGGAGTCCGCGTCGCCGAGGGGAACGATGCGGTCGATCTCCCACGAACCGGTGCCGAGCACGTCGGCGTCGAGGACGACCGTGTCGACGCCGTCCATGTGGCGCAGGGCGCGATCGTCGAGAACGATCGCGCCGCGTCTCGCCATGGCCCGCCCGATCGCGGCGGCGAAGAACTCGCGGCCCAGTTTCGCGGCCCTGGGCGTCGTCGCGGTGAGCATGGCCACGGCACGCGCGTGGCCGTCGCTGAGAAGGTACGTCAGCCCGGACGCGCCGGCCGCCACCGGACTCGCGACGCGCTCCAACCGGTCCACGGGGCTGTGGGCCATGGGCGCGGGACGTGGTTTCCCGGCCGCGCGGATGTGGCGGTAGGAGCCCTTCCGCGACGCCAGTTCGTGCTGGCGGGCCTCCCAGGCCCGCCGCGTGTCGCGCGCCTCGATGTAGCGGCCGGCGGCGGTGGCCGACTGGACGAGCATCCCCACCCGGCGCAGCGCCAGCGTGTGGGTGATGATGTTCGCCGTCGTGAACAGGGTGACGGTGGCCGGGCCGCCGAGGTGGCGTTCCATCTCGTGGCGGACTCTCGGGGTGGACTCGGCCAGGCCCAGCAGGGCGGGAAAGATCGCCGGGACCGACGGTGCGCGCACCGCGTGCCCGGCGAAGGCCATGCCCGCCCCGACCAGGCTCGCGCCGAGCCGGATGCCGGCACGGGTCTGCCGTTCCACCAGCCTGGCGGTGTGGTGCTGCACCAGCATGGAGATGAGGGACCCCGGCTCCGGAGACGAGGCCTCGCCGAACTCGGCGTCCTCGTCCTCGTCTTCGGCGTCCGCGTCCTCTACGTCCTCGTCCAGGTCGTCGTAGCCGTCGGTCAGATCGTCGTCATCGTCGTCCCCCGGGCCCTCGCCGTCGAGCGCGTCGACGATCGCCAGCAGCTTCTCCAGATCGATCGCCCCGGGGTCACATCCCACGAAGACGGAGCCGAGTATCCCGTTGACCTCCGCCCGCTCGATCCCCTCGAGCTTCAGCAGGGCGTTCTCCAGCCGCCGGGCCTTCGGCTCGCTGCCGGGCGAGCCGATCACGCGCAGATCGACATGGAGCCCTCCGGGACAGACCCGTTTGCCGCGCGAATGCGGCAGGGCGTTCATGACCGCGGCGGGCACGACCTTGATCGCACCGGGCACGACGTTCCAGAGGGTTTCCGCGGGCACGGACAGCAGACGGGGCACGAACATTCAGATCTCCGGCAGGCAAGATGACGGGGCCGATCAGGCCGTGGTTACGCGCGGCCTGATCGGCCCCGTCGCTGCGATTACTTGGACGATCTCCCGCGAGCCGAATTCCTCGTCCGGGAGGCGGAGCCCGCGGTGCGGGACGTGGACGCCGAAGATCGTGACGCGGACGTCGTGGCCCGGGACGCGGGCCTCGCGGTCCGGGACGCGGGCTTCGTGGTCCGGGACGCGGGCTTCGTGGTCCGTGAGGTGGTGCCTCCCGTGCGGGAGGTGGTGCTCCGGGTCCGTGAGGTGGGGCTCTTCGCCCGGGACGTCGTGCCGGTCGTCCGGGACGTGGAGCTCTTGGTGCGTGGTGTGGCGCCGGTCGCCCGGGAGGCGGCGGTGCCCGCCGCGCGGGTGGCGGCACCCGCGGTGCGTGATGCGGCACCTGCGGTGCGTGATGCGGGTCTCGTGGCCCGTGAGGTGGTGCCTCCCGTGCGGGAGGTGGTGCTCCGGGTCCGTGAGGTGGGGCTCTTCGCCCGGGACGTCGTGCCGGTCGTCCGGGACGTGGAGCTCTTGGTGCGTGGTGTGGCGCCGGTCGCCCGGGAGGCGGCGGTGCCCGCCGCGCGGGTCGCGGCGCCCACGGTGCGTGACGCGGTGTCGGCCGCGCGGGTCGCGGCACCCGCGGTGCGTGACGCGGCGGTGCCCGCGGCCCGGGACACGGTGCTCGCGGCCTTGGAGGCGGTGCGTGACGCGGACGCCGCCGTACGGGACGCGGGTGTGGTCCGGGAGGTGGTGCCTCCCGCCCGGGACCTGGACGTCGAACCCGTCTTCCGAGACGCGGAGGTGGCCGTCGAAGACCCGGAAGCGGAGCTCGCGGGTCTGGAGACCGGGCTCGACGACCCGTTCTTCCCGCGCGCACGCTGCGCGATCAACGTCCCGACCCCGATGGCCGCCGCTACCGGCCATTCGAGCAACCCCGCCACCGCGAGCGCGCCGAGCCCTCCGTAGTAGGCGATGCGCTCGGCCGGAGGAAGGAACGACTTGGCCGCGTCAACGGCCTGTCCCGCCTCCTGCCTGCTGACGTGCGGCATGTGAACATGCGGCGGCCGCAGCTGCACGGTCAGCATCGGAAGTTTGAGCGTTAGTGAGTTGCCGTCCTGTTGCCTGCTTGCCTGGGCATGCGTGGTGGACGTTGCGGGTGTGGTCGGTCTCTGCGCCGTACGGGCGCGTGACCGGCTCGTCTGAGCTACTGCCATGATCCCTCCTCATGGGAACCGAGGGAAGGTGCAAATGGAGCCCGCAGGAGGTCGATCATGCCTTCTACGTGCGGTTATATGGCCCGAGTGCCATTCTCGTAATCTTCCTCGTATCGTGGCCGCGAAACGCGTAACGGCCGTTGAATCGGATGTTAGGGGATGAATCTCCGGCAGCCCGGACCGCTCGCTGTCCGTTTGGGGATGTTTTAGGAGAGGTACGGCTTGAGCTCGCGGCGGGCCACGGCGCGGATGTGGACCTCGTCCGGGCCGTCGAATATGCGCATCGCGCGGGCCTGCGCGTACATCGTCGCGAGCGGGACGTCGTCGGACAGTCCCATGCCGCCGTGAACCTGGATGGCGCGGTCGATGACGTCGCACGCCATCCTCGGGGCGACCACCTTGATGGCGGATATCTCCGAGGCGGCCGCCTTCGCGCCGACCGTGTCGATCATCCAGGCGGCCTTCAGGGTGAGCAGCCTGGCCTGCTCGATGGCGAGCCGCGATTCGGCGATCTGCTGCTGCACCACACCCTGCTGCGCCAGCGTCTGGCCGAAGGCCACCCGGTTGGCGGCGCGGGCGCACATCAACTCCAGGGCGCGCTCGGCCATCCCGATGGCGCGCATGCAATGGTGGATGCGGCCGGGGCCGAGCCGGGCCTGGGCGATGCGGAAGCCGTCCCCCTCCTCCGCGATGAGGTTCGCCGCGGGCACCCGGACGTCGGTGAAGACGATTTCCGAATGGCCGTGCTGCTCCTGGTAGCCGAAGAGCGGCAGGTGGCGCACGACCTCGACGCCCGGGGTGTCCATCGGGACCAGGATCATCGACTGCTGGCGGTGCGGGGGTCCTTCGGGGTCGGTCTTGCCCATCACGATCATGATCTCGCAGCGCGGGTCGGCCACCCCGGTGATGAACCACTTGCGGCCGTTGACGACGTACTCGGAGCCGTCGCGCCCGATGGAGGTGGCGATGTTGGTGGCGTCGCTGGAGGCCACCGCGGGCTCGGTCATCGCGAACGCCGAACGGATCTCGCCGGAGAGCAGGGGCTTGAGCCACCGGTCCCGCTGCTCGGGCGAGCCGAACATGTGCAGGACCTCCATGTTCCCGGTGTCGGGGGCCGCGCAGTTCAGTGCCTCGGGGGCGAGGTCGATGGAGCGGCCGGTGACCTCGGCCAGGCTGGCGTAGTCGAGCACCGACATGCCCGACTCGGCGGGCAGGAACAGGTTCCAAAGGCCGCGTGAGCGTGCCTCGGACTTGAGCTCCTCCACCACCGGTGGCAGCTCGTGGTCGTCGTGCCCTCTGGTCCGGCGCCACGCGTGGTAGACCGGCTCCGCCGGATAGATGTGGGTAGCCATGAAATCGGTCAGATTGGCGAGGTATTCCTGCGCCGTGTCGCTGAGCGCGAAGTCCATGGCGGCCAGTTTGGCACCACCCCTTCTTCGGTCGTCCATCGGTCCGCACCTAACCTGGAACCCGTTCCATCAAGGAGGACAGATGCTGAAGGGCGTGCTGATCGACTGGGGTGGCGTGCTCACCGTCGATCTTGCCGAGGCGACCGCCGAGTGGATCGTCGCCGAGAGTCTCGACGAGGCCCACTACCGGAAGGTGATGCGCGAGCTCATCGTGCACGCGTACGAGAACTCGGAGAACGGCGAGAACACGATCCACGCCCTGGAGCGCGGAGAGATATCCGCCCTGGACTTCGAACGCGACCTGGCGGCCAGGCTGATCACGACGGACGGCGTGCCGCCGGTCGCCGAGGGGCTGCTGGCCAGGATGTTCTCCCGCTTCCACCGGGTCGAGCCGATGTACGAGATGCTCCGTGAGGCACGTGCCGCGGGGCTGCGCACCTGCCTGCTCTCCAACTCCTGGGCGAACGAGTATCCCCGCGACGGCTGGGAGGACTTCTTCGACGAGGTCGTCATCTCGGGAGAGATCGGCATGCGCAAGCCCGAGCCGAGGATCTTCGAGCACGCGCTCGGCAGGCTCGGCCTGGCCGGGGAGGAGTGCGTGTTCGTCGACGACATCGAGGCAAACATCGAGGCCGCCCGGCGGCTCGGCATCGTCGGCGTGCACCACCGCGACCCCGAGCTGACCATCACCGAACTGGAGACCCTGTTCCAGGTCACGCTTCGCTGACCCCCGGCCCGTCCGCCCGTCTCCCCGCTTCCCCGCTCCATCCACAGGATGCCGCTCGTCTCTCCGCTCCCCGCCGGGTGCCGCCCGGTGGGGAGCGCGGCCGGACCCCCGGATCGTGTCGCTCCGCGCGGGCGGTACCACCGGGGGTCGCGGGTACTGGCACACTCGATGCGTGAATCGGCGCCGGAGCGGCGCCGATGTCGGAGAGACAGATCGAGGCATGGATGCGCGTCTACCTGCCGTGTACGCTCCCGGCGCTGGCCCGCGTGGCCACCGTGGGGGAGCTCGGCCCGGCCCCGCTGACCGGCTACGCGGTGACCCCCGCGTTGATCGAGTGGTACGTCTCGGGTGACACCGAGGAACTGGAGTACGTCGCCCTGACCGAGGCCGCCAGGGACTCCCTGCGGATGCTGGCCGCGGACCGCGCCGACGGGGTGGAGGTCGCCGCGCGGCGGGTGGTCGTCGCCGTCGACGTACCGGAGGGTGACGTGAGCGCGAGCGCCGACCTGGAGGAGCGCGCCCGGGTGCGGCTCGCCGCGGCGGTCCCGCTGGGGCTGATCGCCGCGGTCCACGTGGACGACCCGTCGGCGGTGAAGGACGTCGAGGCCGCTCTCGCCGCGCTGCCCGCGGCCGACGGCGGCGACGACGACGCCCGCTTCACCGTGGACGGCGCCGAGGCCAACGAGCTTCTGTGGTACGCCACCCAGGAGATTCCCGACCTGGTCGGCTGACCTCCGCGCCGCGTCCCGAGTCCGGCGCCCGTACCCCCTGGGCCTGGGGCGGGATCCGTGTGCCGTGAGGGCCCCGCGCGGGCCGATTCCCCTGTCGCGGCGCCGTTCCGGCGGGGATCTTCGCTATTCTGGACGGCAATATGAGACACATTGTTTGGGATTGGAACGGCACGCTGTTTCACGACATCGACGCCGTCGTTGGTGCGACGAACGCGGTGTTCGAGCCGTACGGGCTGGGTTCCTATGACGCCGACCGCTTCCGCGCGGTCTACACGCGCCCGATCTGGGCCGCCTACGAGCGCATGCTCGGCCGTGCCCTCGAGGACGGCGAGTGGGAGAGACTCGACCTCGGTTTCCACGAGAGCTACCACCGGCTGATGCTGGAGTGCGGGCTGGCCGCCGACGCCCTCTCCACCCTGCAGAGCTGGGAGCGCGCGGGAGGCAGGCAGTCGCTGCTGTCCATGTGGGCGCACGAGCGGCTGGTTCCCAAGATCGCGGAATTCGGCATCGACCACCACTTCACCCGGATCGACGGCCTGCGCAGCGCCTCCGGCGGGCACAAGGCCGAGTCGATGGTGGCCCACCTCGCCGCGCTCGGCGTCGACCCGGCCGACGTCCTGGTGATCGGCGACAGCCTGGACGACGCGCACGCCGCCCAGCACGTCGGGGCGCGCGCGGTCCTCTACACCGGTGGCATGACCAGCCGGGCCGATCTGCTGGCCTGCGGAGTCCCCGTCGTCGACACCCTGGAGAACGCGCTCGACCACGCCTGACGGCCCGTCACGCGACCTCGCGGGAACGGCCCGCCACACGACTCCGTGAGCACGGCCCGTCACGCGACTCCACGGGAACGGCCCGTCACGCGATCTCGCGGGAACGGCCCGCCACGCGACCTCGTGAGAACCGGCAAACGGATCCTTTCGGTATCGAAGGCGGTCGCCGTGCGCTCAGGGCCTTACCCTGGGCATCCGCACCCATTCCGGGAGGCCCCCGATCAATCGCCTCGTCCTCTGGAACATCGACCTCACGCTGGTCGACGTGTCGATCGTCACTCGCGAGGCATACGCGGAGGCCTTCCGCGCTGTCACCGGAAGGCCGCTGGTCAAACTGACCCAGGCCAACGGGCGCCCCGATTCGGAGATCGTCTTCGAGATGCTCGCCATCAACGGGATCGTCGCCGGGGACGACCACCTTCCCCGGTTCCTCGACGCGCTGGCCGGGGCCTTCGGGGCGCGGCGCAAACGCCTGGCCAAGGACGGCCGGATGATGCCCGGTGCCCGCGACGCGCTGAAGGCCGTGGCGAGGCTCGACGGCGTGGTCCAGTCGGTGCTCACCGGCACGATCAAGAGCAACGCGGTGCACAAGCTGACCGCGTTCAGCCTCGACAAGCACGTCGACTTCGAGATCGGCGGCTACGGCGAGGAGGTCTACCCCAAGGCCACCCTCCTGCAGGTCGCGCAGGGCCGCGCCAAGCGGAAGTACGGAGCGGTCTTCGACGGGCACAACACCGTGCTGATCGGCGACTCGGCCAGGGACGTCCAGGCCGCCAGGATCGCCGGAGCCGCGATCATCGGGGTCGCCTCGGGACGCTCCCTCCCGGCCGAGCTGCACGAGGCGGGAGCCGACGTGGTCCTGCCCGACCTCTCCAACCCCTCCGAGGTCGTCGCCGCCGTCGCCGGCCTCACCTCCCCTGCCCGGCGCGCCGGCCGTTCCCCGGCAGGCCGCTGACCCCCGGCCCCCGGCCGTACAGGATGAGCCGTACGAGATGAGCCGTACGAGGTGAATCGCGCGAGGTGGATCGGGGCGAGCCGGGCTCGTCGCCGCTGACCGGTCCCACATGTCCGGCAGGTTTTCATGTCCGTGGCCGACCGCCGCCGGTTCCCGGCGAGGAGCGCGTACGTGGCCGTCCCACACGGGGCGGCCGGAGGGTGTGTGGCCACGGGGGATGACATTCGGGTGGGGCGCCGAGAGGATGGGGCCATGGTTGAGGAAGGTGCGCCGCTCTGGGAGCCGTCCCCGGAGATCGTGAGGAACGCCAAGGTCACCCGTTACGCGGAGTGGCTGGGCCGGGCCGGTGACTACGAGTCCCTGTGGCAGTGGTCGGTCGACGCCCCGGAGGAGTTCTGGACGTCGATCTGGGACTACTTCGAGGTGGTGGGAGAGCGCGGTGACGGGCCCGTCATGTCGGGGGAGATGCCCGGCACCGAGTGGTTCGCCGGGTCGATGCTGAACTACGCGGCCAACGCGCTGCGCCGGGCCGCCGCCGACCCCGGGCGGATCGCGGTGGTCTCCCGCGACGAGACGGGCGGGCGCGGGACGCTCACCCTGGGAGAGCTGGCCGAGGAGGTGGCGCGGGTCCGCACCGGGCTGGCCGCGCTGGGCGTCGGGCGGGGTGACCGGGTCGCGGCCTACGTGCCGAACGTCCCCGAGGCGCTGATCGCCTTCCTGGCGACCGCGTCCCTGGGGGCCATCTGGTCCTCCTGCTCGCCCGACTTCGGCGCGCCCAGCGTGATCGACCGTTTCACCCAGATCGAGCCGAAGGTGCTCGTCGCGGTCGACGGCTACGGCTACAACGGCAGGCGCTTCGACCGCAGCGAGGTCGTCCAGGACATCGCCGCCAAGCTGCCGACCCTGGTGGCGCGGGTCCGCATCCCGGCCCAGGCCGCGCCCGGCGCGGCGGACGCCCCGGAGCCTCGGGACGCGGCCGTGACCGGGGACGGAGTCCGTACGGTGAGCTGGGCGGAGGTGCGCGCCGTCGCGGGACCGCTCGCCTTCGAACCGGTACCGTTCGGGCACCCGCTCTGGATCGTCTACTCCTCGGGCACCACCGGGCTGCCCAAGCCGATCGTGCACGGTCACGGCGGCGTGGTGCTGGAGCACCTCAAGGCGCTCTCCTTCCACCAGGACCTGGGCGAGGACGACGTCTTCTTCTGGTACACCACCACCGGCTGGATGATGTGGAACTACCTCGTCGGCGGCCTGCTGGTCGGCTCGACGGTGGTGCTCCACGACGGGGCGGCGACCTACCCGGAGACCGGCGCGCTCTGGCGGCTGGCCGCCGAGGAGGGGGTCACCTACTTCGGCACGGGGGCTTCGTACGTGATCGCGTCCATGAAGGCCGGCCTCGAGCCGTCCGGCCTCGACCGGCTGCGGGGGCTCGGGTCCACCGGCTCGCCGCTGCCGCCCGAGGGGTTCGCCTGGGTGCACGAGGCGCTGCCGGAGGTCCAGCTCGGCTCGTTCTCCGGCGGCACCGACGTGTGCACCGGTTTCGTGGGCGCCGTACCGCTGCTCCCGGTCCGGGCGGGGGTGATCCCGTGCCGCTGCCTGGGCGCGAGGGTCGAGTCCTTCGACCCGTCGGGCGCGCCGGTGGTCGGCGAGGTGGGCGAGCTGGTGCTGACCCTGCCGATGCCGTCGATGCCGGTGATGTTCTGGAACGACCCCGACGGCTCCCGCTACCGGGACAGCTACTTCTCCGAGTATCCCGGCGTCTGGCGGCACGGCGACTGGATCAAGATCCTTCCCGACGGCGGCTGCGTGATCTACGGCCGCTCCGACTCGACCCTGAACCGGGGCGGTGTCCGGATGGGCACCAGCGAGTTCTACCGCGTGGTGGAGCGCTTCGAGGAGATCACCGACAGCCTGGTGATCGACACCGGCCAGCTCGGGCAGGAGGGTCGCCTGCTGCTGTACGTCACCATGGCCGAGGGGGCGACCCTGGACGACGACCTCGTCGCGCGCCTGCGCCGGGAGCTGCGGGAAGGTCTCTCCCCGCGCCACGTGCCGAACGAGATCATCGAGGTCCCCGGCATCCCCCGCACCCTCAGCGGCAAGAAGCTGGAGGTCCCCGTCCGCAAGATCCTCCTCGGGGTCGCTCCGGAGAAGGCCGCCAACCTCGACGCCATGGCCAACCCCGAGGTCCTCTCCCACTTCGCCCCGGGAGCCGACGTCACGCGGCACTGACCTCTCCGGCCCCGGCGGCCCGTGGCCGCCGGGGTCAGATCCCCTGGGGGAGGCGGAACAGGCGGCCGGGGTCGCGGGCGGCCTTGATCTGGGCGAGCCTGGTGGCGTTGCCCCCGTAGTAGGCCGCGCGCCAGCCGCCGAGCTCCGGGTCGACGTAGTTGACGTACGCGTGGTCGCCGAAGTGGGGCCGCATCGCCGCGTGCGCGGTCCTGGCCCAGCCGGCCGCTCCGGAGCGGTGGGCGTAGTACTGCACGCTGTAGAGGGCGGCCCGGTGCGGGAAGGCCGTGGCGTCGGGGCGGACCCTGGCGACGGCGCCGCCGAGGGCGTCCAGCAGCACGGTGTGCTCGCCGGGCCGGGCGACCTGGGCGACCAGGGCCCTGGCCCCGGCCTCGGAGAGCGGGCGGTAGGCCATGTGCGACTTGGCCTTGAAGGTGTCCCTGGACAACCGCCCGCCCCGGGTCTGCCCCGGCGGGGAGCCGCCCAGGTGGCACTGGGTGACCGAGAGCGAGCCGCAGCCCGCCATGGTCAGCATGGCCTGGCGGTAGGAGGTCTGCCGGACGGAGCTCGACGACGGCGACCCGGCCGCGTCGGCCAGCCGGTCGAGCAGCCGCTCGCAACCGGCCCTGCCGCCGAGGTAGAGCCCGACGACCTCCACGTCCGTCCCGCCGTCGCGGCTCAGGTGCATGCCCGACCACATGGCGTCGGGAGCCGAGGGCCCCCACGCCTGCCAGGCGCGCAGCGCCCTGACCGCCCTCGACCACGGCCAGTGCAGGAAGAACACCGTGACCTCGCGGGTGGGGTGGGTGCGGAACCCGAAGGAGACCGCGACGCCGAGGTTGCCCCCGCCGCCGCCCCGCGAGGCCCAGTACAGGTCGGCGTTGTGGTTCGCGTCGCAGGTCAGCAGCCGCCCGTCGGCCGTGACGATCTGGACCGACTCCATCACGTCGCAGGTCAGGCCGTACTTCCTGGAGACCACGCCGATCCCGCCGCCCAGCGCCAGCCCGCTCACCCCGACCGTGGCGCAGGTCCCGGCGGGGATGCTGACCCCGCTCGTGGCCAGCCTGTCGTAGACGTCGATCAGCTTGGCGCCCGCCCCGACGGTCGCCCGCCCCGAGGCGTGGCTCACCTTGCTCATCCGGGAGACGTCCAGGACCAGGCCGGTCCCGGTGGACCAGCCCGCGTAGGAGTGGCCGCCGGACCGTACGGCCAGCGGCAGCTTCAGCCGGCGCGCGAAGGCGACGCACTCGGCGACGTCGGAGGGGTTGGCGCAGTAGGCCACCCCCGAGGGCCGGACCGCGTCGAAGGCGGGGTTGAACAGCTTCCTGGCGCCGTCGTACGCGGCGTCGCCCGGCCGGACGAGCCTGCCCTCCAGCCCGCCGGCCAGGGCCCGCCAGTCGGCGGGCCGTGGCGCGCTCGCGGCGCCCCGGCCGGTCGTGCCGGCGGCGCCCAGGGCGGGTATGCCCTGAGCGCCCAGTGCGAGGGCGGCCAGGCCGCCGGTCCGAAGGAATGCCCGCCTGTCCGGAGGGGTCCGCATGTCGTTACTCCCCGAGGTTCGGTGTCACCCTTCCCGATAGGACGACCGCACCGCCCTTCCGGTTGGTCACATTCGCGTCACTCCTGAGGTGATGGAAGCGGCTCATGCCCCCTGCGCCACGCGCAGCGCGAGGGCCGGGCACATCTCGACGGCCCTGCGGGCCATCCGCCGGAACTGGGCGGGTACGGTGTCGCGGCCGAACACCGGGTAGCCGTGCTCGTCGAGGTGGACGAGGTCGGGGGCGAGCTGGGCGCACAGGCCGTGGCCCTGGCAGCGGGTCCAGTCCACGGTGAGCTTCACCTCGGGCTCGTTCTCCTGCGGGGGCAGGGGGAGCACGCCGAGCACCGGGCGCCCGCAGCTGCCGCGCAGCAGGTGTTCCTCGATGTCCTCGGGGAAGGCGTCCAGCGCCGACAGCACGAACCTGGACGTTCCGTCGGGGTGGAAGCACGCGCCCCTGCCCTTGACGCTCGCCGCCCTGCTCCGCAGCTCGTCCAGGGCGGAGGCCGACCCGTTCACGAGCTCGGCCATCGACTGCGCGACGTCCGGGAGTCCGAGACGGCAGGGACCGCACTGCCCCGACGACTGGGCGGCCAGGTACTTCGCGACCCTGACCGTCTCGCCCAGCGGGCAGGTCTCCCCGCCGAGAGGCACGATGATCCCGGCGCCGAGCTGGCCGCCCGCCTCCGCGATGCCCTGGCGGGAGACGGTCGCCACGGCCGCCGCGTCCGCGTGCAGCCACGCGCCGTGGTAGCCACCGACCAGCACCCCGTCGCCGGTGGAGGCCTGGCAGGCGTCCAGGACGGCGTACAGCGGGGTGCCGGTCGCGACCTCGACCACGGCCGGGGCCTTGGCGGAGCCTCCCACCGTGAGCAGGACCGTCCCCGGCTCGCGCGCCGTGCCGACGTCGGCGTACCGCTCCGCGCCCAGGGTCGCGAGGACCGCGAGCTGGGCGTACGTCTCGGCGTTGGACAGCAGGGTGGGCAGCCCGTTCACGCCGCTCTCCACGGCCCTGACCTTGCGGCCCGGCGGCTCCCCGACCTGGCCGTTCACCGAACGGACCAGCGCGCCGCCCTCACCGGAGATGAACCTCTCGACGATGCCGACCACCCGGACCTGGCCGCTGATGCCCCGCTCCTCCACCGCGGCGGCCACGGACGCCTGGCCCATGCCGCCCTCGACGGTCGCGATCACGACCTGCTTGGCGCCGATCGCGCCCGCCGCGAGCAGCGCGCCCTCGATGACGAGGTGGGGGGTCCTGGTGAGCAGCATCGTGTCCTTGCTGCTCGCGGGCTCGCCCTCGGCCGCGTTGACCAGAACGATCTTGTCCGCCTTCTTGTCCATCACCGCGCGGACCTTGCGGGCGAAGGGGAACGCGGCCCCGCCCCGCCCGCGCATGTCCACCTCGTCGGCGAGCGCGGCCAGCTCCTCGCCGGACATGCCCGGCGCCGTGCCGTGCATGTCGCGGTGTTCCGCGAGGTCCATCCTGCGGCAGTCCTCGAGCCCGGCGGTCAGCCGGGCGGGTCCTAACTGGCGGACGGGGGGAACGCGGTAGGGAATCATCCGACATCTCCGATACGACGAAGCTCCGGCGGGTCCTCACGGACGATGCGCGGGATGCGGCCGACGATGCTCGTGGGCGGGGTCAGCTCCACGGCGACGGGCACCTCCACGGGCACCTCCTCGCGCACGACGATCGGCTGGGGCTGCAGCTCGGAGATCACCCTGATCAGCAGGGCGGCTCCCACCGCGACCAGGCAGACCACGTAACTCCAGGTCACCCACTCCGCGGGTGCGCGGCCCGCGGTCAGCCCGTGCAGGACCGCCATCGGCCACGCCAGGTAGGCGGAGCCGTGCAGCATGCGCCAGAGCCACGGCCTGCGGTTCTCCGCGAACCTGGCCCGGGCGACCCCGGTGAGGAAGACAAGGATCATCAGGTCGGAGGCGATGGCGCCGAAGCCGACGTACAGGCTCTGGCCGCTCGCGCCCAGCGGGACCACGACGGACGCGAGAGAGGTCCTGCTTTCGACGATCTTCATGATGACGTGGATGGAGAGGAAGCCCATGCCGAGCATGGCGGCGGCCCGGTGGGCGAGCTGCGACCGGATCCTGCCCAGGACCGGCAGCACGATCCGGTCGGCGGAGAGCAGGCCGAGTGCCACGGTCGCGGTGAGCGAAACGAGGGCGATCACGCCCGAGAAGAACGAGAAGACGCCACGGACGGCGGCTGCCACCTCCATGCCGGGCGCTGTCCGCCCGAGCATGAGGAGGCCGACCACGGAGATCGTGATCGTGACACCGAGGCCGATCCTGGCGGGCCTCTGGTCGAGACTTATCCCGGCCTCCGACCGGGTGTGTCTCGGAGTCCGTCTGTTACCCACCTATGGCTCCTGTCTGCGAAGCGGCTCGGACGTCCGCGTCCGAGGGTGATGGACTCTGATATCGCGAGATGCCGCCCCCCGTCTCCGCGGGGTGTGGAAGAGGCGCGGAGACGGGGGGCGGCGGTCCCGAAGGGAAGCCGTCAGCAGCGACGGTTCCTGTTGATGCAGTCGACCGCGAACCTCATGAGCCGGTCGGGCATCAGGTTGGCGAAGTCGGCGTGGTCGGTGACGGGGTTGTGCCGTTGCTCGGGGAAGGCGTCCAGCGCGAAGGACGGCGTACGCGGCGTGGCGTAGACCAAGGTCATCCGCAGCTGCGGGACGGCCCTGGTGCCGGACGGGCAGGCGCCGTTCGCGTCGGGGAACAGCACGTGCGTGCGGTGGTTGGCGCTGTCGGTGTTCTGGCCGTCCCAGCAGCTGGGGAAGTCCAGGATCCGGACGAGCTGGCTGCCGCGCGGGCAGAGCGGGTACTTGGTGGTGATCCGGTTGGTGAAGCCGGTGCAGCTCCACTTGGCGAGGGCGTTCGCGCCGCCGTTGGTGGCGGCCTTGGCGTCACCGGTGATCATCCTGATGAAGCGCGGCATCGGGCTCACCCTGGAGACCGGGTTCCCGCGGAACTGCAGGCTCACCTGGCGCGCCTGCATGATGGTGCCGACGTTGCCGTCCGGGTCGTCGGCGTTGGCGTCGCTCGTACGGTCGCGAAGGACCGGCCAGAAGTAGGTCGAGCGGTCGTTGAGCGCGCACGTGGTGCCCGCGGCGGCCAGGGACTGGTCCGTGGAGAACCCGTCGGTCGACAGGTTGCCGACGTAGTCGTGGACGTGGTGGGCGCCGTTGGTCACGCCGGGGGCCACGATGAAGTTGTCGGAGTTGCGGTGGCCGTTCCTGTTCGTGCCGCACCGTGAGGTGAAGAGGCCGGCGGAGCCGCTGCGCCGCGGCCGGATCTCCTGGACGTTCCGCGGGACCTGCCGGATGTCGATGAAGTCCTCGGGGAACGGCCCGAGGTCGGCGCACTCGGCCTCCTCGTCGTCCTGCGGGGGAGCGGGGGTCTCACTGGGAGCCGGCGTCTCCGCGGGCGGGTCGTTCGGCGGGGCGTCGGTCGGCGGTGCCTGGGTGGGGCTCTGCGAGGGCGCCTGGGTGGGCCTGCGACGGGCGTTGCCGTCGTCGGCGTTCTCCTGCTCCGGGGCCTGCTGCTGGTCGGCCGACTCCTCGGGGGCGGGCGGCTCCGTGGGAGACGTCTGGATGAGGCTTCCGCCCGCGAGGGGCGCGTCGGCGGGCTGGTCCTGCGCGGGCTGGTCCTGGGCCGGCTGGTCCTGAGGGGTCTGGTCCTGCGCGGGAGCGTCCTGCGCGGGGGGCGCCTGGTCCTGGTTCTGCTGGTCCTGGTTCTGGTCCTGCTGGTTGTTCTGGTCCTGTGCGGGCTGGTCCTGCTGGCTGCGCTGGTTCTGCTGGTTCTGGCCCTGCTCGGCGGGGTCGCAGTGGTCACCGTAGGCGGGGGCCGTGACCGCCACGGTGAACGTGACGGTGGTGAGCGTGCTGGCGGCCAGCGCCAGCGCCGACAGGGAGACGAGCGAGCGTTTCATGATTTTCAAGCGTTTTCTCTCCTCACAGGTGTGTCGAGAGCGGAGACGGGCGGCGCCGGGGAGGGCATCGGAGGCTCGGGCAGGTCCGAGTAGTCGACCAGCCCCGTGCTCTCCAGCAGGGTCATGTGCTTCATGACCACCTCGACCGCCCGCTGGGCGAATGTCCTGACCAGGTCGTTTCGGGTGCCGGATCGTACGCCGGCGACCACCCCGAAGACCTTTCCGTGGGCCGCCCGCAGCAGCTGGGCGAACAGGAGGTCGTACTCGGCGCCCGGTTTCACCGCCGCCAGCTGCGCCATCCAGCCCTGCTGGTCGGCGTTGGGCTGGTCGGGCAGCGGCACGTTCAGCTTCGCCGCGAGGGCGCGAACCTCCTCGTCGAGCTTGAGGTGGTCGGTCATCAGGTGCATGCCGACCTCCTTCACCCGCTTGCTCGCGGCCTTCTGCTGGGCCTGCTGACCGCTGGGAATCTCCCAGAGACCGGCCAGCCGGACCTTGACCAGCAGGTCGCGGTCGGCCGCGCCCAGCGGCCCCTGCGGGGTCTGGACCCAGCCCTGCGCGGCCGCCCCGCCGCCGGGTGGGGTGATCAGGACGACCGCCACGGCGGCGATCGCGATGAAGGCTCCGAACAGCAGGGGTTCGCCGTTCTTGAAGCGGCGGAACAGTGATCTGAACATGGCCCGGTTCCGCTCTCAGAGACTGGCCGCTACCAGGGCCTTCTCGGCGCCCGGCGTGGTGTCGAACGTGCCGCCCGGCCCGTGGGGGGCCGGGTGCGTGAGGAGGAGGACAGCTCCGACCGGCCACGGAATGTGCCGCACTGCCATGTCGTTTCCTTTCCCCGAGGCCCGCCGGTGCGGGCGCACTTGGTGGGAGGTACGCGGTGCCGCCCGGGGTGGTTCAGAAGAAGTGATGAGATAGTTAGAAATGACTGGAGTTGCCAGAGTTGCAGACGGGACTCATAACGAAGGTGTAAAGATGTGCCCGTGCGTCAACTCGACAGTCGGTTCGAGAGCGCGGACACCGATGTCCTCTTGGTAGAAGATCTGTATCGGGAGTTCGGTGTACCCCTGCTCCGCCATGTGCGTAAGGCCACCGGTAACGATCTGCAATGGGCGGAGGACGTCGTCCAGGAGACGCTCGTCCGAGCCTGGCGCAATGCAGGAAGGTTGCAACGAGAGCCCGGCCTTCTGTGGGCCTGGCTCCTGACCGTCGCCCGGCGTATCGTCATCGACGGTCGTCGCAGGCGAGGGACTAGACCACAGGAGGTCGAGCCCGCCGACGCGAACGCCGTGCCCGTTCCCGACGGGGCCGATCGCGCGCTGGAGGCGATGATCGTCGCCGAGGCGTTGCGAGAACTGTCCCCAGAACACCGCGAAGTCATCGAGCAGACTTACCTACGGGACCGTACGATTAACGAAGCGGCGGAAATCCTCGGGATACCGCCGGGTACGGTCAAGTCCCGGCTCTACTACGGGATCCGGGCTCTCCGAAAGGTCCTGAAGGAGAGAGGTGTCGCGAGCTGATGGTCTCCTCCCCGCATCATGACGTGGCGGCGTACGCGCTCGGGGTTCTCGACGAAGAGGACCACGAGGTGTTCCAACGTCACCTCATGACGTGCGAGGAGTGCCAGGTCGAGCTCCGGGAACTCAGTGAGGTTCCCGGACTCCTCGATGGGGTCAAACGGGACCGCTCCAATGCTTTGGACGACGACCGGATGCCACATTGACGTTTGGCCGGTTTTGGGGTGATATCAGAAGCGGTGGTGTGTCCCGGTCAACGAGGATCGGGACAGGCGGCCACTGGAGGTGTCGTGCCACGGGCCATGCCCGATGGGCGGAGTGCGGGCCGACCGGCCCCGCCCGCCGGGCGAGGCGCCCGGAGCGAGGTCGGACTCGCCCGGCGGCGCCGTAGCCGTTCCGAGGCGACCCTGTGGGATGATTGCCCTACCGCCACCTCGCAGGGAGAACCCGCCGTCTCCGACCAGGAGCCCTTCCGTTCCCCGCCGACAGCGGCGAGAGACCGTGGCTCCCATGACGAGCCGTGGCGCCTGGCCGAGATCCCGATCATCCGTGACGAGACGTCCGCCCCGCGGCGGGCGTCCCGGGCCCGGATCTTCCAGGAGCGGAGCCGGTGGCCGGGCGGGGGCACCGCATCCCGGCGGGCGCGCGCGACATCACTTCCGCTCCGCTGGGCAACATTTCTCCGGGAATCATGACTTTCGCCATGGATTCCCGTCCAACCATGCACAACCCCTCACAAAGGAGTGAGAGCGACATGCCGCTCGACGAGGCCAAGGACGAGCTGCTGAGGAGCGCCGCGGAGACGTACGCGCGCACACCGGGCGGCGATCACGTGAGCGTGGAGGAGGCGCTCGCCTTCCTGCGGCTCTACTACCGGCATGTCGCCCCGGAGGACCTGCTCGGCCGGGACCTGACGGACGTGTACGGCCCGGCGATGGCCCAGCGGCGGCTCGCCGAGAGGCGTCCCCAGGGCCGCGCCCTGGTGCGGGCCTACACCCCCACCACGGAGGAGCACGGCTGGGATCCCGGGTTCTCCGTCGTGGAGATCGTCACCGACGACATGCCCTTCCTCGTCGACTCGGTGACGATGGAGCTCGACCGGCACGACATCGGCACCCACCTGGTCGTCCACCCGCAGATGCGGGTGCGCAGGGACATGACGGGCAAGCTGCTCGGGGCCGGCGAGGAGGACGTCACCGGGCAGGTGCTGGCCGAGTCCTGGATGCACTTCGAGATCGACAGGCAGGCCGGCGAGGCCGTGCTCAAGGCGATCGAGACCGACCTGCAGCGCGTCCTGGAGGACGTGCGCGGCGCCGTCGAGGACTTCGTCAAGATGCGGGCCCTCGCCCTGCGGACCGCCGAGGACGTCTCGGCCAACCCGCCGCCCCTCGATCCCGCCGGGGTGGAGGACAGCCTGGAGCTGCTGCGCTGGCTGGCCGACGGGCACTTCACCTTCCTCGGCTACCGCGAGTACCGCCTGGAGGAGGGCGAGCAGGGCGACAGGCTGCACCCGATGCCCGGGACCGGGCTGGGCATCCTCCGCAACGACAGCGCCGACTCCGGCAGCTTCGCCGCGCTCCCCCCGGAACTGCGCGCCAAGGCCCGTGAGAAGCAGCAGATGCTGATCATCACCAAGGCCAACACCCGGGCCACCGTCCACCGCCCCGCCTACCTCGACTACGTGGGCGTCAAGCTCTTCGACGCCTCGGGCGAGGTCGTGGGCGAGCGGCGTTTCCTCGGCCTCTTCACCCACGTCGCCTACAGCGAGTCGATCTCTCGCGTCCCGGTGCTCAGGCGGAAGCTGGCCGAGGTGATGGCGCTCGCCGGGCTGACCGCCGACAGCCACGACGGCGGGGACCTCATCGAGATCCTGGAGACCTTCCCCCGCGACGAGCTCTTCCAGACCTCCGTGGACCAGCTGCTGCCGATCGCCCTCGGCGTGCTCAGGCTCCGCGAGCGCAAGCAGGTGAAGCTCTTCCTGCGCCCGGACGACTACGGCCGCTACGTCTCGTGCCTGATCTACCTCCCGCGCGACCGCTACACCACCAAGATCCGCATCAAGATGCAGGAGATCCTGCTCAAGGCGCTCGGCGGCACCTCCTTCGACTACAGCGCGATGATCGGCGAGTCGGCCCTCGCCAGGCTGCACGTGGTGGTGCGCGGCGAGCGCGGCAGGCCGCTGCGCGCCGACACGGTGAACGTCGAGGAGCTGGAGGCGAGGCTGGCCGCCGCCACCAGGTCCTGGGAGGACGACCTGGCCTCCGCGATCACCGAGCTGAGCCCCGAGGACGAGGCGCCCAAGCTCATCCGCCGCTACGCCACGGCGTTCCCCGAGGGCTACAAGGCCGACTTCCCCGCCCGGATGGCGGTCGCCGACCTGCGCCGCCTGGAGGTGCTGGCCTCCTCCACCGACGAGATCGGGATGAACCTCTACGAGCCGTACGACGCCTCGGAGGGCGAGCGCCGCTTCAAGCTCTACCGCCTCGGCGCGCCCGTCTCCCTGTCGCGCGTGCTTCCGCTGCTCCAGCGGATGGGCGTGGAGGTGGTCGACGAGCGGCCGTACGAGATCGACCGCGACAACGACCCGGCGACCAAGGACGCCTGGATCTACGACTTCGGCCTGCGCTACACGCCCTCGCCCGAGGTCGACAGGGACGAGTTCAAGCGGCTCTTCCAGGACGCGTTCGGCGCCCTGTGGGCCGGGCGGGTGGAGAGCGACGGGTTCAACGGGCTCGTCCTGGCCGCCGGGCTGACCTGGGAGCAGGCCGAGATCCTGCGCGTCTACGCCAGGTATCTGCGCCAGGCGGGCACCACGTTCAGCCAGGAGTACATCGAGCGGGTGCTGATGGGCAACGTGCGGCTCGCCCGGCTGCTGGTGCGCCTGTTCGAGGCCAGGCTCAACCCCCGGCGTTCGGCCGAGGTCCGCTCCGACCTGTCCGACGCGCTGCACGAGGAGATCCTCGCCGCCCTGGACGACGTGGCCTCGCTGGACGAGGACCGGATCCTGCGGGCCTACCTGGAGATGATCCGCGCCACCCTGCGGACCAACTACTTCCAGCGGGTCGACGGCGAGCGCAAGCCGTACGTCAGCCTGAAGCTCGACTCGCCGTCGATCAGCGTGCTGCCGCTGCCCCGGCCCAGGTTCGAGGTGTTCGTCTACTCGCCCCGGGTCGAGGGCGTGCACCTGCGCTTCGGCAAGGTCGCGCGGGGCGGGCTGCGCTGGTCGGACCGGATGGAGGACTTCCGTACGGAGGTGCTCGGCCTGGTGAAGGCGCAGATGGTGAAAAATACCGTCATTGTTCCCACTGGCTCCAAGGGCGGCTTTGTCGTAAAAAATCCGCCAAAGTCGGGGTCGCGGGAGGACACCCTGGTCGAGGGCATCGCCTGCTACCGGATGTTCATCTCCGGCCTGCTCGACCTCACCGACAACCTCGTCGACGGCGAGGTGGTCCCGCCCGCCGACGTCGTCAGGAACGACGGTGACGACACCTACCTGGTGGTCGCCGCCGACAAGGGCACCGCGACGTTCTCCGACATCGCCAACGCGGTGGCCAAGGAGTACGGCTTCTGGCTGGGCGACGCCTTCGCCTCCGGCGGCTCGATCGGCTACGACCACAAGGCCATGGGCATCACCGCCAGGGGCGCCTGGGAGTCGGTCAAGTACCACTTCCGCACGACCGGCGTCGACATCCAGAGCACCGACTTCACCGTGGTCGGAGTCGGCGACATGTCCGGTGACGTCTTCGGCAACGGCATGCTGCTCTCCCAGCACATCCGGCTGGTCGCGGCGTTCGACCACCGGCACATCTTCGTCGACCCCCAGCCGGACGTCGCCAGGAGCTACGCCGAGCGCGCCAGGCTGTTCGCGCTGCCCCGCAGCTCCTGGGAGGACTACGACGCCTCGCTCATCTCGAAGGGAGGCGGCGTCTGGCCCCGTACGGCCAAGTCGGTCCCCGTCTCCGCGCAGACGCGCGCCGCGCTCGGCATCGACGGCGACGTGACGTCGCTGGCTCCCAACGACCTGATCAGCGCCATCCTGCGGGCCCCGGTCGACCTGCTGTGGAACGGCGGCATCGGCACCTACGTCAGGGCGTCGAGCGAGTCCAACGCCGACGTCGGCGACAAGGCCAACGACGCCCTGAGGGTCACCGCCGCCGAGCTGCGCTGCAAGGTGATCGGCGAGGGCGGCAACCTGGGCTTCACCCAGCTCGCCCGGATAGAGTTCGCGCTCAACGGCGGCCTGGTCAACACCGACTTCATCGACAACTCCGCCGGGGTGGACACCTCCGACCACGAGGTCAACATCAAGATCCTGCTGGACCGGGCCGTCCGCGACGGGGAGCTCACCGACAAGCAGCGCAACCAGCTCTTCCTCGACATGACCGACGAGGTGGCCGGGCTGGTCCTGCGCGACAACTACGACCAGAACGTGGTGCTGGCCGCCGCCCGCGAGCAGGCTCCCGAGATGCTGCACATCCACTCGCGCCAGCTGCGCAGGCTGGAGCGGGCAGGGCTGCTCAACCGGCAGCTGGAGTTCCTGCCGTCGGACAAGATGCTCGCGGAGCGGCGCCAGGCACGGCTCGGGCTGACCGCACCGGAGTTCTCGGTGCTGCTCGCCTACACCAAGCTGGTGGCCGACGCCGAGATCCTCGCCTCCGACCTGCCCGACGACCCCTACCTGGAGTCCTGGCTGGTGTCCTACTTCCCGTCGGCGCTGCGCGACCCCGGGCTCCGCGCCTACATGGGCACCCACCCGCTCCGCAAGGAGATCATCACCACCGGCGTGGTGAACGACCTGGTCAACTCCAGCGGGACCACCTTCATGTTCCGCCTCGGCGAGGAGAGCGGCGCGTCCACCCCGGACATCGCCCGCGCCTACCTGGTCACGCGGGAGGTCTTCGACATGCCCAGCCTCTGGCGCCAGATCGAGGAACTGGACAACAAGGTCGACACCTCCACCCAGATCGCGATGGAGCTGGAGGCCCGCAAGCTCGTCGAGCGGGGCACCCGCTGGCTGCTGGGCAACCGGCGCCCGCCGCTCGACCTGGCCTCCACCGTCGGCTTCTTCGCCAAGGGCATGAACGGCCTGCTGCCGCACCTGCCCAAGCTGCTGACCGGGTCCGACCTGTCGGCGTTCGAGGAACGGCGCGACGCCTTCGTCTCCCGGGGCGTCCCGTCCGAGCTGGCCGAGCGCGTCGCCGCCATGGTGCCCGCCTACTCCACGTTCGACCTGGTCGAGGTTGCCTGGCGCACCGGCCGTCCCGTGCACGACGTCGCCGAGGTCTACTTCGACCTCGCCGACCGGCTCCAGCTCTCCAGGCTGCGCGAGCGCGTCGTCGCGCTGCCCAGGGACAGCCGCTGGAACTCCATGGCGCGGGCCGCGCTCCGCGACGACCTCTACGCCGCGCACGCCGCGCTCACCCACAACGTCCTGACGCACAGCACGCCCGGGCTGTCGCCCGAGGAGCGCCTGGCGCGCTGGACCGAGGCCAACTCGGCGGCGGTCTCGCGGGCGCGGCAGACCCTGTCGGAGATCTGGGAGAGCGACAACTTCGACCTCGCGACGCTGTCGGTGGCGCTGCGCGCGATCCGCACGCTGGTGGCCACCATCAACCTCCCGCACGCCGACGCCTGACCCGCCCGACGTCCTGCCGGGTCCCTCATCGGGGCCCGGCCGCGCGGCACGTCCCCGGCGGGTCCGGCCGCGGGAGGGGCAGGGAGGGACGGTCACGCGGGCCCGGTCGGGTGAGCCCGGTCGCGCGGGCTATGCCACGGTGACCTTGGTGAGGCCGCCGAGATAGCCGATGACCTTGGCCGGACGGCCGCTGCCCTTGGCCGGGACCGTGCTCACGTACAGCTGCGTCTCCACCGTGCGCAGCTCCTTGGGGATGAACCGCTCCTTCGTCAGCTTCCTGGCCTCGGGCGGGATCTGGATGTCCGACCCGCACGGCGTGATCTTGATCGTCCGCGTCGTCGTCCTGATCAGGGAGTAGAGGACGAGCGCGCCGCCGTCGGCGGTGCGCAGCGCGTGCACCGGGTAGTCGCTCGCGGCGAAGATCGAGTCGTAGCTCAGGCAGTCGTCCGCCTTCCCGTCCGCCCGCCTCCTCGTGATCTCGTCGGCGAAGCCGGTGGTGTGCGGGCCCGCCTCGATGAGCCCCGCCGCGAACCCCCGCTCGCCCTCCTCGGCCGAGGTCGCGTGCAGCGGGGCCATCAGCCGCGGGCTGATGGCCAGTGTCGCGTCCTCCTCGCCCAGCGCCGTCGTGTAGCCCTCCGCGTCCGTGGCGACCACCGGGGGCCGGACGCCCTCGTCGAGCAGCGAGGTCGAGCTGACCCGCCAGTCCTCCCCGTCATGCCGCATCAGGGTCAGCACGGCGGTGCGGACCCGGCCCGAGGGCTCCTCGCGGTCCACGACCGCGGCGAACCAGAGCGGGCCCCGCTGGTTGCGCGGGACCAGCAGCCGGGGGGTGCCCCACGTGTAGTGGGGGAGGGCCTCGGCGGAGCCGTTGAAGGCCGCCGCGGTGAGGGCCTCCTGCCCGTCGCGGGTCTGCTCCTGCATGAGCCTGCGGTCGGCGTCCAGGTGCGGCACCGCCGCTCCCAGCACCCCGTCGGCGCCCACGACGCCCGCCAGGGCCTTCGCCGCCTCGGCGAGCGTGACCGGGGGCGGCGGGGGGACGGGCGCGGCGGAGGTGGCCGGCGTGACACCGCCGCCGGTCGGGGAGCTCCGCTCCGGCGGGGCGTCGCCGGAACCGGAGCACGCCGTGGTCGCGGCGGTCACGGTGATCAACACCAGCGCGAGTGCGAGCGCACCCCGTCGCCCGTGTTCGCGCACGTCCACCTCCCGATGCTCCCCGATGCTCCCCCGATGCGGGCCATGCTAGCCATGGTGGGGGAGCGCGCCGTACACGATGGGGTTCGGAGGTCGCGTACCCTTTACAGACGTGGCACTCATCGATCCGGCAGAACAGATCAACGAGCTTACCGGGACGCTGAACAGCATCCAGGACGTGCTCGACCTCGGCGCGATGCGCAAGCAGATCGAGGAGCTGGAGGATCAGGCCGCCGCGCCCGACCTGTGGAACGACCAGGATCGCGCCCAGAAGGTCACCAGCAGGCTCTCCTACCTCCAGGGCGAGGTCAACAGGATCGAGTCGCTGGGGCAGCGGCTGGACGACCTCTCCGTCCTGTACGAGCTGGCCGCCGACGAGGAGGACGACGACACGCGGGAGGAGGCCGACCGCGAGCTGGAGTCCCTGAAGAGCGACATCGGCGCCCTGGAGGTCCGCACCCTCCTGTCCGGCGAGTACGACGCCCGCGAGGCGGTCGTCACGATCCAGTCCCAGGCGGGTGGCGTGGACGCCGCCGACTGGGCCCAGATGCTCCAGCGGATGTACCTGCGGTGGGCCGAGCGCAAGGGCTACCCGACCGACGTCTACGAGACCTCCTACGCGGAGGAGGCCGGGATCAAGTCGACGACCTTCACGGTCAAGGCTCCCTACGCCTACGGCACGCTCCGCGGCGAGCACGGCACCCACCGCCTGGTCCGCATCAGCCCGTTCGACAACCAGGGGCGCCGCCAGACCTCCTTCGCGGGCGTCGACGTGGTGCCGGTCGTGGAGACGACCGACCACATCGACATCAACGAGGACGACCTGCGCGTCGACGTCTACCGCTCCTCGGGCCCCGGCGGCCAGGGCGTCAACACGACCGACTCCGCGGTCCGCCTGACCCACCTGCCCACCGGCATCGTGGTCTCCTGCCAGAACGAGCGCTCGCAGCTGCAGAACAAGGCGACCGCGATGGCGGTCCTGCAGGCCAAGCTGCTGGAGCGCAAGCGCCAGGAGGAGAAGGCGGCGCTGAACGAGATCCGGGGCGAGTCGACCACGTCGTGGGGCACCCAGATCCGTAACTACGTGCTCCACCCGTACCAGATCGTCAAGGACCTGCGGACGGGCGCCGAGGAGGGCAATCCGAGCGGGGTGCTCGACGGCGACCTGGACAGCTTCATCGAGGCCGAGATCCGCTGGACCCGCCGCCAGGAGTCGGGCGCCGACGAGTAGGGCGTCCCCGCTCCCGGTCCCCGGGAGCGGAACGCGCGACGCCGGGGGCCGGCGAGGAGAGCGAGGAGAACCGTCCTCTCCCGCCGCCTTCGTCTCGTCCCCGGGCCTGTCGAGGAGATCGCTCACGGGCGCCCCTGAGCGCCTGTGACGCGATCTCCGCCCGCGAAGCCCGGGGAGCCCCCGGAAGGGCGGTCAGGTGCCGCTGAGGTGCTTCAGGGCCAGGGTGAGGAAGAAGAGCGCGATCAGCACCAGCGACAGGAGCGCGGGGGTCATGCCTCCGAAGCCGTTCTGGTGCATCCGGTCGCGGTACGCGCGGCAGCGG
Organism: Streptosporangium sp. G12; assembly: GCF_052983175.1. Classification (NCBI taxonomy): domain Bacteria; kingdom Bacillati; phylum Actinomycetota; class Actinomycetes; order Streptosporangiales; family Streptosporangiaceae; genus Streptosporangium; species Streptosporangium sp. G12. The sequence goes on along the minus strand of NZ_JBRIQO010000009.1, from coordinate 129,770 downwards.
GGGCAGCGGCCTTCGGCCACGGGGTGAGCGCACCCCGCGCAGACCAGGTCTTCACAGCTCATGACGTCCTCCCTCTTCGAGGTCAGAACTACTTTATGCGGTCGTTACCGGGCGCCGAATCGTTTTGTTTCCGTTATGGGCTTTCCATGCCAGTCTTCCCCCTAGACTGGGCTCCGGCCAACCGGAACGTCGATCGAGAGTAAAAGACCGGCGCCCCCCGGCCGGCGAGAGGCGGAAGTGGCCCTCTGCCACTCCTGCGACCGTCCTAACCCCTAGACTGGCATGCCGTGATGCGCCCGTGATCCATTTTGATAATGTCACCAAGGTCTACGCGAACCAGAACCGGCCCGCGCTGGACCACGTCAGCGTCGACGTCGACAAGGGCGAGTTCGTGTTCCTCGTCGGCCCCTCGGGGTCCGGGAAGTCGACCTTTCTCCGGCTGGTCCTGAAGGAGGAGCGCCCCAACTCGGGTGCGATCCACGTGGCCGGCAAGGACCTCGCCCGACTGTCCAACTTCAAGATCCCGCACCTGCGCCGCCGGATCGGATGTGTCTTCCAGGACTTCCGGCTGCTCCCGAACAAGAACGTGTACGAAAACGTCGCGTTCGCTCTGGAGGTCATCGGCAAGCCCCGGCGTTTCATCCGTAAGGTGGTCCCGGAGGTCGTCGAACTGGTCGGCCTCGAGGGCAAGGCACATCGGATGCCCGACGAGTTGTCCGGTGGCGAGCAGCAGCGGGTCGCGATGGCCCGGGCGTTCGTCAACCGGCCGATGATCCTGCTGGCCGACGAGCCGACCGGAAACATCGACCCCGCGACGAGCATCGGCATCATGAAGGTGCTCGACCGGATCAACCGGACCGGCACCACGGTCGTCATGGCCACGCACGACGCGGCCATCGTCGACTCCATGCGCAAGCGGGTGGTGGAACTGGAGGACGGAAAGATCGTCCGTGACCAGTCGCGAGGCGTGTACGGCCAGGCGTACTGACACCAGGACCGGATAGAGCGACAGGAAGAGCATGCGGGCAAACTTCATCTTCTCCGAGGTCTGGATCGGCCTCCGCCGCAACCTCACGATGACCATCGCGGTCATCGTGACCGTGGCGATCGGCATGGCGTTGCTGGGCGTCGGTCTGATGATCAACTCCCAGATCAACAGCATGAAGGACTTCTGGGCGGACAAGGTCGAGGTCTCGGTCTTCCTGTGCAAGAAGAACGACCCCTTCCCGCAGTGCAAGGGCAGCGGCGGCGTGAACGCCCAGGAGCAGGCCGAGCTGAAGTCGACCATCGAGGGCATGTCCCAGGTCGAGGCGGTCACCGTGGAGAACGCGACCGAGGCCTACAAGAACTTCCGGGACCAGAACGCCAACAACACCGTGCTGCTCTCGGCCATCCAGGTCGAGGACATGCCCGAGTCTCTGCGGGTCAAGCTCAAGGACCCCGAGGCGTACGGGCCGGTGATCGAGGCGGTCAAGGGCGCCCCGGGGGTCTCCAACGTGGTCAACCAGAAGGAGCTCCTGGAGAAGTTCTTCGGGCTGCTGGAGAAGCTCCGCTGGGCCGCCCTGGTGGTGGCGATCATCCTGGTCTTCGCGGCCACGCTCCTGATCGGCAACACCGTCCGGCTCTCGGCGTACAACCGCAGGCGGGAGACCGGCATCATGCGGCTGGTGGGTGCCTCCAACCTCTACATCCAGCTCCCGTTCGTGATGGAGGGCGTCATCGCCGGTCTGATCGGCGGTGTGCTGGCCGCGATGCTGCTGATCGTCAGCAAGGTCTTCCTCTTCGACGGGGTGCAGCTCTACCTCTCTCCCAACAGCCAGCTGTCCTGGGAGACGGTCGCCTCGGTGATCAGTGTCACCATGGTCTTCGGCGTGCTCATCTGTGTGCTGGCCTCCTTCGTCACCCTCCGCCGCTACCTGCGTGTGTGACGACCCCGTGGCCCCGTCCGCTGTGACCGTCCCGCGAGCGTGGCGCTTCCGCGCGCCGATCCAGGTCCCGCCCGCGCTCGCGGGCGCGGCTCGCGGTTCCGGTCACCGGTAGGCTCCAGGCATGCCACGTGAGACCGGGCGTAAGGTGATCGCCCAGAACAAGCGTGCCTGGCACGACTACCACATCGAGGACACCTACGAGGCTGGTCTCGTGCTCCAGGGCACGGAGGTCAAGTCGCTGCGGCTCGGCCGTGCCTCCCTCCTCGACGGGTACGCCGTCATCAAGGACGGCGAGGCCTGGCTGATCAACGTCCACATCCCCGAGTACACCATGGGGACCTGGACCAACCACGCCGCGCGCCGAACCCGCAAGCTCCTGCTTCACCGCAAGGAGATCGACAAGCTGGTCTCCAAGACCAAGGAGGGCGGCCTGACCCTGGTGCCGCTCGCCATCTACTTCAAGGACGGCAAGGCCAAGATAGAGATCGGCCTCGCCAAGGGAAAGAAAGACTGGGACAAGCGGCAGACGCTGGCCGAGAACCAGGCCAAGCGGGAGATGGCGCGCGCGCTCAGGCACAGGAACAGGTGATCGTGAGGGGCAGGGCCCGGCGAACCGCCGCCGCCGCGCTCGCGCTGGTGGCGACGGCTCCCATGCTGTCCGCCTGCTTCGAGGAGCCCTCGGCCCACGAGGCGGTGCGTGACTTCCTGATCGGCTGGCAGACGGGCGACTACGCCGCCGCGGCCAGACGCACGGACGGTGACCAGAAGGTGGTCAGCCGGGCGCTGGAGGACGCCAAGCTCCAGCTCGACGCGGCCTCGTTCCGCTTCAACGTCAAGAGCATGCGGCGCGCGGCGGACGAGGTCGAGGCCGACTTCGACGCCGAGGTCGACCTGGGGGAGAACAACCCCCTGTGGGAGTACGAGGGCAAGCTGCCGCTCCACCTGGTCGACGGCCAGTGGCGGGTGCGCTGGTCGCCCAGCGTCCTGCACCCCCAGCTGCGCGAGGGTGAACGGTTCGCCGTGAAGGTCACCCCCGAGGGCCGCCAGCCGATCCTCGACCGCAACGGTGACCCGCTGCAGGAGAAGGCCGTCCTGCACGTGGCGAGCGTGGTGCCGTCCAACCTGAAGGACGGCGAGGCGGACAAGCTCTGCGAGAAGCTCTCCAAGATCACCGGTTTCCCGCAGGACCGCCTGCTGAGCCGGATCCGCTCCGCGCCGCCCAACCTCCAGGTGCCGCTGGTCACCTTCAGCCGTACGAAGTTCCGGCAGCTGCAGGGGCAGCTGGAGGCGATCCCCGGCATCACCCTGTCCGCGCAGGAGCAGGCGGTGGCCCCCGCCTCGCCCACCCAGATCGTCGGCACCGTCACCGCCGTCACCGCGGAGAGCGAGCAGCAGCTCGGCGGCCCGCAGCGGGCCGGCGACACGGTCGGCAGGGCCGGCCTGCAGAAGGCGTACCAGGAGCATCTGACCGGCTCGACCGACACCCGTGTGATCACCGTCGACCTCAAGACGCTCAAGGTGACCGAGCTCAAGAAGTGGCGGCCCGACCGCGCCACCTCGCCGGTCCGGACCACGCTCGACCGCTCCCACCAGAAGGCGGCCGACGGCGCGCTGCTGGGCGGGACCCCCGGCATGCTGGTCGCGGTCCAGGCCTCGACCGGCGACATCCTGGCGGTGTCGAGCACCGAGCAGTACGACAACCCGGAGAGGCCGCCCGCCCTCGCCGGGAAATTCCCCGCCGGGACCGCGTTCTCGATCATGACCGTCGAGGGCATGCTCAGGGCGAAGATCGACCCCAAGCAGAAGGTGGCCTGCCCGGCCGACAGGTCCGTCGGGGGGGCCGAGTTCCACCAGGAGGGCGGGCCCGCCGGGGGCTCGCCGACCCTCCAGGCCAACTTCGCCACCGGCTGCGTGACCGCGCTCGCCGCGCTGGCCCGCAGGATCAACGGCGCGGAGCTGACGGCCGACGCCGCGAAGTTCGGCATCGGGGTGCCCTGGAGCCTCCCGCTGAAGTCGTTCAGCGGTTCCGTGAACTCCAAGAAACCGCTGAAGAACGACGCGGCCACGGCCAAGGCCATCACCGGGCAGAACGTCCTGGTCAGCCCGCTGTCCATGGCGCTGGTCGCGGGGGCCGTCGCCTCCGGCACCTGGCGCCCGCCGGTCCTGGTCACCGAGCCCCAGACGGCCGACCCCACGACCGACGCCAAGCCCTCCAAGGCGCCCGCCCCGGTCCAGCTGGACGACAAGACGGTCGAGACCCTCCGCGCCTTCATGCGCAGCGGAGTGACCGGGGGCTCCGCGCGGGCCGCCGCGGCCCCCGGTGACCCCGTCCACGGCATCACCGCCTCCGCCTCGCAGAACCGCAAGCCGCTCTCCTGGTTCGTCGGGTGGCAGGGGGACGTGGCCGTCGCCGTGCTGACGCAGAGCTCGGACGCCACGGCGGGAGCTTCCGCCGCCGGGCGCTTCTTCCAGGGGCTGCACGCCGGTCTGTGACGCTGCGGAATATTCTTTTCACCCTGAGCAACCATGGAGTGTCTTGTTTGCGTCCTTCTAAGTGACCGGGCTCCGCTTGGGGGGTTGCGGACCCGGTCGCTGTGATGAGATCAGGGCTTCATCTCGGGGGAGGCCCTGCCGTCAGGACCGGCTCGACCCTGCCGGTCAACCCCGGGGACGCTCGCGATTCGCGGGTGTCCCCGGGGTTTCGGCGTTCCCGGGGTGCCGGCGTCCCCGGCCCGCCGTGGCGCGCCCGGCGGGAATTCGATTCGCGTCAGCCGTGTTGTAAGGGGTATCTTCGGATGGCTCGGCCCCTCGGGGTCGCGTTGAAAACTCAACAGGGGGTGACTGGTTTCGACTTTGGCTTTTCAAGTCAGGTGAAGCGGGTCGAGGACTGCGGACATAACCTCGTTAACACTGTGACCGCGACCAACAAGTGCCAATAAGACGCACTCCGAAGTCAGCCAGGGCAACCTGGCACTCGCCGCCTAAGCAGCGAGTGACTTCTGCCGGCCCGGGAGCGCCTCCGGCCCGGATCCGGCATCGCTAGGAGGCTCAACCGATCGACCCGGCCACGGGGAAGATCGGGAAATCTTACAGTGGCTGAGCCCGTCGGCGACTTGCCTGCGTGATTGCCGGGGCTGAGAAAAGCACAGCAGGCTCCACCCGGAGAAGCCCTGTCTTGGAGTTGAAGGACGCGGGTTCGATTCCCGCCACCTCCACCCCCGCTCCGCATCGAACCGTGCGGAGCAGATCGCCGAAGGGCGGTCGGGTCGGCCCCGTGCCGTCCCGGCCGCCCTTCGTCTTCTTGTGGCCACACTCCCTGGCGGACATGGACCGCGGTCGAGTCCGCCGCGAACTACGGCTCCAGCTCGCGGAGCCGTTTGGCGATCTCGGTCACGTCGTCCAGCTCTCCCGTGGTGACGGCGATCACGAGGGCTTCGGCCGCGTCCGTGTCGGTGCCGCTCAGCGTCTCGCCGTTCAGCTCCAGGAAGACGACGGCCGACGTCCAGCCGAGCCGCTTGTTCCCGTCGACCAGAGGGTGGCCGATGATCAGGCTTTGCATCAGCCCCGCCGCCTTGGTCCACGGGTCTGGGTAGGCGTCGTCTCCGAACACGCTGGTCTGCGGCCTGAGCACCGCCGCGTGCAACTGGCCGCCGTCCCGCAGGCCGACCGAAGGCAGGATCTCCTCGGCGATGGCCAGAACGTCGGCCTTCGTGAGGTAGACGGTCACTTGGAGAGCCTGTCCAGGAGTTCGGCGTCACGCTTGGCGACCTTGCGGGCGATGGCCCGCACCGCGCTGGTCTGCCTGCGCTCCAGGTGCTCCTCGATGGCGATCAGGATCTCGGTGTTGAGGCTGTTGTCGCTCTCGTCGGCGACGGCGCGCAGCCGCCGGTGGGTCTCGTCGGGAAGGCGGAGTCGAAGGTCCATGACGCAATGGTACCCAGTAATGGTGTCAAAAAATGGTGTCACTTCCCGGCGCATGCCGACGTACGACTTATGTGCCACCCGGTGCCGTCGGGTAGCACATTTCATCAGCCGTCCCGTGATCCCCGCAGGTCAGGACACGTCGACCCAGTCGAGGGTGCGTTCGACCGCCTTCTTCCAGCCGGCGTAGCCGGTGGCCCGCTGCTCGTCCGACCACTGGGGCTCCCAGCGGCGGCCCTCCTGCCAGTTCTGCTTGAGCTCGTCGGTCGACTTCCAGAAGCCGACCGCCAGCCCCGCCGCGTACGCGGCCCCCAGGGCGGTCGTCTCGGCCACGACGGGCCGGGAGACGGACACGCCGAGGATGTCGGCCTGGATCTGCATGCACAGGTCGTTCGCGGTGACGCCGCCGTCGACGCGCAGCACGTCGAGGGCGACGCCGGAGTCCTGCCGCATCGCCTCGACCACGTCGCGGCTCTGGTAGCAGATGGACTCCAGGGTGGCCCGCGCGAGGTGGGCGTTGTTGTTGAAGCGCGACAGGCCGACGATGGCGCCCCGGGCGTCGGACCGCCAGTACGGGGCGAAGAGGCCGGAGAAGGCGGGGACGAAGTAGACGCCGCCGTTGTCCTCGACCTGCCGGGCGAGCGCCTCGCTCTGCGCCGCTCCCGAGATGATGCCGAGCTGGTCGCGCAGCCACTGCACGGCGGAGCCGGTCACCGCGATGGAGCCCTCCAGCGCGTACACCGGCGGCTCCTCGCCGAAGCGGTAGCAGACGGTGGTGAGCAGGCCGTTCTGGGACCGTACGAGCTCGGTGCCGGTGTTGAGCAGCAGGAAGTTGCCGGTGCCGTAGGTGTTCTTGGCCTCGCCGACGCCGAAGCAGACCTGCCCGACGGTGGCGGCCTGCTGGTCGCCGAGGTCGCCGGAGAGCGGGACCTCCCCCTTCAGCGGGCCGGTCGCCCGGGTGGTGCCGTACAGGCCGGGGTGGGAGGAGGGGGCGATGGACGGCAGCATCTGACGGGGGATGCCGAAGAACGACAGCAGTTCGTCGTCCCAGTCGAGGGTCTCCAGGTCCATCAGCATCGTGCGGCTGGCGTTGGTCGGATCGGTGACGTGCACGCCGCCGTCGGTGCCGCCGGTCAGGTTCCACAGCAGCCACGTGTCGGTGTTGCCGAAGATCGCGTCTCCCGCCTCGGCCGCCTCGCGCACGCCGTCGACGTTCTCCAGGATCCACTGGATCTTGCCGCCGGAGAAGTACGTCGCCGGGGGCAGGCCCGCCTTGCGGCGGATGACGTCGCCCCTGCCGTCGCGGTCCAGGGCGGAGGCGATCCGGTCGGTGCGGGTGTCCTGCCAGACGATCGCGTTGTGGTACGGGCGCCCGGTCCTGCGGTTCCAGACCACCGCGGTCTCGCGCTGGTTGGTGACGCCGAGCGCGGCCAGGTCGGAGGCGGCGAGGCCCGCCCTGTTCATCGCGGTCTCGATCACCGCCCTCGTGCGTTCCCAGATCTCCGTGGGGTTGTGCTCCACCCATCCGGCGCGGGGCAGGATCTGCTCGTGTTCGAGCTGGTGGCGGCCTATCTCGTTACCGCCATGATCGAAGATCATGAATCGGGTGCTCGTCGTTCCCTGGTCGATCGCTCCGACGAAGTCAGGCATGGATGGTGCCTCCTCTGTGAGACTCTCCGGGAGATCTGCCGCTCTCCCCGTAACGGTTCCCGGCCCCGTCCGGACGAGGGCCGTCACCCGCCCTCGTTCAGGCGGGGGTGGCCCCCTCGTCGGACGGCATCCGCCCCACCTCGGGCTCGGCGTCCTCGGGGGGAAGGAACCTGGCGATCAGGACCTGGTACAGGAACGCCCCGATCAGGGCCCCGATGACGGGCGCCACGATCGGCACCCAGAAGTAGAGCTGGCCGTACTGATCCTGCCAGGCGGTCTCGTATCCGGTGAGGTACGAGGCGAGTCGCGGCCCGAAGTCGCGGGCGGGGTTGATGGCGTACCCGGCGTTGGTGCCCCAGGCCATCCCGATGGCCACCACGATCAGGCCGACCACGAAGGGGGCCAGGTTGGCCATGGGCGCCGAGTTGCGCGCGTCGGAGACGGCGAGGACGAGCAGGAGCAGGATCGCGGTGCCGATCACCTGGTCGCGGAAGGCGCCCCAGGTGCCGATGGGCAGGCTCCCGTTGCCGGGCAGGGTCGAGAAGACGCCCTGGGTCTTGATCGTGAGCCCGGGGTCGGCCTTCTGCAGTACCTCGCTGTAGTTGAAGCGGACGATGAGCGCCGCCACGAACGCGCCCGCCGTCTGCGCCAGGGAGTACGGCAGGACCTTGCGCCAGGAGAACCCCTTGAAGGCGGCGAGCGCGATGGTGACGGCGGGGTTGAGGTGGGCCCCGCTGGTGCGGGCGGCGACGTAGACGCCCAGGGTCACTCCGAGTCCCCACGCCCACGCGATGCTGTCGTGGTCGCCGATCTCGGCCGCCACGACCTGGGCCACCACCGCCACCCCGAACAGAATCAGGATCATGGTGCCCGCGAACTCGGCCGCCAGCTCGCCGACAAGCCCCCGATTCTTCAGGCGTTCCGCCATCTTTCCCCCTCACGACGCCGCTCGGATGCCCGGACGGTAAGCGGGAATTTCAGGGCAGTCAACGGTAACGTGACGAAATTATTGAATTTTGGTCAACAATCTAAGGTGTCGGTAACGAGACCGAAATGTGGTATGACGTCCGCACTTGCGGTGTCTCCGCTGGGTGAGAACCCTGTCACCGTCCGGCGTCTCCGGGTGTGGAGGGCCCCCGTCTCCGGCTGAGCCGCGCGGTGCCGCCCGATGCCGCGCAGTGCCGCCTAGAGCCGCCGAGAGCCGCTCCGGCGGGAACCTTTGCCGGGCGTGGAGGTCGATCCGCAGGTCGGAGGGGGATGAGAAGCGTATCGTCAGTGCGCTTTGGAGGAATTCGATGGGCCGTCTCAGAGTGGGCAGGGCCGGTGTGGTCGTCATCGCGACAGGAGCCGTGCTGGCCGGATGTGGATCGACGGGTTCGGGCGAGGGCGACGAACAGAAGGCCAAGGTGGCGGCCTCGGCCAAGGCGTCGGCCGCCGGCGCCTCGCAGGCCAACCTCCTCAAGGCCAAGACGCAGGCCGCCGCCAAGGTCAAGGCCAACGAGCTCGGGCAGGTGCCCGTCCTCATGTACCACCGGGTGATCGACAAGCCCTCCACCCAGGACGACCGCACACCCAAGCAGTTCCGCACCGAGCTGGAGCGGCTGGCCAAGGAGGACTACGTCGCGGTCACCGCGGCCGAGTTCGTCACCGGGCGCATGGACATCCCGGCGGGCAAGCATCCCGTCGTCCTCACCTTCGACGACTCCTCGCCCTCGCAGTTCGAGCTGGACGGGATGGGGCTGCCCAAGCCGAACACCGCCGTCGCGATCCTCCAGGACGTCGCCAAGACCTACCCGGGCTTCCGCGGCGTTGGAACGTTCTACGTCACGCGCGACATGTTCGGCAAGGCGACGCCCGAGGAGGGAGCGCAGATGCTCCTCTGGCTCACCGACAAGGGCTTCGACATCGGCAACCACACCCGCGACCATCTCAGCCTGGGCGGCAAGCCGAAGAAGGCGGTCAACGCGGAGGTGGCGGCGGGCCACAGGCTCATCACCGGCCTGATCAAGGTGCCGCCGGTCACGCTTGCCCTGCCGTACGGCATTCAGCCCGACGGCAAGGCGTGGGGTCGCAAAGGCTCCTCGGGAGACGTCTCCTACGACTACGGCGGCGTGTTCCTCGCCGGTTACACCCCGGCGCTGTCCCCGTTCAACAAGAAGTTCGACCCGCTCGGCATCCCGCGCATCCGCTCGATGGACAAGAAGGGCGACTGCGCCAAGTTCTGCTCCGTGGCCTGGCTCGACTGGCTGAAGGCGAACGCCGACGAGCGCTACACCTCCGACGGCGACGTCAAGACGGTCGCCTTCCCGAAGTTCAAGGCGCCTTTCGTGGCCAAGCCCTTCACCGACCGCGTCCTGCCCTACTGACCGCCCCGGCCCGCCCGGCCCGGCCGCCCGATCACGGATCACGCCGGCCGGGCGGCCGCGGTGGTCCCGGCGTGATCGGGCGGGGCGCCGGCGTCAGCCGCCCGGGAGCTCCGTGAGGGGGACGACCACGGTGGTCGTCGAGCCGTCGGGGCGCAGGACCTCGACCTTCGCGTCCTGGCCGGGCCTGAGCTGGGCGAGGACCGCCGCCAGCTCCTGGGTCGACGGGGTGGGCATGCCGTCGACCGAGACGATCAGGTTCCCGGCCTTGAGTCCCGCACGCTCCGCGCCGCTGTTGCGCTGTACCCGTACGACGCTGACGCCCGCGGGCTGCCCGTTCATGTCGATCACGGTCCGTACGACGACGCCGAGCGCGGCCCTGCGGGTGTTGGTGACCCTGCCGTCCCTGATGATCTGCGTGGCGACGTCCTTGACGGTGTTGGCCGGGATCGCGAAGCCGATGCCCGGGGCCTGGGCGTTGCCGAGCTCGGGGTTGACGGCGGTCAGGGTCGGCACGCCGACGACCTCGCCCCTGAGGTTGACCAGGGCGCCGCCGCTGTTGCCCGGGTTGATGGGCGCGGAGGTCTGGATGGCCCCGCTGATCGTCGCGCCCGGCGAGCCCTCGCCCCCGGGCTCGGTGACCGTGCGGCCCAGTGCCGAGATGATCCCCTCGGTGACGCTGCCCGACAGGCCCAGCGGGTTTCCCATGGCCATCACGATCTCGCCGACCCTCAGCTTGGAGGAGTCGCCGAAGACGGCGGGTTTCAGCCCGGCCGGGTCGTCCACCTTGATCACCGCCAGGTCGCCCAGCTCGAACGAGTCGACCAGCCTCGCGGTGCGCGGGGTGCCGCCGTTGGCGAGCGTGACCTTGAAAGTCCTGGCGCTCCCGACCACGTGGGCGTTGGTGATGACGTGCCCTGCGGTGTCGTACACGATCCCCGAGCCGAGACCGTCCCCCGTGGTGATCTGCACGATGGACGGCAGCACCCTGGCGATGGTCCGCTCGTACGCGGCCTCCAGGGCGTCCGGGACGGGGCCGGGGGTGGTGGGTGAGCCCCTCGGGGAGGCCGTGGCGGAGATGCTCGCCGACGCGCCGGGTGTGGGAGCGCCCGGCGAGCCGGCCGTCCCGGGTGTTTGCAGTTGCAGGCCCTGACCGCAGCCCGCGAGCGTCATGACGGCGGCCGCCAGTAGCGCGGCGCCTGTCGTTGATCCCCCCATGCAAGGGTATTTGCCCAGCTCAGGAAGGAAGATACGTATTGCGCAGGTTGCTCCGGCTGAGCTTGCCCGTGGGAGTACGCGGCAGCGGGTCGCGGTACTCGATCACCCGGGGGTGCTTGAGGCGGGCCAGCCGGGAGTCGCAGTGGGCCAGCAGCTCGCCGGTGAGCTCCGCGCCGGGGGTGACGCCCGCCGCGGGCTGGACCAGCGCGACGACGCGCTGGCCCCACTCCGGGTCGGGGACGCCGATCACCGCCACGTCCGCGACCGAGGGGTGTTCCTGGAGCACGGCCTCGATCTCGGCCGGGTAGATGTTGACCCCGCCGGAGATGATCAGGTCTGTGCGCCGGTCACAGAGGAACAGGTAGCCGTCCTCGTCCAGGTAGCCGATGTCGCCGGGGGTGTAGAGGGGGCCGCGCATCGTGGAGGCGGTCTTGGACGGGTCGCGGTGGTACTCGAAGCGGTTGATTCCGCCGATGTAGACCATGCCGGGCTCGCCGGGCGGGAGCTCCGCGCCGTCGTCACCGATGATCGTGAACGTGATGCCGTCGATCGCCCGGCCGACGGTGCCCGGCCGCTCCAGCCACTCCGCCGAGGAGACCATCGTGGCCACGGCGGCCTCGGTCGAGCCGTAGTACTCCCACAGCACGGGGCCGAGCCATTCGATCATCGCCTGCTTGGTGGCGGGCGGGCAGGGGGCGGCACCGTGATACAGATGCGTCAATGACGATAAATCGTACTTTGTCCTGATGGAGGCGGGCAGGGCCAGCAGCCGGTGGAACATGGTCGGCACCATGAACGCGTTGGTCACCCGGTGCCGCTCGACCAGCTCCAGCGTCTCCCCGGCGTCGAACCGCTCGGTCACCACGAGGGTGTGCCCGAACTGCAGGGCCATCATCGCCTGCCCGTACGGCGCCGAGTGGTAGAGCTGCGAAAGTAGCAGGTGCACCCCGTCGGGCGGCAGCCCGAAGTGCCGCCAGCCCTTGCGCATCAGGATCGGGTAGAGGTCCTCGGGGCTCAGCTCGATCAGCCGCCGCCGCACGCCCTTGGGCCTGCCGGTGGTCCCCGAGGTGTAGAGCATCATCGACCCGGCCCTGCGCCCCTCGGGGGGCGTGGCCGGCCGCCCCTCGGCGAGGGCGCCGGTCTCCGTGAACCCGCCCGGCACCGCGTGCCCGTACCGCTCGGAGCTCACCACCACCCGCGCCGCGCAGTCGGTGACGATGTAACCGACCTCGTCGGCCGTGTAGTGCCAGTTGACCGGGACGTGATAGGCGCCGATCTGGTACGTCGCCAGCATCATCGTGATCGCGTCGACCCCGTTGGGCAGGACCGTCACGACGGTGTCCCCCGGCCGGGTGCCGCGCGCCAGAAGGCCGTGCGAGACCTGGTTGACCCGCTCGTACAGCTCGCCGTAGGTCGTGGTCGCGTCCCCGGTCGCGTCCGTGGCGGTGGTCGTGGTCGCGTCCGCGACGACGGCGACGCGTCCGGGATCGGCCGCCGCGATCTCGTAGAAGCCCCTCGTAGCCCTCATGGCGCGACCATACAGAACGACATTCTGTTCATGGAAGGGGAAGGACGGTTACCTGGGCTGATGCACACCTCGTGGCCGAAGCGTAATAAAGGACGATGCGTCGAATCTTTCCGAGGTGACATAACCTGGCGCGTATGGCGGACGTCGGCGGCAACTCCTCCGGGCGCTCTCACGAGAGATACATCCCCTCATATGACGCGCCCACGGCTCCCATACCCGCCATTCCCGCCGAGGACGGTTCGATCATCAGCCCCCGGGTGCCCCGGAGGTTCCCCATCGGCGACGGCGAGGAGACCGCTCTGGTCTCCAGGCCCCCTGGATCGTTCCCTCGCCCCGTGGCCGCGCCCGGCGACCGGCGGGACGAGCCGGAGGCGGACGCCGGCCAGGTGCACGAATCGGGTGGGATCGGGACGATCCCGGTCAGGCAGGTAGGCGGATCCGCGGGACCCTGGCGTCCCGACAGGAACGGGATGCCCGGCCGGCCGGGCGCGGGCGCCTCGGCGGACGCCGGTGACGGACGCGGTGGCGTGGCGGCGGGATGGCCCGGCGCGGCGCAGCGGCCCGAGGTGTTCGCGGAGCCCGGTCTCCAGAGCCGGCCCGGTGGCGCGCAGGGCGGCCCGGAGGCGAAGAGCGGGACGAAGAGGTCCGGCGGCCTGCTGATGCGGATCGGCGACATCCCGATCCGGGTCGCCTACAGCCTGGGCGCCGCCGCCCTCACCGGTGTCATCGTGGTCCTGATCTTCGTGCTGTTCTCCGGTGACGAGCCCGGTGATCCGGCCGGGGTCGGCCGGGCCGTGCTGCCCACCGCGAAGCCCTCGCCGACCGTCTCGCCGATCACGCTGCCCGCCCTGCCGGGCGCGACCGCCCTGCGGGTTCTGCCGGGCAGGCCGAGCGTGGTGCTGGGCGCGGTGACCGACACCAGGTCCGCGCTGACCTACGTCAGCCTGGGCGCACCCTGGAAGACCGAGGCGGTGCCGTCGTTCTCCGTCGGCCAGCAGGTCGGCACGGCCAGGTTGCCGCGCACGGTCATCGCCTCGGGGCCGCTTCCCGGCGCCACCCCGGCCAAGGCCCTCAAGAGCGACGCCGACTACCGCAGGGCGGCGCTGAACGCGGTGCGGTGGACGATCCGCAACCACCACCCGGCGGGGGGAAAGGTCACCTGGACCGCCTCGCAGCGGCCCGCGGGAGGCAAGGGGTGGATGCTCGGCTACCGGGTCACCTACCAGGTCAAGGGCGTGAGGCACACCTCCCAGGCGGCGCTCGCGGTGATCGACGTCGGCCGCCGCAAGCCCTCCGTGCTCTTCGTGACCGTGCCCGACACGCGCAAGCGGCTCTGGGCCGACATCGCCCCCCTGATGGCGAGCGTCCGCGCCCTCTGACGTTCTCCGGCACCCGCCCGGCTCGCCGGGGCCGGGATCTCCGGCGAGCGGGTTCTCCCCGGCCGTCCACGGAGCGGGCCGGCCCGGGGCGGGGCGGCAGGGGGCGGCGTACCCGGTGATGAGGGCTCGCGCGTTGTGATGGAAGCACCTTCTAGAATATGGTTCTGGCATTGAATCCTGTCTGGAGGCTGTCATGGCGATCGGGTTGAGCGAGGAGCACGAGGCGCTCCGGGAGTCGGTGACCAGGTGGGCGGAGCGCAACGTCCCGTCCGAGGTCGTGCGCGCCGCCGTCGCGGCCGAGGGCGCGGAGCGCCCCGGTTTCTGGGCGGCACTGGCCGACCAGGGGCTGCTCGGCCTGCACGTCCCCGAGGAGCACGGCGGCAGCGGCTACGGCCTGCTGGAGACCGCCGTCGCCGTCGAGGCCCTCGGCGAGCGCGTCGCTCCCGGCCCGTACGTTCCCACGGTGCTCGCCGGCGCCGTGATCCTCGCCTCCGACGGCAAGGCCCACGCCGAGCTCCTGCCCGGCCTCGCGGACGGCACGCTGACCGGCGCGGTCGCGCTGGGCGCCTCGATCACCGGCAGCCGGGGCGAGGACGGCGCCCTGACGATCGGCGGCACCGCCGACCTGGTCCTGGGCGGCGCGTCGGCCGACATCCTGGTGCTCCCGGTGAGCACCGACCGCGGTGAGGAGTGGGTCGCGGTGGACGCCTCCGCGGCGACCGTCACCCCGGTCAGGGCGCTCGACCTCACCCGGGGGGTGGCCAGGGTCGAGCTGGACGCGGTCACCGTACCGGCGGGGCGGGTCCTCGACGGGCTGCAGGGGCCCGGGGTCCTCAACCTGGCCGCGATCCTGCTCGGCGCGGAGGCCGCGGGCCTCGCGTCGTGGTGCGTGACCGCGGCCGCCGGATACGCCAAGGTCCGCGTGCAGTTCGGCCGCCCGATCGGGCAGTTCCAGGGCGTCAAGCACAAGGCCTCCCGGATGCTCGTCGCCCTGGAGCAGGCCCGCGCGACGGTGTGGGACGCCGCCCGCGCCGCGGACGGGGCGGGCGCCGGCACGGGGGTCACCGAGGTGTCGGCCGACGAGCTCGCCTACGCCGCGGCGATCGCGGGGGTGGTCGCCCCCGACGCGGCCGTGCTCTGCGCCAAGGACGCCATCCAGATCTTCGGCGGCATCGGCTACACCTACGAGCACGACGCCCACCTGTACTACCGCCGCGCGCTCACCCTGCGCGCCCTGCTCGGTTCCTCGGGGGAGTGGGCCGAGTCGGTCGCCGAGCTCGCCCTGAACGGCGTGAGCCGGGAGCTGGAGATCGAGCTGCCCGAGGAGGCCGCCGAGCTGCGCGAGGGCATCCGGGCCGAGATCGCCGGGTTCGCCGCGCTGGAGGGCAAGGAGCAGAAGCGGGCGCTGGCGAGCGCCGGGTACGTCATGCCGCACCTGGCCAGGCCCTGGGGCCGCGACGCCAAGCCGCTGGAGCAGGTCCTCATCTTCCAGGAGCTCAAGGCCGCGAAGATCAAGCTGCCCCAGATGATCATCGGTGCCTGGGTGGTGCCGTCGATCGCCACGTACGGCACCCCCGAGCAGCAGGAGCGCTTCCTGCCGCCCACGCTGAGCGGCGAGATGATCTGGTGCCAGCTCTTCTCCGAGCCCGGCGCGGGCTCCGACCTGGCGAACGTGCAGATGAAGGCCGAGAAGGTCGAGGGCGGCTGGCGGCTCAACGGCCAGAAGATCTGGACCTCCGTGGCGCACTTCGCCGAGTGGGGCATCTGCATCGCCCGCAACTCCTCAGAGGGGTCCAAGCACGAGGGCATCACCTACTTCCTGGTCGACATGAAGGGCCCCGGCGTCACGGTCAGGCCGCTCACCGAGATGACCGGGGAGAACCTGTTCAACGAGGTCTTCCTCGACGACGTGTTCGTCCCGGACGACCTGGTCGTCGGCGAGGTGGGCCAGGGCTGGAAGGTCGCCAGGAACACGCTGTCCAACGAGCGGGTCTCGCTCTCGTCGGGTTCCGGCGGCACCGGCTCGTCCGTCCCCGACCTGCTCGGCCTGGCCGGGCGTCTCGGCCGGGAGCTCACCCCCGCCGAGCGTCAGGAGCTGGCGCGCGTGGTCTGCGAGGGTCACTCGATCGCCGCGCTCGGGCTGCGGGTGACCCTGAAGCAGCTGACCGGCCTGGAGCCCGGTGCCGACGCGTCGGTCCGCAAGCTGCTGTCCACCTCGCACGCCCAGCACGTCTCGGAGTGCGCGGTCTCGCTGCTCGGTTCCTCGGCCGTCATCGCCGCCGACATGAAGCTCGGCGACGCGGGCTACTGGAACCGCGCGGTGCTCTCCACCCGGGCCATGACGATCTACGGCGGCACCACCGAGGTGCAGCTCAACATCATCGCCGAGCGCATGCTCGGACTGCCCCGCGACCCCGAGCCGGGCAAGTGAGCCGCCTCCCGTCGTGAGAAGGGCCGTTCCCGCCCGCCCGTGATCCCACGGGCGGGCGCCGCCGGTCAGAGCCCGCTACGTCTGGTACGGGCGGGTTTTGGCCATTCGGTTAGGCTTCGCGCATGTCGATGCGGTTCCGGCCTGGTGTGGTCGTGCGGAGCGCCGTCGCCGGTGCGATCCCGTTGCGCTGGTTCGGCGCCGCGATCCGCCGGGTCTACCCCCGGCTGGACGCCGAGCTGGCCCGTGCCGAGGAGTTCGCGCCGCGCGGCGGTACCGCCGTCGACGTGGGCGTCTGGTACGGGCCGTGGACCGCGGAACTGCGGCGGCTCGGCTGTGACGTCGTCTCGATCGAGGCCAACCCCCGCCTGGCCGCCATGCTCGGGCGGACCTTTCCCGACGTCCGGGTGGTCGCGGCGGGCGCCTCTGACCGCTCGGGTACGGCGCGGCTGTGGATACCCGGCGGCGGGCGGGGAGCGGAGGCCACGGCCTCGCTCGTCCACGGGGAGGGGAAGGGCGTCCCGGTGGACGTCCCGACCGTCACCATCGACGAGCTGGACCTGAGGGACGTCCGGTTCATCAAGGTCGACGTGGAGGGCCACGAGCTCGCCGCCCTGCGCGGCGCCGAGCGGACCATTCGCCGGGACCGGCCCGTCCTGCTCGTCGAGCTGGAGATCCGGCACCAGGACATCGAGCCGGTCGTCGACCAGCTCGCCGAGTGGGGCTACACCGGCTCCGTGCTCACCGGCGGAACCTGGGTGCCGCTGGACGGCTTCGACCTGGCCGCCCACCAGAAGGCGGCGGTCGGCGAGGTGGAGCGGAGCTTCGTCTCCCGCCTTCTCAGACCCGGCGGCGAGTACGTGAACATGGTGCTGTTCCGCCCGGCGACCCGCTAGTGCGCTCCCCTCGCGCTCCCATCCCGCGCCCGGTTCTCGCCCCGCTCCTGGCTCCCGCCCTGGTGGGGCTGGTCCTCGGGGTGCTCGCGCTCTGGCCCGCGCTCGGTCCCGGTTTCGTGCTCCGCTACGACATGGTGTTCGTGCCCGACCCGCCGCTCCCGCCGGACGGCGGCGGCTTCCCCCGCGCGGTGCCGAGCGACCTCGTGGTGGCCCTGCTCTCGTCGGTCCTTCCCGCCCAGATCACGCAGAAGGCGATCCTGCTGGGGATCTTCGTGCTCGCCGCGACGGGCGCCGCGGCCCTGGTGCCCGGGGAGCGCCGGGTCGCCCGGCTGGCCGCCGCGGCGTTCTACGCCTGGAACGTCTACCTCGCCCAGCGGCTGCTGCTCGGCCAGTGGGCGCTGCTGCTCGGGTACGCGGGCCTGCCGTGGGCGGTGCGCGCGGTCACCCGCCCGGGGAGCCGGCGGACAGCCCTCGCCCTCCTCCCCGCGGCGGTCGGAGGCTTCCAGGCGATGCTCGTCTCGGCGATGACCGTACTGCCCGTGGCGGGCCGCCGGGCCCCGCGCACCCTGCTGGTCGTCGCCGTGCTGAGCCTGCCGTGGCTGGTCCCGGCGCTGGGCAGCGCCGCCGTCACCGACCCCGCCGGGGTGCGGGCCTTCGCGCCGCGCGCGGACGGGCCGCTGGGCACCCTCGGCAGCCTGCTCACCCTCGGCGGCGTGTGGAACTCCGGAGCCGCCGTACCGGGACAGGAGACCTGGTGGTCGGCCCTGGTCCGGCTGGCGGTGGCCGTGGCGGCGGTGGCGGGGTACGTCCTGCTCGAAGGAGGGTGGCGCGGCCGGGGCTCCGGCGAGGGGGGAGAAGGCGGGCGGCCCGCGTACTGGGGCGGGCTGGCGGTCGCGTCGGCGGCGGGGCTGGCGGTGGGGTGTGCCGGCGGCTTCCTGCCGGGGGTGGTGGAGGCGATGATCGGGCTGTGGCCCGGCTTCGGGCCGCTCCGCGACGGGCAGCTCTACCTCGCCCCCTTCGCGCTGCTGCAGGCGGTCGGCCTGGCCGCGGTGACCGCGCGGCTGTCCCCGGCGGTCCGCCCCGGCATGCTCGTGCTGCCCCTGCTGGTGCTGCCCACCTTCGCGCTGGGGGCGTTCGGCCGGCTGGTCGCGGTCGACTACCCCCCGGACTGGTCCAGGGTGCAGCGGATCGTGAACGCGGATCCCG
Source organism: Streptosporangium sp. G12 (assembly GCF_052983175.1). Taxonomy (NCBI): domain Bacteria; kingdom Bacillati; phylum Actinomycetota; class Actinomycetes; order Streptosporangiales; family Streptosporangiaceae; genus Streptosporangium; species Streptosporangium sp. G12. The sequence goes on along the minus strand of NZ_JBRIQO010000009.1, from coordinate 111,253 downwards.
CGCCGGGGGCGCTGCTGACGCTGCCGTGGGGGGCCTACCGGGCGTTCGGCTGGAACGGGGGCCGGGTGGTGCTCGACCCGGCGGTCAAGCTCTTCGAGCGCAGGGTCGTCTGGAACGACGGCCTGCCGGTCGGGCTGGGGGACGGCCGCACGCTCACCCTCGCCACCGAGGACCCGCTGGCGCGCCGGGTCGGCGCGGTCCTCGCGAGGGCCGGCCCGCTGACCGGGCCGCTGGCCGCGGAGGGGATCGGCCACGTGCTGATCCAGAGATCGAACGAGAACCTGTTCCGTGCCAGGCTCCCCGGCGCAAGGCTGATCTTCGCTGGTCAGGACCTGCTTCTCTTCCGCCTGTGATCCGTTGAGATGCAACTATGTCGTGATTTACCAGCTGGTAACATTATTTATCACATTTTTACCGATTGACTAGCTGAAGACCTGTATCAGGTTCTACTGTCGGGCAGACCGCACGACCACGCGTTGGAGGGAGAACTCGAGTGTTGCGAGTGATTGCCGCTCTGGCGGTAGGGGCGGTGCTGGCGGTCGGAGCCTCGGTGGCCGTCACGAACGTCGCGGCGCCCACCCCCGAGCCGCCCAACAGACCGCTCTACAACTACGGCACCAGGTGACGGCCCGGGGCCGCGGGCCGGCCCCGGCAGCCACCTGAGCGCCGGTACCCCCGACGCGAGGGAAACCCGTTCCGGGTCACGTCGACGCGACAGGGCCTGGCCGCCGCATGCGCGGATTCCCCCCGGCGCCGTTCTCGCGTGCCGTACGGCTGTCGTACGGCGAGTTCACGTGGACACCCGTCGTGCGGGGACATGCCGCACGGCGTCACAGGAGATGCAGGAGATAGGAGTGGTCGTGGCCGGACAGGGCGCCAGGGCGACCTCCCGGGCCTCGGGCCCGCCGCCCGCCGCGGGCCTGGTGGTCGCGACGGCGCGGCAGCGGCCGTCCATGCGCGGGGTGCGCGTCGCCGTCCTGAACTTCCGCGAGCCGCTGCAGTCCGTGGCGGGCGGCGCCGAGGAGTACGCCTGGCAGGTCAGCCGCTACCTGGTCGGGCAGGGGGCCTCGGTCACCTTCGTCACCTCCAGGGAGGCCGGGCAGCCCGCGGCCGAGGAGCGCGACGGCATCGCGCTGCGGCGGATGGGAAACCCGTTCCTGGTCTATCTCCTGGTCCCGCTCTGGCTGCTGTGGCGGCGCCGGCGCTTCGACGCCGTCATCGACTGCATGAACGGCATCCCCTTCTTCGCCCCCCTGGTCGTGAGACGGCGCACGGCGGTCGTCTCCCTGGTGCACCACGTGCACGACCGCCAGTTCCACGCCTTCTTCCCGCGCTGGCTGGCCCGGATCGGCTGCTTCGTCGAGGGGCCGGTCGCCCGGCTCGTCTACCGGCGTCGCGCGACCGTCACGGTCTCGGAGTCCTCCAGGAACGAGCTGCGCGAGCGGCTCGGCTGGCTCGCGCCGATCCAGGTCATCCCGAACGGCAGCCCGGTGGCGCGCCCGGTCGCGAGCGTCGGGGACACGGAGGGAGACCCCGCCGTGGTCTACCTCGGCAGGCTCGTGGGCCACAAGCGTGTCGAGCGGGTGGTGGACCTCGCCGGTGACCTCGAAGAGGCCTGGCCCGGCATCCACGTGCACGTCATCGGGCGCGGCGGCGAGCGGGAGCGGCTCGCTGCCCACGCCGCCCGCCGCGGGCTGGAGGGCCGGGTCCACCTGCACGGCTTCCTGCCCGAGGCCGCCAAGAACGCGATTTTGGGGGCGGCGCGGGTCAACGTCACCGCCTCGGAGTTCGAGGGCTGGGGGCTGACCGTGATCGAGGCCGCCGCGCTCGGCGTCCCGACGGTCGCCTTCGACGTCGCGGGACTGCGCGACTCGGTACGCGACGGTGTCACGGGCTGGCTGGTCAGGGAGGGTGAGGCGCTGGCCGACGTGGTGGACCGCGCGCTGCGGGAACTGTCGGACCCGGCCAGGCGCGGGGAGATCCAGCAGGCGTGCAGGCTCTGGGCCGCCGAGTTCACCTGGGGAAGAACGGGCGCTACGATGACCGGACTAATCACCACAGAACTATCTAAAAACGGTCGCCACCTCCATGTACCCGATCCCTGTCTCGCCACGGGTGAGACCGACCCGCCATAAGTGTCCGTGACCTCTCAGGCGTGGATCACCCGCCTGGCCGCGCCCCCCGCCACGTTCGGAGCCTCCGACACCGGGCTCCGCCTCCGGCTCAGGTTGCTCGCCGGATGCCTCTTCCTCGCGGCCGTCGCCTTCAACATGGCGCCGGGCATGCTCATCGCCGAGACGAAGCTGGACATGCCGATCAACCCGATCGGCTTCCTGTCCCAGGCGCTGAACATGTGGGACCAGGACTATCTGGGACACCTGCAGAACCAGGCGTACGGCTACATCTTCCCGATGGGCCCCTTCTACACCCTGCTGATCAACGCGGGCATGCCCCCCTGGGTGGTGCAGCGGCTCTGGGTGACGCTGATCCTGTGCGTGGCCTTCGTCGGCGTCGCCCAGGTGGCGAGGGCGCTGCGGATCGGCGGGCAGCTCGCCGGGGTGCTGGCCGGTCTCGCCTACGCGCTCGCCCCGCACGCGCAGGCGCTCATGGGGTTCAACTCGGTGGAGTTCGCCCCCAGCGCGGTCCTGCCCTGGGTGCTGCTCTTCCTCATCAGGGGAGCGCGGGGCGAGACGAGCCCGCGCAGGGCCGCCTGCCTGTCGGCGCTGGCGTTCCTGTTCGCGGGCGGCATCAACGCCGCCGCCGAGCTGGCCGTGCTCGTCGTACCGATGATCTACCTGCTGACCCGGGCGCGCGGCCCGCGCAAGCGGCGGCTGATCGCCTGGTGGCTCGGCGCGATCGCCGCGGTGTCGTTCTGGTGGATCGTCCCCCTGGTGATGCTGGGCCGGTACGTCTTCTCGTTCATGCCGTTCACCGAGAACGCGTGGACGACCACGGTCGTGGGCTCGCTGACCAACGTGCTGCGCGGGATGAACAGCTGGGTGGCCTTCCTGCCGGTGGACGGCCGCCCTTTCCTGCCCGCCGCCTACGAGCACGCCACGACGCCCTGGCTCGTGCTGGTCACCGCGCTCGTCGCCGGGCTGGGGCTGGCCGGGCTCACCCTCGCGCGCACGCCCGAGCGGGCCTTCCTGCTGCTGACCGCGCTCGCGGGCGTCGCCATCCTCGTCGCGGGACACGCCGGGCCGCTCGCCGAACCCCTCAGGGCGCTGCTGGACGGCCCGCTCGCGCCGTTCCGCAACCTGCACAAGTTCAACGCGCTCGTACGGCTGCCGCTGGTGCTCGGCCTCGCCGCGCTCGTCTCGTACGTGGGGGCGCGCAGGGCCCTCGTCCGCCTCCCCGTCGCGGTGGCGGGGGCCGGGCTGGTCGGGCTCACCCTCGTCCCCGTCGCCTCGGCGGGCATCGCGCCGAGCGGCGCGTTCGCCGACGTCCCCGAGCACTGGCGGCAGGCGGCCTCCTGGCTGGACGACCGGGCCGACCAGGGCACCGTGCTGGTCCTGCCGGGAGCCCGGCGCGGCGAGTACACCTGGGGGCGACCGCTCGACGAGCCGTTCCAGCCGCTGCTGAAGAAGGCCCGCTGGGTGAGCAACACGATCGTGCCGTGGGGCACGGCCGGCTCCAACCGGCTCGTCAAGGCGATCGACGACCGCTTCGCCAACGGGCAGGGGTCGGAGGGGCTCACACGGACGCTGCGCCGGATGGGCGTGCGCTACCTGCTGATCCGCAACGACCTCGACAGGGTCGCCTTCGGCGACGCGTGGCCCGCCCGCGTGCACGAGGCGCTGGACCGTTCTCCCGGGCTGCACCGGGTGCGCGGCTTCGGGCCCACGGTCGGCTTCGAGGACTCCTCGACCGGCGCGGGCTGGCTCGACCAGCCGTACACGTCCCTGGAGATCTACGAGGTCGCCGGGGCGCGTCCCGTGGTCGGCACGGTCGCCGCGGAACGGCCGCTGCGGGTCTCCGGCGGTCCCGAGGCGCTGCTCACCATGGCCGAGGAGGGCGTCCTCGGCGACGACCGGCCGGTGATCCTCGGCGACGACCCCGGCGCGGACGCGATCCCGGCCGCCGACACCGTGCTCACCGACACCATGCGGCGTCGCGAGCTGGTGGTGAGCGACCTGCGCAGGCCGTACGGCGAGACGATGACGCCGGACGAGCCCTACGAGGGCCGGGGGCCCGCCCACGACCTCACCGACCCGGCGTGGGCCGAGCCCAAGACGGTCGCCGTCTTCACCGGGATCAGGGGCGTCACCGCCTCCTCCTCGCAGTCCAGGCTCGGCGTGACCCCCGGGACCCGCGACGGCGGGCAGCAGCCGTACGCCGCGGTGGACTTCGACCTGCGCACCGGCTGGCGCTCCACCGGCTGGGAGCCGCCCACCGAGCAGTGGCTGGAGGTCCAGTTCACCGAGCCGATCTCGGTGCCCTCGATGCAGGCCGTCTTCGAACGCTCGGAGAACGCGGTGACGGTCTCCGAGGTCATGGTCGAGACCGACACCGGCAGGGTGCGCACCCGGCTCGGCCTCGGCGCGCTGTGGGAACGGCTGAACGTCCCGCCGGGCAAGACGTCCCGGATCCGGATCCGGGTCACCGGGGTCCTGCGCGACCCCAATCCCCGGGTCGGCATCACCGAGCTGGCCATTCCCGGGGTCCGCCCCGGGCGCACGCTCGTGGTGCCGGCCGCCTCCTCGGCGGACCCCGCGTCGCCGGGACAGACGGTCGTGACCAGCCGGACGGACACCGCCCCCGGCTGCATGCTCGGCTCCTACGCCTGGACCTGCTCCGACAGGCTGCGCTTCGTGGGCGAGGACGGTTACGCCTTCGACCGGTCGGTTCCCGTCGCCACCGGGAGGCGGGTGCTGGAGGGCAGGGCGGTGCTCACCGACCAGCGGGTGGCGGAGACCCTGCTGATGCCCACCGGGAGCTTCCCGCGCGCCACCGCCTCCTCCACCGCGGGCGACATCCCGGCCACCGGCGCCTACGCGGCCTTCGACGACGACCGCAGGACCATCTGGTACGCCGGTGACAAGGACCTGGCGCCCTCGCTCTCCGCCGAGCTGGGCAGGAAGGTGACCCTGTCCCGGCTGCGCGTGGACTTCCCCGACACCAGGCTGGGCGCCCCACCGGTCCGGGTCACCATCGAGACCGACGGCGGCATCCGGTACGCCTGGGCCTCGAAGGACGGTTGGATCCGCTTCGCGCCGATGAAGGCGAGCCGGGTGAAGCTCACCTTCGCCGCCCTCGGCTCCTGGCGGATGGAGGTGCTCGGGGTGGCCGTTCCCGGTGTCGCGCCGCTGCCCACGCTGGACACGCAGCCGGTGAGGATGCCCTGCGGGTTCGGCCCGACGCTCACCGTCAACGGGGTCGAGACGCCCACCGAGATCCACGGCGGGACCCTGGGCGACCTGCTCAACGGCCGTCCGGTCGGCTACCGGGCCTGCGAGGCGGTGTGGGCCCAGGGCGGCACGCTGCGGGTGCGCGCCGCCGCGCTCCAGGGCTTCCGGGTGGACTCGATGGTCCTGCGCGCCACCGGGAGCGCCGGGAGCGCCGGGAGCACGGCGGCGGTGACCCTGCGGCCCGCGACCGTCGAGAGGTGGGGCGCCGGGGAGCGCCGGGTCAAGGTCTCCACGACGGAGCCCTCCTACCTGGCGCTCGGCGAGAACTTCAACCGGGGCTGGCAGGCGTCGTTCGGCGGGCGCGTGCTGGAACCGGCCCGGCTGGACGGCTGGCGGCAGGCGTGGCTGCTGCCCCCCGGGAGCGGGACCGTCGTGATGACGTACGCTCCCGACGGCCTCTACCGGACGTCGCTGATCGCGGGCTGGGCGCTGGTCGCGCTGGTCGTCGTGCTCGCCCTGGCCCGCCGCCGCAGGGTCAGGGACCTTCCCGCGTCACCGCCCGCGGCACTGCGGGCGGCCTGGCTGTGGCCGCTCGCCCCCGCGCTGGGCCTCCTGGCCGAGGGCTGGGCCGGTGCCGCGCTGACCGGCCTGGTGGCGGCGCTCGCCCTGTGGCTGCGGGGCGTCGCCGGGGCCGGGCACAGCACGGGCGGCCTGCCCTACCGGATCGGCCGGGTGCTGCTCACGCCGTTCCCGGTCGCGGCGGCGCTCGGCGCGGCCGGTCTCGCGCTCGGCTACGGCGGGGACGCCGGGGCGGTGGCGGCGCAGTACCTCTGCCTGGTCGCGCTCGGCCTGCTGCTCGCCGCGGCGCGCGTGCCGCCGCCGCCCCGCTCGTGGCTGCCGGCACGGGCACGGGCGCAGGACGGTCCCCTCCAACCCGCGGAGCGACGATGAACGACCAGAGGTCGCGCGGCGTGCTGCTCCTGGTCGCCGGTGCCTTCCTGATCACGCTGGCCGCGCTGGTGCGCCTCTACATCTACCCCAGCGGCCTGCTCCTGCCCGCCGAGCAGGACCGGATCACCAAGCTGACCACCGAGTCCGGCTCCTACTTCGACACCGCCACCCTGCGCACGCACCGGGGCGTCCCGCTGGAGACGGTCGTGGCCAGGTACGGGGACACGGTCAGGTCCACGCCGGACGTCGCCGTGTGGACCGAGTTCGTCTCTCTCGCCACCCGCGACGGGCGGCGCGTCGACTACCACGAGCGGCGCGCCGCCTTCGACCGCCGTACGGGGCTGGCGGTCAACTGCTGCGAGAACTACGTCGACGAGAACGCGAACCCCGCCCCGCGCGGGCTGGTGTTCCGCTGGCCCTTCGGCACCCGGCCGGTCGCCTACCAGGTCTACGACCCGCTCGTCCGGCGCCCGGTGACCGCCCGCTTCGAGGGAATCGAGACCCTGTACGGCGTCCGGGTCAACCGCTACGCGCAGCGCCTGGTCAACGAGCGGCTCGTCCAGCAGGCCATGGAGCTGCCCGGATCGGTCCTCGGCCTGGGCGGAGGGAAGCCGTTCCCCGTCAACGCCTACCTCGAAGGGACCCGCACCTTCTGGGTGGAACCGGAGAGCGGCATGGTGATCGGGTTCAGGGAGAACCTGGTCAAGACCCTGCGCACCCCCGACGGCCGGGGGCGGCTGGTCGCGCTCGCCGCCGACATGCGTACCAGTGCCGGGGACGAGCGGTGGAACGCCGGGGAGGCGCGGCAGTTCCGCCGCTGGACGACACTCGTCAACCAGGTGATCCCGCTGTCGTGCGCCGTACTCGGCGCGCTGCTGCTGGCGGCGGGCCTGCGCGTGCAGGCACGCGCCTCCACTCCCACGGGTTCCACTCCCGCGGATCCCGTTCCTGGAGGCTCCGTTACCGCGGGCTCCGGGAGCGGAGGCGCGGACGGCACCGGTGAGGGGGAGGGAGACGGGGTCAGCGGCGGCGGAGGCGGTGAAGCCGTTGGAGCCGGTGGAGCCGGTGGAGACGCAGCGCCGGAGCCTCGACCAGCCGGTGGCTGAGGTCGGCGAGCAGCACGGTGAACGCGGTGCACACCACCAGCGTCGTCAGCAGGCCGCCGGTGAAACTCTGCCGGCCGGTCAGCTCGTACCAGCCCACGATCACCACGAACTGCCACAGGAAGACGCCGTAGGAGATGCGGCCGAGATAGCGCATCACCCGGTTGCCGAGCAGCGAGCGCAGCGGCGAGGGTTCGGGGGTCTGCAGGGCCACGGGGGCCAGCAGGGCCAGCACGAAGACCGTGTAGAGGGTCATCTCGAAGATGTCCGTCCACAGGTCCTGGATCTCGAAGAGGCGGCCCCCCGCGACGGGGCTGGCCGCGACGGCGTAGACGAGGGCGGCGATGATCCAGCAGGTCACCCACGACTCGCGCAGCCCCCTGGTCAGCCGCCGCACCGGGGCGTCCGGGTCGGTCTCGGCGTGCGCCCAGAGCGAGACGACGGCCAGCGCCATGCCCGTCGCGAAGTAGAGCATCGACCGGGGGAGCCAGAGCCCGAGTTCGGGCCGGTGCACCGGGACGTGGCTGAAGATCGCCCAGAGGGGGGAGACCAGGGCGAGCGCGCAGATGCCGGTGAGCAGCAGCCGGGCCCTCGCCACCGGGTCCGCGCCGCGCCGCGCCAGGGCGCGCAGCGCGACGGCGATCAGCGGGAGGGCGAGATAGAAGGTCATCTCGACCGAGAGGCTCCACATCTGCCCGAGCCCCGGCGGGCTCGCTCCGGCCCACCACGGGTCGGGGACGTAGTTCTGCACCAGCAGCAGGAAGGGCAGCCAGCTGACCGGGTCGGCCGCCCGCGGCCACGACCACAGCGACAGCGCGACGGCGACCACGAGCCAGTACGCGGGCAGGATGCGCAGCGCCCGCTTCCACAGGTAGTCGCCGACGCCGGGCGGCGCCGCGCCCTCCGTGCCTTCCACGGCCTCCCGGGCCCAGGGCCGGTAGAGGAGGAAGCCGGAGAGCAGGAAGAAGATCGGCACCGCGATGTCGCCCCGGGAGAGCAGGGCGGGGAGGAACCCCTCCCGGAGGGAGGCGCCCGTCGTGCTCGCCACGTGGTATACCAGAACGCCGAAGGACGCGACCGCGCGGACGCCGTCCATGGCGTCGAGATGCCCGCCGACCACAGGGAGATCCCGCACGTTCCCGCCGGTCGGCTCCCGGTGAACCGGCATAGAACCTGTTTCGGTCACTTTTTGGCATCCCTGGTGACGTAGATGATTCCCGGCACTAACATATCGCGAAATGGAACTTGTTATAGGGCGATCGGGACACCTGTATAGCGGACGGCCCCTGGAGGAGCGATGCGTCGCGTCATCGGTTTGGTGTTGATCGGAATCGGGGCATTCCTCATTGTTCTCGCACCGCTCGTGCGGTTCCAGGTGGCGGCCAGTCTCATCGCCGCCCCCGCCGACCAGTACGGCATCAGCAAGCTGGAGGCCGTCGACGCCCAGTACTTCAGCCCCGGGGACCTGAAGGTGATGACGGGCGACCTCGACATCACCGTCACCACCAGGGGCGACGTCGCCGCGGCCGAGGGCGACCGGGTCGTCTGGGAGGAGGCGATGGCGGTCAACGACGTCACCAACCAGAACCCCCTTATCTCGTTCGTCGAGCGCCGCAGCGCCTTCAACAAGTACACCGGCGAGGGCGTCAACTGCTGCGACGTCAGCATCGACAAGGACCCCGTGCGGCTCCAGGGCCAGATCTACAAGTGGCCCTTCGACGTCGAGAAGAAGACGTACAGCGTGTTCAACGCGACCGCCCAGAAGGCGTTCGACGCCAGGTTCGTCGGCGAGGAGCAGGTCGGCGGGCTCACGGTCTACCGGTTCGAGCAGACCGTGCCGCCGACCAAGACCGACACCATCACCGCCCCGGCCTCCGTCCTCGGCATGGACGACCCTGGCGACGTGCAGGTGGACCGGATCTACGACGGCGTCAACACCTACTGGATCGAGCCGGTCACCGGCTCGCCGGTGCGGCAGGAGCAACAGCGCCACGAGGTGCTCAAGACCCAGGACGGGATCGAGCGCTCGCTGGCCTTCGTCGCCACCGCGAAGATGACCCAGCAGACCCAGGACGACCTGGTCAAGAACGCGGTCGACGGCAGGAACACCATCACGCTGCTCAAGACCACGATCCCGGTGGCGCTCCTGGTGGGCGGCCTGGTCCTGGTCGTCGTCGGCTTCCTGCTCATGAGGCGCCGCGGGAACGTCTGAGAGACGGCCGGGAGACGATCGGGCCTCTGACGAACCACGGAGGGAGGCCGCGGGCACACGCCCGCGGCCTCCCTTTTCTCACGTTCCCAGAAGGGGTGTCACTGGAACACGTTCCACCTTTCTTTCCGCTTCATTACTCGCGAGTAGCTTTGGGTTGTGGCGAACGAAAATATTCTGGAATAGAACGTGTTGCAGTTTGTTCCCGGCCGGTCGTACAGTCGTGGTATGCGGACACGTGTTACCGACATGCTCGGGATAGAGTTTCCGATCTTCGCGTTCAGTCACTGCCGTGACGTCGTCGCCGAGGTCAGCCGCGCGGGGGGGATGGGCGTGCTCGGCGCCCTCTACTTCACCCCCGAGGAGCTCGAAATGGAGCTCAAGTGGATCGACGACCACGTCGACGGCAAGCCGTACGGCGTCGACGTGGTCATGCCCGCCTCGTACGCGGGCTCCGACCTCGGCGTCGACTCCCCCGAGGACCTCGTGGGACGGCTCCAGGGGATGATCCCCCAGGGGCACCGGGACTTCGTCGACGGCCTGCTCGCCGCCCACGGCGTGCCGCAACTGTCGGCCGACGCGGACGCGGGGAGGGTGCTGCTCGGCTGGACCGACGCCACCGCCCGCCCGCAGGTCGAGGTGGCCCTCCGGCACCCGATCGCGCTGCTCGCCAACGCGCTGGGCCCGCCCCCCGCCGACGTGGTCGACCAGGCCCACGCCAAGGGCGTGAAGGTCGCCGCGCTCGCCTCCACCCCCCGGCACGCCGTCAAGCAGGTCGAGGTCGGCGTGGACATCGTCGTGGCCCAGGGCACCGAGGCGGGCGGGCACACCGGGGAGATCTCCACGATGGTCCTCATCCCGCAGGTCGTGGACGCCGTCGACGTCCCCGTACTGGCCGCGGGCGGCATCGGCGACGGCCGCCAGATGGCGGCCGGGCTCGCGCTCGGCGCCGAGGGCGTGTGGACGGGGTCGATCTGGCTCGCCGTGGAGGAGGCCGACACCTCCGAGGTGGTCAAGCGGCGCATCCTGGCGGCCACCTCGCGCGACACCGTGCGCTCGCGGTCCTGGACCGGCAAGCCCGCGCGGCTGCTCAAGAACGAGTGGACCGACGCCTGGGAGTCCCAGGAGTCGCCCGGCACGCTCCCGATGCCGCTGCAGTTCATGCTGATCTCCGAGGCGCTCCGCCGGATCGGCCGCTCCGACGCGACCGAGCTGGCGACCTTCCCCGCCGGGCAGATCATCGGCACGATGAACCAGGTCAGGTCCACCAGGGACGTCGTCTTCGGCATGATCGAGCAGTATGTCGAGGCAATGGAACGATTGGGCCGCATTACCGGCGAGTAGGTAGCTCATACCTGGACGAATGGGCTAAGAACTCATCAGAGCCGATGAGTTTGGAGAATGATGGCGTCGCCCCAGGTCACCGACCGTGCCCCCGATCCTCTGGCGAGGGCTTCCCGGCCCTTTCCCGGGAGCCGGCGGGTGTTCGGCGTCGCGCTCGTTCTCGTCGCGGCCCAGCTGGTCTGGCGGGCCGTGGTCCTGCACCGGGGCGGCTTCTTCGGCGACGACCTCAACATGGTGGGCCGGGCCGCGGCCGAGCCGTTCGGGCTCGACTACCTCTTCGGCGTCTACTCCGCGCACGTGATGCCGGTCGGGATGATCGCCAACAAGGTCGTCACCTCGCTCGGCGCGTACAACTGGACGGTGACCGCGGCGGCGCTGCTGCTCTTCCAGCTCGCCGCCTCGCTCGCCGTGTACCGCATGCTGCGCGTGCTGTTCGGGGCCCGCTGGGCGATCCTGGCGCCCCTGTCCCTCTACCTGTTCACGCCGCTCGCCCTGCCCGCCTTCTACTGGTGGGCGGCGGCGGTCCAGGCCCTGCCGCTGCAGGTCGCCATCGCGATGGCGGTCGCCTCCCACGTGACGTTCCTGCGGTCGGGGCGTGGCGTGGACGCGGTCGTGACGGGGCTGTGGTTCCTGTTCGGGCTCGGCTCCTTCCACCTCAAGGCCGTCTTCGCCATCCCCCTGCTGCTCGTCCTGGTCACGGTCCTGTACTTCCCGGTCCGCGAGCGCCTGCGCTCCCTGGCGGTCGTGTTCGGCGCGTACGCGGTCATGGCGGGCGCCTACTCGGTCCTGTTCGTCCTGCAGCTCGACCGCCTGCACGGCCAGACCATCGGGGCGCCCGCGTCGGAGGTGGCGGGCCGGGCCATGGCGCGGATGCTGGGTGTCACCCTCCCCGTGCTCGCGGCCGGGGGCCCCGGACCCTGGTGGTACAAGTTCTACGCGGTCCCGCCGCAACTGATGATCGGCGCCGCCTGGCTGCTCGTCGCGGTGGTCGTCGCCGTCACCCTGTTCTTCCGGCGCGGGGCGTGGAAGGCGTGGCTGATCCTCGCCGTCTATCCGCCCCTCCTCATGGTGCCGATCCTGGCCGGACGCTCCCTGGACCGCGCCCTGGGGGAGGAGGCCCGCTACCTCGCGGACGTGACCCCGGTGATCGCCCTCTGCCTGGCGCTGGCGATGCTCCCGCTGCTGGGCGAGGCGCGCCCGTACCGCAGGCGGATCCCGGCCCGCGCCGCCGTCAGGACCGCCTGCGCGCTGCTGGCGGCCGGGGTCGCCGCCTGCTCCGTCTACTCCGCGCACAGATACGTGACGGGGACGGAGCCGGGCCGGGCCGAGATCCGCTCCTACCTCGCCTCGGTGCGGGCCACGCTGGCCGCCGCCCCGCCGGGCAGTGACGTCTACCCCCAGCAGACCCCCTACGACCAGTTCGGCTTCGGGTACGGGGACGAGGGCCTCAGCAACCTCACCCTCAGTCCGCTGGCCCCGCCCGAGCTGGCCGCCCTCATGCGCAACCCCCGGCCGGCCGCCGCCCCGCTCGTGCTCGACCGCACCGGGCGCCGTCTCGTCCCGGCCCGTCTCGCCGGCCCCTACGTCGCCGCCCCCGGAGGCTGCTTCCCCCAGCGGGGCGGCGTGATCTCGGTTCCCCTCTCGCACAAGGGCGGCATGGTCGTCCTCGGCCTGGACTACCGCTCCACCGCCCGGACGGCGGCCTACGTACGCGTCGGGAAGCAGGAGACCGAGGTCGTCTTCGAGCAGGGAACCGGCAGGATCCACATCCCCTTCACGGCCCCCGGCGCCTCCGTACGACTGGAGATCCTGTCGGCCGAGACCCAGGTCTGCGTCATCGGCGGCCTCTTCGGCGGCCCGGTCCCGCGCTAGACGAGAAGAGCCGCACCCGATTCGGTCACCGGCACGGCAGGCCGCCGGCGGATCCGCGGTCGCCCTGCGCTCCTCGCGGGCGGTGCCGCGGCGTCGCACCCTTCTGTCTGAAAGGTCACGACTTTCGTCGATTTGTGGCAAAAAGGTATGGGCAAGCGGAAGATCTTATTTTATATTACGGCCCAGAGCAGCGTTAGCCCCTCCGTGTCACATCGAACAAGACCCGGCATCCGCCATTCGACCAGTCGTATCGGCGATGCCGCACCCCCACGCCGCGCCGAACGCGGCACCCTCACCGAGATGGGACCGGCCATGCGGAAATTGCCCCTGTTATCCGTCTCAGTGCTCACCGCACTCTCATGGGTCGTCGTCCCCGCTCAGGCGCGCGCGGCGGTGCCGCCGCAGGAGCCGGGCGTCACCCTGCGCACCTACGACGTCCAGGTCGAACTGTCCAAGCTCTGCACGCTCAAGCCCGGTCAGACACCCAACGTGGACAAGCTGATGCCCACGGTCGACTGGGTCTCCGACGCCGACTTCGGCCTGACCGACATGTTCGTCACCGAGGCCGTCGGCAACATCTCCATCGCCGCCGCGGGCACGTACGAGTTCCGGCTCACCAGCGACGACGGCTCCCGGCTGCGCATCGACGACACCGTCGTGATCACCAACGACGGGCGGCACGGGCCGATCGCCGTGGACGGCACGATCACCCTGACCGCCGGCTACCACGCGTTGCGCGTCGACCACTTCGAGCACCTGTACGGCCAGCAGCTCAAGCTGGAGTGGAAACCACCCGGATCCTCGGAGTTCACCCTCGTGCCGAACTCGGTGCTGAGCACGGACGCGGACGTGGTGCGGGTCACCGCCCCCGGGCGCAAGGAGTGCGAGAGCGGCGCCGACTCGCCGGGCGACGGGCTGCCGCTGGAGTCGGTACACCCTGACTTCACGCTCACCGACCTGCGACCGGCCGGTTTCCAGCCGCAGGTGACCGCGATGGACTGGCTGCCCGACGGCCGGCTGGCGATCGCCACGTGGGGTGGCTCGGAGACCAAGCTCGGCGAGGTCTACCTGCTCGACAACGTCACGGGCAAGACCTCACCCGCGCAGGTGACCACCAAGAAGATCGCCGGCGGGCTCCAGGAGCCCATGGGCATCAAGTACGTGGACGGCAAGCTCTACGTGTCGGAGAAGTCCCGGCTGGTGGAGCTGAACGACACGAACGGCGACGAGGTGGCCGACAACCTCAGGACCGTGGCGACCTGGCCGTTCGGCGGCAACTTCCACGAGTTCGCGTTCGGGATGCTCTACCGCGACGGCCACTTCTACATCAACCTCTCCGTCGCCATCAACTACGGCGGCGCCACCACCGACCCGCAGCCGGCGCGGGACAGGGGCACGACCATCAAGGTCGACAAGGCCACCGGCGAGATCGAGTACGTCGCCGGCGGTCTGCGCACGCCCAACGGGCTCGGCTGGGGTCCGAACGACGACCTGTTCGTCATGGACAACCAGGGCGGCTGGCTGCCCGCCTCGAAACTGGTGCACGTCAAGGAAGGCCGGTTCTTCAACCACTACACCAACCCCGACGGCCGGTTCGACAACAACCTCGTGAGCGCGCCCGTGCTCTGGCTGCCGCACAACGAGATCGCCAACTCCCCCAGCACGCCGCTGCTCGTGAAGCAGGGCCGGTTCGCGGGGCAGATGTTGTTCGGCGACGTCACCTACGGCGGGCTCCAGCGCGGCTTCCTGGAGAAGGTCAACGGCGAGTACCAGGGCGCGGTCTTCCGCCTCACCCAGGGCCTGGAGGCAGGGGTCAACCGGATCAGCCTGGGGCCCGACGGCGCCATCTACGCCGGAGGTCTCGGCGCCGGCGGAAACTGGGGCCAGACGGGCAAGCTCACCTACGGGCTGCAGAAGCTGACCCCCGGCGACGACAAGGCCTTCGACATCCTGAAGATGCGGGCGATCAAGGACGGCTTCGAGCTGGAGTACACCCAGCCGCTGTCGGCCGAGACCGCCGCGTCGCTGGCGACCAAGTACCAGGCCACCCAGTGGCGGTACGCCGCGTCCTCCACCTACGGCGGCCCCAAGGTGGACGAGGAGCCGCTGACCGTCACCTCCGCGGACCTGACCTCCAACGGGAAGAAGGTCACGCTCAAGATCGCGGGCCTCAAGCCGGGGCGCGTGGTGCACCTGCGGTCACCGCGTCCGTTCAGCTCGGCATCGGGGCAGCCGCTGTGGAGCACCGAGGCCTGGTACACCCTCAACTCGATGGTCGACGGCCCGGAGACGGACACCGTGTACGAGGCGGAGAGCGCCTCGCACAGCGGCGGCGCGAAGCTGAACACCGACCACCTGAGCTACTCGGGAAGCGGCTTCGTCGACGGCTACCAGGCCGTGGGAGCGGCCACGCAGTTCGCCGTGAACGTGGCCAGGGACGGCACGTACCACGTGGGCCTGCGCTACTCCAACGGCCCGCACCCCGCGCCCGGCACCAAATCCCTGAGCGTGTACGTCAACGGGACCAAGGTCAGGCAGGTTCCGCTGCCCACCACGGAGACCTGGGACCTGTGGGCCACCCGGGTCGAACCGCTCACCTTGCGGGAAGGCGCCAACCTCATCACCTACAGGTTCGACAGCGGCGACAAGGGCAACGTCAACCTCGACTCCGTCACCGTGGCCGCGCAACGGGTGTTCGAGGCGGAGAACGCCACGCTGAGCGGTGGCGCGAAGGCGAACCAGAACCACCAGGGCTACACCCACAAGGGCTTCGTCGACGGCTACTGGAACGAGGGCGCGAGCACGTCGTTCTCCGTGTGGTCGGACTCGACCGGCCCGCACAACGTGGGGCTCCGCTACGCGGCCGACGCCGGCAGGTCGGTGAGCGTGTACGTCAACGGCGAGAAGGTCAGGCAGGTGCGGCTGGCCGCCACCGGCGGCTGGGACACCTGGGCAGTCCAGACGGAGCCGCTCAACCTGAACCGGGGCACGAACACGATCGCCTACAAGTACGACTCCGGCGACACGGGCAACGTCAACCTCGACCACATCACCGTGTCGAAGGCGCAGCGGATCACGCTGTTCGACGGGTCCAGCCTGGCGGCGTGGGAGAAACGGGCCGGCGGGGCGGCGACCTGGCCGGTCGCGAACGGCTTCGTGGAGTCCTATGGCGGCGACATCCGTACCCGGCAGACGTTCGGCGACTTCAAGCTCCACGTCGAGTGGTACGAGCCGGACTACCCGCCGGACGTGACCGGGCAGCAGCGTGGCAACAGCGGCGTCTTCCTCCAGGAACGCTACGAGGTTCAGGTCCTCGAGTCGTACGGTGACACCACGCCGGCCGCCAACGAGGCGGGCTCGATCTACTCCAAGCGCGCGCCCGACCGCAACATGGCCACCGCCCCGGGAACGTGGCAGACCTACGACATCACCTTCCGCGCGGCCCGCCACACCAGCGCGGGAGTGAAGGTCGACGACGCGCGGGTCACGGTCGTCTGGAACGGCGTGGTGGTGCACGACGACGTGGCCATCGACGGCGGCACGGGCGACAACATCCCGGAGAGCGCGGCGTCGGGCGGGATCCGCCTCCAGGACCACGGTGACCCCGGCGAGAATCCCCGCTTCCGCAACGTGTGGATCGAACCCGTCTCCTGACCTCATCCGGCCGGCAGGCCGTCCCGCCCTTCGCGCGTGGCCGGCCTGTCGGGCCATGAGCACGCCGCTCCTGGCCGCCGCGTTCCCGACACGGCCACCGGCGCGATCCGGAACCCGGCTCCGTCCGTGGCGGTGCCGTTCACGCCGGCTCGGGCCGTACCGCCTCCCCGGCCAGCTCCTGGACGCCCTTGAGGAGCCTGTCCACGTCGGACTCGTCGGTGTACGGCGCGATCCCGGCCCGGATCGCCCCGGTATCGCCGAGGCCCAGGCGGCGGGAGCACTCCAGCGCGTAGAAGCTGCTCGCGGGAGCGTTGACGCCGCGCTCGGCCAGGAAGCGGTAGGCGTCGGCCGGCCTGACGTGGTCGACGGAGAACAGCGTCGTGGGGGTACGGCTGCGCGACGCCGCGCCGTGGAAGGTCACCCCGGCGATCCCGGCCAGACCGGCGTCGAGCCGGTCGAGCATCACCCGCTCGTGCTCCTCCAGCGCGGCCATCGAGCGGGCCAGACGTTCGCGCCGGGTCCCCTCGCCGGGCACGAGGCCGGCGAGGAAGTCGACCGCCGCCGTCGTGCCGGCGAGCAGTTCGTACGGCAGCGTGCCCAGCTCGAAGCGCTCGGGCACCGCGTCGCTGGAGGGGAGCAGCTTGTCGGGGCGGACGGTCTCCAGCAGGCCGGGGTCGGCGGCGAGCACGCCCAGGTGCGGGCCGAGGAACTTGTACGGCGAGCAGGCGTAGAAGTCGGCGCCCAGCCGTCCGACGTCGACCAGGCTGTGCGGCGTCAGGTGCACGCCGTCGACGTAGAGCAGCGCCCCGGCCTCGTGCACCCGCTCGGCGATCGCCGGGACGTCCGGGCGGGTGCCCAGCAGGTTCGACGCGGCCGTGACGGCCACCAGCCGGGTGCGCCCGGTGAGCAGGCCGGAGACGGCCTCGACGTCCAGCTCGCCGCTCGCCGGGTCGAAGTCGGCCCAGCGCACCGTGACCCCGCGCGCCTCGGCGGCCTGGACCCAGGGCCGGATGTTCGCGTCGTGGTCCAGGGTGGTGACCACGACCTCGTCACCGGGGTGCCACTCCCTGGCGAGCGCGCGGGCCATGTCGTAGGTGAGCTGCGTCATGCTGCGGCCGAACACGATGCCGCCCGGCGTACCGCCGAGCAGGTCGGCCATCGCCCGGCGCGCCCCCGTCACGATCCCGTCGGCGCGCCGCTCGGCGGTGGTCTCGACCCCCCGGTTGGAGACGGCGGACCGCAGCGCGCCGGCCACGGCCTCCGCGACCGGCTCGGGCACCTGCGAGCCTCCCGGCCCGTCGAAGTGCGCCGCGCCCTCGTCCAGCGCGGGAAAGCGCGCCCGTACGGTCGCCACGTCGTATGTCACGAATTCTCCAATATCATGCGGATCTATCAGCTTTTCAACAGATTTGTTCCTTGAGTCGGATCTTCATGGTACGAGGAGAAGGTCACGGCCGGATTTGTCTCTTGTTCTCGGAGCGGTCGGAGTCGAAGGCGCGAGTCGTACGCGGGTGGGTTCCGAATTTCGGGGCGGGAGGAGTCCCCGTGCCGGGGTGTGCACCGTACACGCCAAGACGGACACCGTACCGGGACGACGGGTGCGCCGCACCGCGACCCTCTGTTCGGGAAATCAGCTGTTTCCGCTGCCGGCGGAGATGAGGGTATTTCCCGAACACGGCAAGCCTGAAACCGTCGCCCTGTATGCCTCCCTTCTGGTGGCTGATCTCGTTCGGGCGTTGCGACCTGGCTGAACTTCGGTCTCGGTGGCTCGCGGGGCGTTCCTGACACCTGGTCCCGGTAGGTGGCCCGGGGCCACGCCGCGCGGGAAGACCGAGAGAGGTCATTCGCCCCGGTAGGCGGCCGGGCGCTTCTCGCGGAAGGCCCGGGAGCCCTCCTTGGCGTCCTCGGAGCCGATGACCGGCCAGCCGATGGCGTCGGAGACCTTCAGTGCCTCGTCCTCGGGCAGGCCCAGGGTCTCGCGGTAGGCGCGGAGGATGGCCTGGACGGCGAGGGGGCCGCACTCGGCGATCTGGGCGGCGATCTCCAGGGCGGCCGTCAGCGCCTCGCCGTCGGGGACGACCCGGTTGACCAGGCCCATGGCCAGCGCCTCCCGCGCGGTGACGGCGCGGCCGGTGAGCAGGATGTCCATGGCGAAGGCGTACGGGATCTGGCGGGGCAGGCGGATCGCGGAGCCGCCCATGGGGAAGAGGGCGCGACGGGCCTCGAACAGGCCGAGGGTGGCGGACTCGGCGACCACCCGCATGTCGGTGCCGACGAGCAGCTCGGTGCCCCCGGCCACGGCGTACCCCTCGACCGCGCAGACGATCGGCTTCGTCGGCAGCGCGCCGGAGTCGCGGAGCAGGCCCTTCCAGTGGAAGTCGGGGATGGCCGCGGCCCGCTCCCTGACCCGGGCGTCCTGCGACGGGCTGCCCATGGCCTTCAGGTCGGCGCCCGCGCAGAACGTCCCGTGCGCGCCGGTCAGCACGGCGACGCGGACCTCGGGCTCCTCCGAGACGTACGCCCAGGCGTCGGCCAGACCGACCAGCATGTCGGTGGAGAGCGCGTTCCTCGCCTCGGGCCGGTCCATGGTGACGACCACGACGTGACCGTCGCGCTCGACCCGGCAGTGCGGTGTGCTGATCGGCAGGAGTTCCACGGGACGACCTCCGTTGATTCACCAGGTGCTGATGGGAAATTCTGGATGCGTATCGTTCCCGCGCGGCCTGGCCGCCCGGGGTGGGACCGGGGTTCCGGCGACGCCGGGCGAGACGCCTTCCGGGGATGCCGGTCCTGCATTGAAAGGGCGGGGCCCGTGCTCAGTCAAGCGCTTGCTAGGCGTACCTCACGGGGTTAGTCTGCCCATGCGTACAAGAACAGATTCTTGTTCTAAATACCCCGTTCCGCCAGGGCTTGTCGCGATAAAGAGAACGTGATTCACTCCGGCGTGCCGGGGCCTTTCCAACCGAGAGGATTTCCGATGGGTACGCTCGGTTTCTGGAGATTGGCGCAGGCGGACCCCGAGTGGGTGGCCGCCGTCGACCCGGACGGCACCGAACACCGCGCCGGCGACCTGCTCGCCCGTGCCAACCGCCTCGTCCACGGCCTGAGGGAACTCGGCCTCAAGGCGGGCGACGGCATCTGCGGGCTCGTGCCCAACGGCTCCGACGGGCTCACCCTCTACCTCGCCGCCCTGCAGGCCGGCTGGTACTACACGCCGATCAACTGGCACCTCACCGGACCCGAGATCGGCTACATCGTCGCCGACAGCGAGGCGCGCGCCTTCTTCGTCCACGAGCGCTACGCCGAGGAGGGACTGCGCGGCGCCGCCGAGTCGGGCATCGCCGCCGAGCGCGTCTTCGCGTTCGGGCGGGTCGAGGGGGTGCGGTCCGCCGCGGAGCTGACCGACGGGCGACCGGACACCGCCCCCGCCGACCGTACGGCGGGCGCCACCATGCACTACACCTCCGGCACCACCGGCAAGCCCAAGGGCGTGCGCCGCCCGCTCAGCGGCCTGGACCCGGACGACGCCGCCGAGCTGATGTCGTTCCTGCTCACCCTGTTCGGCATCACCCCGGGCAAGGAGAACGTCCACCTGGTCACCTCGCCGAACTACCACACCGCCGTCACCCAGTTCGGGGGGACGGCCCTGCAGATGGGGCACACGCTCGTCTACATGGACAGGTGGGACGCCGAGGAGACGCTCCGGCTCTGCGAGAGGTACCGGGTCACCAACTCGCACATGGTCCCCACCCACTTCAAGCGCCTGCTCGCGCTCCCCGCCGACGTGAGGTCCAAGTACGACCTCTCCTCGCTCAGATGGATGATCCACGCCGCGGCCCCCTGCCCGGTCCCCGTCAAGTGGGCCATGTTGGAGTGGTGGGGCGACTGCATCTACGAGTACTACGCGGCCACCGAGGGCGGCGGCACCATCGCCACCCCGGAGGGCTGGAGGAGCCACCCCGGCACCGTCGGCACCGCCTGGCCGATCAGCGAGCTGCTCATCGTGGACGAGAACCTGGAGCCCGTGCCGACGGGGACCCCCGGCACCATCTACATGAAGATGATGGGCGTCCAGTTCGAGTACAAGGGCGACCCGGCGAAGACCGCGGCCAACCGGTTGCGCGACCACTTCACCGTCGGCGACATCGGCTACCTGGACGAGGAGGGCTTCCTCTTCCTCTGCGACCGCAAGGCCGACATGATCATCTCCGGCGGGACCAACATCTACCCGGCCGAGATCGAGAACGAGCTGATGGTCCACCCCAAGATCGCCGATGTGGCCGTGTTCGGCATCCCCGACGAGGAGTGGGGCGAGCAGATCAAGGCCGTGGTCGAGCCCGCGGCCGGCGTCGTCCCCTCGCCCGAGCTGGCGGCCGAGCTCGTCGAGTCGCTGCGGGGCCGCCTGTCGAGGATGAAGTGGCCGAAGTCCGTCGACTTCATCGCGGAGATGCCCCGCGAACCCAACGGCAAGCTCCTCAAACGCAAGCTGCGTGACCCGTACTGGGAGGGACACGAACGTGCCATCTAGCGAAGACACCCGGGCGCCGCTGCGGGCGCGGCACGTGCTGGAGTTCCCCGGCGGATACACGCGCACGACGGGACCGGTGATCGGGCGCTTCCTCACCGAGCTGCGGGACGGGCGGCTCGTCGGGGTCCGCACGGCGGGCGGGCGCACGCTGGTGCCGCCGCTGGAGTACGACCCGGAGACCGGCGACGCGGTGACCGGCGAGTTCGTCGAGGTCGGCCCGGCCGGCACCGTCGAGAGCTGGGCGTGGGTGACCACCCCGAGGAAGAACCACCCGCTGGACCGGCCGTTCGCCTGGGCCCTCATCCGGCTGGACGGCGCCGACACCTCGCTGGTGCACGCGGTGGACGCCGGGGACGTCAGGGCGATGCGTCCCGGGCTGCGGGTACGTCCCCGCTGGCGGGCCGGGCGCACCGGGCACGTCACCGACATCGAGAGCTTCGTCCCCGAGGTCACCAGGATCGTCTCCGAGGTCAGCGCCGAGTACACCGTGACGCCGGGCCTGGCGCTGACCCGCTTCCTGGAGGGGGTCGCCGAGGGCGTCCTCATCGGCTGCCGGTGCGGCACCTGCCACAAGGTCTACGTGCCCTACCGGCTGTCCTGCCCCGAGTGCGGGGTGGCGGTCAGCGAGGAGGTGGTCGTCCCGGACACCGGCACGATCACCACCTTCGCCATCAACAACCTGCCCGACCCGCGGGCCCCCGAGGTGCCGTTCGTCTCGGCGTACATCCAGCTCGACGGCACCGACATCCCGATGATCGCCCTGGTCGGCGGGATCCCGGCCCACGAGGTGCGCCAGGGCATGCGGGTGCGGGCCGTGTGGGTGCCCGAGGAGGAGCGGACGATGTCCATGTCGAACATCAAGTGGTTCGCCCCCACCGGCGAGCCGGACGCGGAGCTGTAGATGCGGGAGATAGCGGTCGTCGCGTTCGCGCAGACCCGGCACAGTGCCGTCGACGAGGGACAGAGCGAGGCCGAGCTCATCCTGCCCCCGCTGGAGGAGGTGAGGGCCGCCACCGGGCTGCGGAAATTCGGTTTCACCTGCTCGGGGTCGTGCGACTACCTGGCGGGCGCGCCGTTCTCGTTCGTCTCCGCGCTCGACGCGCTCGGCGCCTGGCCGCCGATCTCGGAGAGCCACGTCGAGATGGACGCGGCCTGGGCGCTGTACGAGGCCTGGGTCAGGCTCCAGCACGGCGACGTCGACTCGGCCCTGGTCTACGGCTTCGGCAAGTCGTCCCAGGGGGACCTGCGGGAGATCATGACGCTCCAGCTGGACCCGTACTACCTGGCCCCCCTCGGGCTGGACCAGGTCTCCTTCGCCGCGCTGCAGGCGTCGGCCACCGGGGCGGACCGGGCCGAGCTGGACGAGATCGTGCGGCGCAGCCGCGCCGACGGCAGGGCCAACCCGTACGCTCTCGACCTGCCGGACCCCATCCCGGATCCCACTGCGGAGGAGGCGGAGGTCGCGCCGCTGCGGCCGTACGACATCGCCCCGATCACCGACGGCGCCGCCGCGGTGGTGCTGGCGGCCGGTGACCTGGCCAGGGAGCTGTGCGAGCGCCCCGCGTGGATAACGGGGATCGCCCACCGTATAGAGCCGCACTACCTGGGCATGAGGGACCTCGCCCGGTCGGCCTCCGCCGCCGACGCCGCACGCGCGGCGGGGGCCGGCAAGGGTGACGTCGACGTGGCCGAGCTGCACGTCCAGTTCAGCCACGAGGAGCTCATCCTGCGCGAGGCGCTGGAGCTCCCCGAGGGCACGCGCGTCAACCCGAGCGGCGGCCCCCTCGCCGCGAACCCGGTCATGGCCACCGGCCTCATCAGGATCGGCGAGGCGGCCGGGCGCATCATGGACGGCACCGCGGGCCGCGCCCTCGGGCACGCCACGAGCGGCCCCTGCCTCCAGCACAACCTCGTCACCGTGATGGAGGCTTAGAGATGGGCAACCCCTGCGCGGTCATCGGTGTCGGCCAGACTCACTACACGACCAAGCGGCGCGACGTCTCCCTCGCCGGGCTGGTCCGCGAGGCGGCCCTGCGCGCGCTGGAGGACGCGGGCCTGACCTGGAAGGACATCGACGCGGTCGTCATCGGCAAGGCGCCCGACCTGTTCGAGGGCGTGATGATGCCCGAGGCCTACCTCGCCGACGCGCTGGGCGCCGCGGGCAAGCCGATGATGCGGGTGCACACGGCGGGCTCGGTCGGCGGGTCCACCGCGCTCGTCGGCGCCTCGCTGATCCAGGGCGGCGTGCACGACCGGGTGCTGGTGGTGGCGTTCGAGAAGCAGTCGGAGTCCAACGCGACCTGGGCCCTGTCCACCCACCTGCCGTTCAGCGCCTCGCTGGTCGTCGGCGCGGGCGGCTACTTCGCCCCGCACATCCGCGAGTACATCCGCCGCTCCGGCGCCCCCGGGCATGTCGGCCACCTGGTGGCCGTCAAGGACCGGCTCAACGCGCTGAAGAACCCGTACGCGCACCTCAAGATCCCCGGCATCGACCAGAAGATGGTCGAGTCGACCCCGATGCTCTGGGAGCCGATCCGCTACCTCGACACCTGCCCGTCCTCCGACGGCGCCTGCGCGATGGTGCTGGCCGCGGAGGACAAGCTCACCGGCAGCACCCCCGCCTGGGTCCTCGGCACCGCGATGCGCTCCGAGCCGATCTTCCGTGCGGGCCGCGACACCGTGAACCCGCAGGGCGGCAAGGACTGCGCGGCCGACGTCTACCGGCAGGCCGGGATCACCGACCCGCGCCGGGAGATCGACGTGGCGGAGGTGTACGTGCCCTTCTCCTGGTACGAGCCGATGTGGCTGGAGAACCTCGGCTTCGCCGCCGAGGGGGAGGGCTGGAAGCTCACCGAGTCCGGGGCCACCGCCCTGGACGGCGACATCCCGTGGAACGCCTCGGGCGGCGTGCTGTCGAGCAACCCGATCGGCGCCTCCGGGCTGATCCGGTTCGCCGAGGCGGCGCTCCAGGTGCGGGGGATGGCGGGGGAGCACCAGGTGGACGGCGCCAGGCGGGCCCTCGGGCACGCGTACGGGGGAGGCGCGCAGTTCTTCGCGATGTGGATGGTCGGCAGCGACAAACCCTGATCCCCCAGGAGGGGTGCGAATGGAGTTCAACCACGCGGATCTGTTCGAAGGACTCGCCGACGCGATCGGGGACCGCACGGCCGTCGTCTGCGGCGACCGGCGCGTGACCTACGCCGAGCTGGACGCGCACGCCAACCGGCTCGCCCACTTCCTCCAGAGCAGGGGCGTGCGCCCCGGGCAGCACGTCGGGATCCACCTGTACAACGGCGTCGAGTACGTGGCAGGTCTGCTGGCCGCCCTCAAGATCCGGGCGGTGCCGGTCAACGTGAACTACCGCTACGTCGAGGCGGAGCTGCTCTACCTCTACCGGGACTCCGACATCGTGGCCCTGCTGTTCGACGTGGAGTTCGACGCCCGGGTGGCGGCCACGGCCCCGGACGCCCCCCTCCTGGAACACCTGATCGCGGTGGGGGGACCGTCCCGGGTCGAGGGCGCGGTGCCGTACGAGGAGGCGCTGGCCGGGCAGCCGGAGACGCGCGGGTTCCCCGAGCGCTCGGGCGACGATCTCTACATCATCTACACCGGCGGCACGACCGGCATGCCCAAGGGCGTGATGTGGCGTACCGAGGACCTGTTCTTCGCCTTCGGCGGCGGCAACCCCTACGGCGAGCCGCGCGCCACCCCGGGCGAGGTGATCGAGGCGGCCGCCGCCGCGGGCGAGATGACCATGCTGGCCGCGGCCCCCCTGATGCACGGCGCCGCCCAGATGGGCACGTTCATCACCTGGTGCATGGGCGGCACGATCGCGTACGTCCGCAAGTTCGACGCGGCCGAGGTGCTGCGGACGATCGAGCGGGAGAGGGTCCTGACGCTCAACATCACCGGGGACGCGATGGCCCGGCCGCTGGTCGAGGAGATCGCCACCGGCGCCTACGACCTGTCCTCCCTGTTCGCGCTGAGCTCCACCGGCGCGATCCTCAGCGGTTCGGTGCGCGAGCGGCTGGAGGAGCTGCTGCCCGGCAAGATGATCATCGACAGCTTCGGCTCCACCGAGTCCGGTTACACCGCCTCGGCGGTTCCCGGCTCCTCGCCCGAGTCGGGGCTGCGCTACCAGCCGAACCCCCACGCCCGCCTGGCCGTGCTCAACGAGGTCCTGGAACCGGTCAAGCCCGGCTCGGACGAGCTGGGCACCGTGGCCAGGAGCGGCCGCATCGCCTCCGGCTACTACAAGGACGAGGCCAAGACGGCCCGCACCTTCGTGACGGACGGGGACGGGGTCCGCTGGCTGCTGACCGGCGACATCGCCAAGGTCGAGGAGGACGGCACCATCGCGATCTTCGGCCGGGGCTCCGCCTGCATCAACACCGGCGGGGAGAAGGTCTTCCCCGAGGAGGTCGAGGCGGTGCTCAAGGGCCACCCGGCGGTCTTCGACGCGGTCGTGACCGGCATCCCGGACGAGCGGTGGGGCAACCGGGTGGCGGCGGTGATCGAGCCGCGCCCCGGCACGGCGCCGACGGCCGAGGAACTGGAGGCCCACTGCCGGGAGAAGATCTCCGGCTACAAGGTGCCCAGGACCTTCGCCTTCGTCGACGAGATGGTCCGCTCCCCGGCGGGCAAGGCCGACTACCGCTGGGCCAGGACGACCGCCGAGGCCGCCCGTTCCTGACGGTCCTCCCGATGTCACCCGCCTCCCCGTGTCCCCTGGCGAGCCGATGAGCGGTCAGGGGCCCGGCGGTGGTTCTTCGGGCGACGAGGGCGACGGCGGTCGGGGGTCCGGCGGTGGTTTTCCAGCGATGACGGCGACGGCGGTCAGGGGTCCGGCAAGGGTTTTCTGGCGATGACGGTGACGGCGATCAGGTGGTCGCGGTGCAGCCGGAAGGTGCGGCGCATGGCGAGGACGCGTCGGCGGGCGTCGGGATTGGCGAGCAGGTTCCGGATGAAGCGCAGCGCGCCGAGCGGGCCCTCGTCGGCGATGATCCGCCGTGGCCGCAGCAGGGCCATGGGCGCGGTGTCGACCCGCTCGACGACCAGTCCGTGCGCCTGGAGCAGGGACCGCCATTCGGTGATCGTCTGAGGGCGGGCGTTGACCTTGACGGCCCGGGCGAGAGCCTGGCGGATGCCCGTCTTGGCCGCCTCGGGCAGCGGGTCGGGAGTGAGCCCGAGTTCGTGGACGGCGTAGCGGCCGCCGGGGCGCAGCAGGCGGGCGGCCTCGGCGACGACGGCGTGTTTCGCCCGGTCGCCCCGCATGGTGAGCATGGCCTCGCCGATCACCACGTCGGCCGAGGCGTCGGGCAGCCCGGTGGCGGCGGCGTTGCCGAGGACGACGCTGCCGTGCCCGGCGACGACGCTGCCGGCCGCGGCCACCGCCGCCGGGTCCTGCTCGACGCCGAGGTAGGAGCGCGGGTGCCGGTCGAGGATCTCCCGCGCGGTACGCCCGAGCCCTGGGGCGAGCTCGACCACGTCGGCACCGGTGATCCCCGCCCGGGCCAGGAGGACCCGGGTGAGTTCGGCGCCGCCGGGGCGCAGGACGCGTTTGCCGAGGCGGGCGAGGAGGGAGTGGCCCGGCGCGTCGCCGTCGGCGCGGTCACCCGGCAGGGATGCCCGGCCGGCCGTCCGTGGTTCGGGGCCGGTTGCCGGTGGTTTCGGGTCGCCCGCCCGTGGTCCGGGGCCGGTCGCCCGCGACCCGAGCGGGGGCGGAGGCGGGACCGTGGTCATCGGGCGGGGCCTCCGACGACGGGCTCCAGCACCAGAGCCTGGCGGCTGCGGTGGACGGTGAGGTAGCCCAGCCCGTCCGGTCCGGCGGTAAAGGCGCGCCGGGAGCGCCTGGGCAGCCACACCAGCGCGCCGGGCCGCAGGTCCAGGGTGTCGAGTTCGGTGGTGAGCCGGCCGGTGCCGTGCAGGACGTGCAGGAGGACGTCGAGATCCGGGCCGGTGTGCGCGTCGATGGTGGCCTCCGGGGCGAGCTGGATGACGTTGGCGTCCAGGTCGCGCTCGCGCATCTCCAGTTTCCAGGCCGCGCCGGTCACGCCAGGGGTGACCGTGCCGGTGTCGTGCAGGACGCGGGGCAGCGGGGTGGCGGCCAGTTTGGTGATCCGGATCCGCCAGGTCTTGGGGCCCTTGTCGAGATAGTCCCAGCTGTAGCCGCCGGGGTGCTCGGCGTCGAACTCGTCGCGCAGGTGCCGGGGATCGTGGTTGTTGACCAGCACGAAGGAGTCGCCGACGGCGAGGGCCCCGTAGGTCGCGAAGATCGTCGGATGCTTGTCGGGCTTGCTCAGGGGGCGTACGTCAAGTTCCTGGTCGTTCATGGTTTTTCCTCTCGTCCCCCTATTTATACAACTGGATTTTGTATAAACTCAAGTCCATGACCCATATGATCGGACAGCCGTGTGTGGCCGTGCCTGACTGGGCCCGCGTGGAGGAGCGGCCGGTGGAGGGCACGTCATGACCGAGATGCAGGCGTTCGCCATCGGCGCCGCCGTGACGTTCGTCTGGCTCGGCATGGTGCTGGCGATCTCCTTCCTGGAGGCGCCGCTGAAGTTCCGTGCTCCCGGTGTGACCACGAAGATCGGGCTCGGCATCGGACGGCTGGTCTTCCGCGCCCTCAACACGGTCGAGGCCGTGCTCGCCACCGTGCTCCTGAGCGTGCTGGCGGTCGAGACCGCCGTCGTCTCCAGCCTTCCGCCGTCCGGCGCCGTCACCCCGGCGGCGGTCGCGGTCCTGACCCTGGCCGTGCAACTGGCGGTGGTACGGCCACGGCTGGCGCGCAGATCCGACCGCATCCTCGCCGGCCGGGACGCGCCGCGCTCGAAGGGCCACCACGCCTACATCGCCCTGGAGGTCGTCAAGGTCGTCGCCCTGCTCGTCGCCGGGGTCGTGCTCCTGATGAGCTGAACGCCCCCCGCGTGCGGGTTCCCGGTCCGGGGAGGGCTGGAGGGGAGATGGGGAGGACCGGGAAGAAGCCGGGAGGGGCCGGGAGGGGGAAGGCCGCGTACTCCGGGGAGGCGTGAACCGCCCGGATGCCCGATCCGTTTCCGGGATGTGATGCGTTTTCTGCGGACCGTCGTCCTGCTCCCGCTCCTTCTCGTGGTCGGCTGCTCCGGGAACGGCACCACCGTCTCCGTCGAGACCACCGCGCCCGCCGGGGAACGGCCCGGTGCCGTCGTCGTCCGGTACGTCAGCTGCGGCGGGATGACGTGCGAGGGCGGCGACAGCATGAGCGTCACCGCCGACGGGCGGGCCGTCTCGCTGCGCGACGCGGAACTCGTCGTCGTCCCGCTCCCGGAGGCCGAACTGCGCGACCTGCGGGCCGGGCTCGTCGAATCCCTGGCCGGGCGGGAGGGCACGATCGACCGTACCGGAGGGGCCACCGACCAGCCCTTCGCGGTCGTCACCGTGGTGGACTCCGGCGGGAAGACCCACGAGACCCGGCTGGAGGGGACGCCGACGGCGGAGGACGAGCCGGTCGTCGCCGCCACCGAGCGCCTCTCGAAGCTGACCGCCAGGATCCGCTCCACCGGCACGCCCGACGTCACCGCGCCGATCACGGTGACGATGTACGAGGACCCGAGCGCCCGGCCAAGGCGGCAGGCGACCTGGCCCGAGGGGATCACCACGCCGATCGAGGCCGCGACCGGCGGCAATTTCGGCACCCGGACCTACCGGGGACGCGAGGCGACGACGCTGCGCACCGCCCTGGGGAAGGCGGGGGACAACGTGACGGTGGCCACCGGGGGCAAGACCCTGATCGCCCGCTGGGAGGCGGTGCTTCCGTGATTTCGGGTGGAACCCGCGTACCGTCCCCGTAACGCGAAGGGTTGTATTCAGGGCGAGCCGGTTCCGGATACAGGGGGCAGGCGTCGCCGGCCTTCGCGTTCGGCTATCGCGCCTGCCCGGTCGGCACCTGCCGCCACATCTCCCGCGCCTCGCGGAGCGTCCACCGCCCGGCGAAGGCGTGCTCTGGCGGCCTGTTCTGGATCATGTAGGCACCGCCGCAGGAGATCAACTCGTAGAAGACCATCCGGCAGGAGCATGTGTGCTCCACGACGCGGTAGCGACCCTGCGGTACCGAATCCCCGTCGAGCGTCTGGCGTTCCGAGGTGACGCGTACCGGGTGTGCGCTGACACCAGGGCAGGGCCATTCGCTGCGGGCGTCCTTCGGATCGCGGTTCGGGGTCTCGCGTGCGCCCCCGCTCGACACGGCATGTACAGAACCCTTTTCACCCTTTGGCAGGCGTCTGCCGGTGACAGCGTGATCACGAATCCTGCGTTCCTCTGAAGACGTGGAGAAAACCCTGGTCGGTAGGAAGACGGCCTGCGGTGCCGGTCGCGGTGGCGTTCCGAGCGGGACCGGCAGGGCATACACGTAGCGGATCGGTCAGGACGGAGGTGGAAGACGGCTGCGTCCCGCCTGCCCCGGCCGGTTGGTCTCTGGTTAGGAAAGCGCTTACCTTAGGAGGATGGTCCGGCGTGGCAGGATCCGTTGAGGAAAGGCTTTCGTTTTGATCCACTCAATCGACCCCAGGACCGGCGAGTCCGTCGGAGATCCCTTCCCCCTGACCTCGGACGACGAGGTGGACGCGATCGTCGGGGCGGCTCTCGCCGCCGGGTCCGCCTGGCGTTCCGCGGACCGGGCGGCGGCGCTCGACGCGGTCGCGGCGGCACTGGAGGTGAACGTCGAGGAGCTCTGGCGGGCGGCAGACGCGGAGACCGCGCTCGGGGAGACCCGGCTGCGCGGGGAGGTGGCGCGGGCCGCCGGCCAGTTCCGGCTCTTCGCCCAGGTGCTGCGGGACGGCGGGCACGTGGAGGCGGTGATCGACCACGCGACGGCCCAGCCGCCGGTCCCCGACCTGCGGCGGATGAACCACCCGCTGCCCGGCGTGGCCGGGGTCTTCGCGGCGAGCAACTTCCCGTTCGCCTTCTCGGTCGCGGGCGGCGACACGGCCTCGGCGCTGGCCGCCGGATGCCCGGTGGTGGTCAAGGCCCACGACGGGCATCCGGCCACGTCGGAGCTGTCGTGGCAGATCATCCGGCGCGCCCTGCCCGACCCGGACCTGCTCGGCCTGGTCCGCGGGCTCGACGCGGGGAAGCGGCTGGCCGTACACCCGTCCGTGGCGGCCGTCGGGTTCACCGGCTCCATCCCCGGGGGCAAGGCCATCCAGGCGCTCATCGCCGAGCGTCCCGACCCCATCCCGTTCTACGGCGAGCTGGGCAGCGTCAACCCCGTCGTCGTGCTGCCCTCGGCCGCCCGCGACGGCCTCGCCCAGGGCTTCGCCGCATCGCTCACCCTCGGCACCGGCCAGTTCTGCACCAACCCCGGGTTGGTGTTCGTCCCCGACGACGCCGAACTCCTGGTCTCCGTCTCCGAGGCGGTCTCCGGGACCGTGGGCGGGCCGATGCTCACCGAGCGGATGCAGGGCGGCTACCTGCGCGGGCTGGCCAGGCTCGGCAAGCTCACCCCGCTCGCCGAGGGGCGGCCGGGCGAGGGGGCGTTCGCGGTGACCCCGCAGGTGTTCGTCACCGATCTGGCGACGTTCGCCGCGGACCTGCCCGATCTCGTGGAGGAGTGTTTCGGCCCGGCCGCCCTCGTGGTCGTCTACCCCGACCCCGCGGACCTGCCTCCCGTACTGGAGAGGCTGGACGGCTCGCTGACCGCCACCATCCACGCGACCGACCCCGCCGAGGCGCGCGGGAGCGCCGAGGTGCTGCTCAAGAAGGCGGGGCGGCTGATCTGGAACGGCTGGCCGACCGGGGTGGCGGTCCGCTGGGCCATGCACCACGGCGGTCCCTGGCCCGCCAGCACGGCCGCCGCCCACACCTCGGTCGGCGCCGCAGCGATCCGCAGGTGGCTGGTGCCGACCGCCTACCAGGACTGGCCGGCCGAGCTCCTGCCGCCCGAGCTGCGCGACGACAACCCGCTGGGCATCCCCCGCCGGGTCGACGGGGTCCTCGTCGAGGGACGCGCCTGACATTTCCCGTCGCCTGACATTTCCCGTTGTCTGGCGGCCCCGCCGCCTGACGTTCCCGCCGGTCTCCGGGCACCCCGGAGACCGGCTCGGCGCCGTTCCCTTTCGCGTCGCTCACGTTTGTCTCGTCTCCTTTCGTGCAGCTCCCGTTCGCGCGGTTCCGGCCCGGCGTCTGCTGGTTCTTCGAGGTTGAGCGGGGCCGTCCACGCTAAGATCGCTCCCCGTGCTTCCGGATGGTTTATGGCGGATTATCAGGATTGGGATAGTAGGCCTGATCCTTGCGGCGGCGGCCGCGGGCCTGGTGCTCGGCGACGCCTGGCTCTGGATGGCCGCCGAATGGTCGCCGCCGCCCTATACGGAGGTTTACGCGCCCGACGGGTTTGACACCCCGACGACTGTGGCGCTGCTCGTGGCCGCCCTGGTGAAGGCCGCGCTCCTGTGGCTGATCCTGCGTGCCCCCGCGCCGGGACCGCTGGACCGCCGGGAAAAGGCGCTGCGCCGCCTGCTGTATCTGGCGGTGGCGTACACCCTCGTGCCGTGGTACCAGACCGGGCTGCTCCCCGACGCGGTCGAGGCGGCGCTGCAGCTCGCGCTGTGGACCGCGATCGACGTCCTCTACCTGCTCGTCATCCGCTGGCGGTCCCGCATACTGCGCGCGGCGGCCGGGGTGATGTTCGCGGCCGGGGTGGCCGGGATGGCCAACGAACTGCTCGACGAACTCGACCTTCCAGAACTTGGATCGGGCGTCGTCGTCGGACTGGGCCTGATGCTGGCCGGAGTGGCGGCGACCATCCTCACGATCGTCGGGCAGCGGCGCGACGGGCGGTGGAGCCTTGGCACGCTGGTCGCCGGGTGGTTGTCGCTGGGCGTCTACGCGCTGGTGATCCCGCTCAACTTCCTCACCGAGGGGATCTCCGGTGGGAGGCTGGCGATTCTGGTCATGATGGACGCGGCGGGGCTCGTCAGCACCGTGTGGATCGCGGCGACCGCCCGTGAAATGCCCGCCGGGGGCCACCCGGCGGACCTTCCGCCCGCGCGGCGGCGCGTGGTCCGCGTCGCGGTGGCGGCCGTGGCCGTACTGCCGGTCATCGCACTGATCCACCCGGAGCAGACCCCGCACCTCACCTACACCGGCTGGTCGATGGACTGCTATGCCCGGCCCAGCTTCGGCGACCTGAAACCCGCGGAACGCGACGCCGCGTTCCTGTGCCGGGCGCGGAGCACGGACGGCGGGGGCCCGCCCATGTTCCCGGACAGCCTGTCGGACCAGCAGATCCTCGCCTCCGGGCGGGCGCTGTGCCGTGCGAAGGACCCCGACGAGCAGAAGGCGATCCTGACGCGGGCCGGGAGCGAGCGGTCCGCCTGGGGCGTGGACCGGTGGGACCTCGTCTACATCTGCCCGGAGATCGTCGGCGCGACCCATCCCGAGCTGCTGCGGTCGACCGCGGAGGCGGAGGCGGCGAACACCGCCTACATCGCCGAGGAGAACGCGAAGTGCCGCGACCCGTGGCCCCGGACGAAGGGGGTCGTCCAGGCCACGGCCAAGTACTTCCTGTTCGCCGACGGCGATCACGGCTATCAGGTCCACGACCCCGAGGACGAAACGGCCGGCGAGGCGGCGGAGCAGGCGATAGACAGGCTCTACGACGACAACACCCTCATCGGGGTGGCCGGTAGCACGGTGCTCATCGGGCACATCGAGGACGTCATCGATCTGTGCCTTACGGTGAAGGCCCTGCGCACCGCGCCACCACGGCGGACGGCCGGATGGGATCAGGTCAACGAGGTGCCGATCGTCAGCCGCAGCGGCAGGCTCACCGTGCCGGAGATGGGCGAGGGCGGGGACGTGGGCGCGGGTGCCCCGATGCCGAACCTGGCGATCGCGGGGAAGGGCCGCTATCGGCTCCGTGTCTACGTGCGGGTCGACGCGGGGGAGGAGCGGCACCTGGTCGTCGTGTTCCCGGGTGCGTCGAGGAAGAGGCTCACGCTGAAGCCGTGAGCGGTGGCGGGACGCGTACGGCTTCCGCGACCCCGCGAACCGGCGGTTCCGCACCCGCCGCGCCACCCCTCGCAGGAGCCGTGGACGCCTCGGCCCTGCCTGACCTCCCAAGGCCGGGTCTGTTTCGGCTTGCTCTAACACCTAATTAAAACGTAACAACAAAAAGAGTCTTACCAGAGTGTGGTTCTGTCGGAAATGTCGTGTTAATCGGCCATTGACGGTCACGAAATGCTGATCTACTGTCCAGTCAGCTTTAAATCGATTTACTCCGTCTTGGTTCGCCCTGCCTTTTCGCCCCCCACGGATCGCAAGGAGACGGCATGCCATTCCCCTCCCTCCACCCTGGCCGGTTACGCACGGTCCTCTGGACACTGGCCCTCTGCGCGCTGGTGGCGGGGCTGCTGCCCGCCGTCGCCGCCCCGGCGCGGGCCGCCGCCCCGGTCGGGCTCGCCGGGGCGAGCTGGATCTGGTCCCCCGGCGGCGACGCGCGGCAGTCCGTCCCCGCCGGCACCCGCTACCTGCGGCGTACGTTCACCGTCCCGGCGGGCGCCGTCACCGAGGCGCAGCTCGTCGCGACCGGGGACGACACCCTCGACGTCTGGCTCAACGGGGTCCCGCTGGCGACCTCGCCCCGGGCCGAGCACTCCTGGCGGCGGTCGCTCTACGTCGACCTCGCCGCCGCCGTCCGCTCCGGCGCCAACACCCTCGCCGTGGCGGCCCGCAACACCTCGGCCGGAGCGGCCGGGGTGATCGGCAGGCTGCGGGTCGTCACCGCGGGCGGCACGGTGGAGCTGGTCACCGACGGCGCGTGGAAGGCCGCCGAGACGGTCACCCCCGGCTGGACCGAGCCCGGGTTCGCCGACTCCTCCTGGCCCGCCGCCGCCGTCTCCGGGGCGTACGGCATCACCCCCTGGAACAGCGACGTCGCCGCCCCCGACCTCGCCGCGGCCTCGCCGCTGACGGTCACCGCGCCCGTCACCGAACGCCGGGCCACCCCGATCGGCGTCGACACCGCCCGGCCCCGGTTCGGCTGGCAGCTCACCTCGAGCGCCCCCGGGCAGATCCAGGCGGCGTACCAGATCATCGTCGCCTCGACGGAGGCCCGCGCGCAGGCCGGTACCGGCGACGTGTGGGACAGCGGGCGCGTCGCGTCGGGGAAGTCGGTGGACGCGGCCTACGAGGGCGGCGCGCTGGCCTCCCAGACCCGCTACCACTGGCGGGTACGGGTCTGGGACACCCAGGGCCGCGCCGCCGGGTGGGGCCCTGCGCACTGGTTCGAGACCGGCCTGCTCGCCCCGGCGACGGAGTGGCGGGCGGCCTTCGTCGGCGCGCCCGGCACCGCTCCCGGTCTGTCCGGTGCGAGCTGGATCTGGTACCCGGAGGGCGACCCGGCGGTGAGCGCGCCGCAGGCCACCCGGTTCCTACGCCGCCAGTTCACGCTCCCCTCGGGGGCGATCACCCGGGCCAGGCTCACCGTCACCGGCGACGACACCGCCGACGTGTGGGTCAACGGCGTCCAGGTCAGCACCTCGCCGCGCGCCACCGACTCCTGGAAGTCCGCCGCGGTCGTCGACGTCGCCTCCCGGCTCCAGGCCGGGACCAACACGCTGGCCGTCTCCACCCAGAACACCACCGTCTCCCCGGCCGGGGCGATCGCCGCGCTGGAGGTCGTCGCCGGCGGCGCCACCACCCGGATCGTCACCGACGGGGCGTGGAAGGCCTCGCAGAGCGGCCCGTCCGGCTGGCAGCAGCCGGGCTTCTCCGACGCCTCCTGGCCCGCGGCCCGGGTCGTCGCCGCCTACGGCTCAGGGCCGTGGGCCTCGAACGTCTCGGCCGCCGAGGCGGCCCCGTACGTCAGGAAGGGGTTCGCGCTCGGCAAGCCGGTGGCCGAGGCGCGGTTGCTGGTCACCGCGCTGGGCCTGCACGAGACCCGGATCAACGGAACGAGGGTCGGCGAGGAGGTCCTCGCCCCGGGCTGGACCGACTACGACAAGCGCCTGGCCTACCGCGCCTTCGACGTGACCTCGCTGGTCCGCCAGGGCGACAACGCCGTCGGCGCGCAGCTCGGCCGGGGCTGGTACGCCGGATCGCTCGGCTTCGCCGGAAGCCAGAAATACGGCACCCAGCCCTGGTACTCGGCGCAGCTGCGGGTCCGCTTCACCGACGGCACCGAGACCACCGTCCTGACCGACTCCTCGTGGCGGACCGCGCCGGGACCGATCACCGCCGACGACCTCTACCACGGCGAGGAGTACGACGCCCGCGCCGCCCGCACCGGCTGGGACACCTCCGGGTTCGACGACTCCGGCTGGAGCGCGGTAAGGGTGCGCGCGGAGGCCGAACCCACCCTCGTGGCGGCCGTCGACCCGGGCGTGGTCGTGCAGCAGGACATCGCCGCGCGGTCGGTGACCCAGCCGAGGCCCGGCGTGTGGGTGGTCGACCTGGGGCAGAACTTCACCGGCTGGAACCGGTTGCGGGTACGCGGCCCGGCGGGCACCACGGTGACCATGCGGCACGCCGAGGTGCTCAACGCCGACGGCACGATCTACACCGCCAACCTGCGCGCCGCCCGGCAGACCGACAGGTTCACCCTCGCCGGGACCGGCGCGGACGAGGTGTACGAGCCGAGGTTCACCGTGCACGGATACCGGTACGTGGAGCTGACCGGCTTCCCCGGCACGCCGACCACCGCGAGCCTCACCGGCCGGGCCGCCTGGACCGGCGGCGCGCCGACCGGCGTCTTCGACTCCTCCAGCGCGCTGGTCGACCGGCTCCAGCACAACATCGTGTGGGGCGCCCGCTCCAACATGCTGTCGGTGCCCACCGACTGCCCGCAGCGCGACGAGCGGCTCGGCTGGACCGGCGACATCGCGATCTTCGCGCAGACCTCGACGTTCAACTTCGACGTCCACGGACTGCTGGACAAGTTCTCCGACGACCTGACCGACGCCCAGCGCGCGGACGGCGCCTTCACCGACGTGGTCCCCGACGTCTGCTGCGGCGCGGGCAAGGCGGGCTGGGCGGACGCGGGCGTCATCGTGCCGTACACGCTGTGGCAGCGCTACGGCGACCTGCGCGTCGTCGACGAGCACTACGCGGGGATGAAGCGCTGGGTCGACTACTCGCGTTCCACCTCGGGGTCCGACCTGATCCGCAACCAGGACACCTACGGCGACTGGCTGAACGTCGGCGACAACACCGCCAACGACCTGATCTCCACCGCCTACTTCGGGTACAGCGCCCGGCTGCTGTCGCGGATGGCCGCGGCCACCGGGCGGACCGCCGACGCCGCCTCCTACGGCACCCTGGCCGACCAGGTGGCCCAGGCGTTCACCGCCAGGTTCGTCGCCGCCGACGGAACCGTGTCGGGCGACACCCAGACCGGGTACGTGCTGGCGCTGTCGTTCGGGATGGTGCCGCAGAACCGGGCCCAGGCGGTGGCGGACAGGCTCGCCGCGAAGGTGGCCTCGCGTGACGGCCACCTCAGCGTGGGCTTCCTGGGCGTGGAGAACCTGCTGCCCGTGCTGGCCGAGAACGGCCACCTCGGCACCGCGTACCAGATCCTGCTGCAGCCCGACTATCCCGGCTGGGGATACATGAGCAGTCGCGGGGCGACCACGATCTGGGAGCGCTGGGACGGCATCCGCACCGACGGCTCCTTCCAGGACCCGGGGATGAACTCCTTCAACCACTACGGCCTCGGCTCGGTGGGCGACTGGCTGTACCGGACGGTGGGCGGTCTGGGCCCCGACACCCGCGACCCCGGCTACCGCCGGATCACGATCGCGCCGCGCCCCGGCGGCGGGCTCACCTCGGGCAGGTCCGACCTGCGGACGCCGTACGGCAGGGCGCTCAGCGACTGGTCGATCGGGGGCGGGACGCTGACGCTGCGGGTGGAGATCCCGGCGAACGCCACGGCCACCGTCCGGGTCCCCTCGGCCTCGGCCGCGGCGGTCACCGGCCCGCCGGAGGCGGTGCCCGTGGGCCACGAGGGCGGCGCGGCCGTCTTCCGGCTCGGCGCCGGCTCGTACACCTTCACGGCGCCCGCCTGACAGGCGGGAACACCCGCGGGCCCCGGGGAGCCGGGGCCCGCGGGGGCGGACCCGGGTGCCGTCCGGGGGCGCGCGGCGGTCCTCGGCGGACCGCCGCACGCTCGCGTGCGGCGGCCGTCAGCGGATCTCGCCCACGCCCGCGTGCCGGGAGACCGAACGGATCACCGACGAGGCCGGGTCGATCCCGGTGTGCAGGGTCGGGGTCCAGCCCGCGTCCGTGCCGAGGTCGGGGTCGTTGACGGCGTTGTGGACGGCGACGAGGTCGACGGGGGCGACCCGGCCGCCGACGCGGAGCAGGTTCCCCCGCGCGGTGAGGGCGGTGCCGCCCCAGTTGTAGAGGAGGTCCGCCGGGTCGACCGCCCGGCCCAGCCGGAAGAGGTTGTTCTCGGCGAAGATCTTCGACTGCACGCCCACGCCGAGGGCGTACTGGAAGGTGGAGGCGTCGGGGATCTCGTAGTAGTTGTTGTAGACGTGCACCTGGCCGAAGCGCACGCGCGGGAGCCGCTGCAGCACGTTGTCGAAGTGGTTGTGGTGGACGGTGACGTTCAGCTTGCCCGTGTCGTTCGCCGGGTTGTTGGTCGAGCCGATCAGCATCGTCTTGTCGTGGCCGGAGAACCGGTTCCAGGAGGCCGTGACGAAGGTGGAGGCGTGGGTGATGTCGAGCTGCCCGTCGTGCACCTGGTAGGGCCTGCCGAAGTACCGCGGCTGCCCGGAGTCCGGGTTGTCGCCGTCGGTGAAGGTGTTGTGGTCCACCCACACGTGCGTCGAGCCGGTCACCGAGATGTTGTCGTAGAGGGAGTTCCAGTTGCCCTCGGCGCCGTCGGTCGGGGTCCACCGCGGGAAGCAGTCGGCGGTGTCCTCGAAGAGGATGTTGCGGATGATGACGTTGTCGACCTTGTCGACGTGCAGGTTGACGCCGCGGATCCGCGCGTTCCCGCCGAGGCCGACGATGGTGGTGTCGGAGCCGACCTTGAGCTTGATATCGGCGGTCTGCCTGGCGGCCGAGGCGACGCGCGCGTCCTCCAGCGGGCCGGAGGGGTCGGTCTCCCTGCCCCACACCGCGGGGTCGTACGCGGCGAGGTAGGCCTCCAGGGTGTAGCCGCCGGTGGCGTAGTCGGCGCAGGTCCTGTCGGTGTCGACCGTCCCCTTCACGTAGATGATCTTCGGCGAGGGGGCGGCGAGCGCGGTGGCCAGCTCGGTGCGGGTGGAGACGGTGTGCACGTTCGACGCGGGCGCGGCGGCGCCACCGGTCGTGCCGGGGCCCTCGGCGGCCCAGCCGTCGTTCGCGGGCAGGGTCCGGCGGCCCAGGTCCGGCCGCCGGCCGGCGGTCTCCGGCGAGGTGGTGCCGCCGGAGGCGGTGGTCTCCGGGATGTCGGCCCTCAGGGCGGTGGCGGACGCGGGCGGGGCGGCGAGGATCGCCAGGGACAGCAGGGTGGTGAGCGCGACGGCTCGTTTCACGGGAATTCCTCCGCGGGTCAGGTGGGAGGGAGGCTCCGTACGGCCCCCGAGAGCCTTCCGGATGGTGGAGGCGGGCGCGCCCAGGTCAGGGATGGACGCGCCCGCCTCGCTGTGACGGCTCGGCCGCCGTCGCGCCGCGTGTACGACGCCTGCGCTTCGGTCAGCCTGGCCGCGAACGTGTCCAGGAGGTTCCGGGGGCCGGGCCGCCGCCGGAGGGCGGCCGCCCCACCCCGGGACGGCGCTCGCTCCAGGGCACCCGGAGTTCCGAGTAGAGCGCCAGCCGTTCCGCGCTCGTCGCCGTCACCTCGGCGATCCTGGGCAGCACCCGGCGCTCGTCGCCGATCTCCTGGAACACGTCAGGTATGGCCAGGGGCTCGGGCGCCAGCCGCACCGCGTCGAGGACGCGCATGAAACCGGCGGTCCTCTCCAGCGGTACGAGCAGGCCGGTGCCGTCGCGGACGTGCGCGACGAGGTTCTCCAGCAGGTCGGTTCTGGGGTGGACGATCGAGGTCCCGTCGAACTCGACCCGGTCCTCGGTGTAGGTCAGCCGGATCCGCCCGCTCTCGCCGTGCACGATGAGGTACGGCTCGTGCCGCCGGTCCGCGCACAGCGAGACCGCGACCGTCACGACCGTCCCGTCGTCCATCCGTATCCGCGCGCACGAGGTGTCGTCCGCCTCGATCATGTTGGCCCGGTAGAGCTCGACCTCGACGTCCTCGACCTCGGCGCCGGAGACGGCCAGCGCGGTCGCGGTGGCGTGCGCGAGCGGGTTGGTGAGGACGCCGTCCATCACGGGAACGCCGCCGACCTCGCGCCTC
Organism: Streptosporangium sp. G12; assembly: GCF_052983175.1. Lineage (NCBI taxonomy): Bacteria > Bacillati > Actinomycetota > Actinomycetes > Streptosporangiales > Streptosporangiaceae > Streptosporangium > Streptosporangium sp. G12. Next base: position 71,928 of record NZ_JBRIQO010000009.1, on the reverse strand, counting down.
CCGGCCCACGGCGTCCGGCCGTAGTAGGAGTAGGGGCGCTCCCAGGCGCCCGCCGCGCCGATCCCGGTGACCCGGCCGATCGCCCCTTCGGCGACCATCCGCCGGACGGCCGGGATCGCCTCCGAGCCCAGGCTCTGGAATCCCACCTGGCAGGCGAGCCCGGTCTCCCCGGCCACCGCGACGATCCGGAGGTAGTCCGCGTACGTGGCGGCGGGCGGCTTCTCCAGCAGGACGTGCGAGCCGGCGCGCAGCGCCTTCTCCGCCAGCTCGGCGTGGGTGTGGATGGGCGTGCACAGGATGGTCACCTCGGCGCCGGTGCGTCCGATCAGCCCGGCCAGGTCGCCGGAGAACTCGGTCCCCTCGGGCAGGTCGCCGACGGGCCGCACGTCGCACACCCCGGCCAGGTCCACCAGCCCGGCCTCGGCCAGCCGCCGGACGTTCGACAGGTGCCACCAGCCGTGCCCGTGCGCCCCGGCGAGCACCACGCGAACCGGTTCCATCACGCCACCTCCCATCGCGGTCCCGGACTCCAATGTCCTGCAACCGGTTGCAAGAAACATTGAGGACATCTTCCGGCAACGTCAAGGGCCCAATTTGGTAAATCACTCCTCATCTGCGGATTTTTCGGTATTTCTGATAGTCGGCGGTGTGCAACCGATCCCGTACCGCTTCGCAAAGCATCTGATTCCGGCGTTGACAGTCACGCAACCGCTTGCACTAATGTGCTTCAGGGCCCCGGTGCCGGGCCAGGGCGAAGGAGCATGGTGGCAGCGACGATCAGGGACGTGGCGCGGGCGTCGGGGGTGCACGTCTCGACGGTGTCCCGCACCTTCTCGGCGCCGCATCTGGTCAACACCGAGACCCGCAGCCGCGTGCTCGCCGCCGCCGAGGATCTCGGCTACCGCCCCAACCGCGCCGCGCGGGCCCTCACCACCGGCAGGACCCACAACATCGGCCTCATCGTCGCCGACATCTCCAACCCGTTCTTCCCGCCGCTGATCAAGGCCGCCCAGGCGCACGCCAGGGCCCGCGACTACCACGTGTTCGTGGCCGACACCGACGAGGACCCGCAGGTCGAGGAGGAGCTGATCCAGACCCTCGCCAAGCAGGTCGACGGGGTCCTGCTCTGCAGCCCCCGGCTGTCCAACCGGGCCATAGAGCGGCTGCACGCCGACGTGCCGTTCGTGGTGGTCAACCGGCGGATGAAGGGCCTGCCGACGATACTGATGGACGTCGGCCAGGGCGCCCGCCTCGCGATCGAGCACCTGACCGGCCTCGGCCACCGCAGGATCGCCCTGCTCTCCGGGCCGAGCGGCTCGTGGACCAGCGGCGAGATGCGCGCTGCCGCGACCGCGATGGACGGCGTCGAGCTGGTCACCCTCGGCCCGAACGCGCCCACCGAGCAGGGCGGCCTCGCCGTCGCCGGCGAGGTGGTCGCCTCCGGGGTGACGGGCGTGCTCGCCTACAACGACCTGGTGGCCATCGGGCTCATCGAGGGCCTGTACGAGCGCGGCGTGCGCGTCCCCGACGACATCAGCGTGGTCGGCGTCGACGACATCGTGTCCGGGCGGCTGAACCGGCCCAAGCTGACCACCGTGGCCATGCCCACGGCCGCCGCCGGGCGGATGGCGGTGGACCTGCTCCTGCAGTCGTTCGGCGACGGCGCCACCACTACCCTGGCCACTCTGGACACCAGCCTGGTCGTCCGTGAATCCACCGGAGAGGTGCGCACATGAGCTTCGGAACCACCCCGTCGGGTGAGCGGGTCGAGCGGCACGTGCTGTCGAACGGGCGGATGCGCGCCGCGATCCTCAGCTACGGGGCGATCCTGCAGTCGCTGGAGGTCTCCGGCGTCGACGTCGTCCTCGGCTACGACAACCTCGGCGACTACCTGACGCGCAGCCGCTACTTCGGCGCCGTGGTCGGCCGGTACGGCAACCGCATCGCGGGCGGGCGTTTCACCCTCGACGGGCGCGACCACGAGCTGCCGGTCAACAACGGCCCCAACAGCCTGCACGGCGGGACGCACGGCTTCGACACCCGGGTGTGGCGGATCACCGGCGCCTCGGACACCACCGTGACCCTGGAGCACGTGAGCCCGGACGGCGAGCAGGGCTACCCCGGCACGCTCACCGTCTCGGTCACCTACACGCTGACCGGCGACGCGATCCGGCTCGACTACCACGCGGCCACCGACGCGCCGACCGTGCTGAACCTCACCAACCACTCCTACTTCAACCTCGCCGGGGGCGGTGACATCCTCAAGCACGTGGTCCGCATCGACGCCGACCACTACCTGCCGGTCGACGCCACGCAGATCCCGACCGGGGAGCTCGCCCCGGTCGCCGGCACCCCGTTCGACTTCACCTCGCCGTACGAGATCGGCGAGCGGATCGCCGACCCCCGGCTGGGGGGCGGCTACGACCACTGCTACGTCCTGCGCGGCGGCATCGAGGTCCGCGAGCCGGCCGGAGGGCTCACCATGGAGGTCACCACCACCGAGCCGGGCGTGCAGTTCTACACGGGCAACTTCCTGGACGGCGTCGCCACCGCGTACGAAAAGCACGCGGGCCTGTGCCTGGAGACCCAGCACTTCCCCGACTCGCCGAACCAGCCCCACTTCCCCTCGGCGGTCCTGCGCCCCGGCGAGCGGTTCGCCTCCACCACGACCTACCGCTTCGTCTGACGGGCCCCGGGCGGGGTCCTTCCCCCGGCAGGTCCCGGGGCCGATGTCCGGCCGGGCTCCCCGGCGGGCCGGGAGGGGAAGGCCGGGGGGGGCGGCGGGGACGCCGAGGCTCGCGACTCAGGCCTTGGCCACGGAGTTCTCGCCGCCGAAGGCCGCGAGGGCTCCCAGGCCGAGATAGACGAGGCCGCTGGTGACGTCCAGCCGGCGGCGGGCGCGGGCCGAGCGGCGCAGGCGGCCCGCCATGGCCGAGGCGAGCAGGGCGAAGGCGCCGTCGCTGGCCATGCCGAGCACCGTCCAGATCAGGCCGAGCAGCACGATCTGCGGGGCGATCGGCCCGGCCTCCGGATCGGCGAACTGCGGCAGGAAGGCGAGGAAGAAGATCGCGGTCTTCGGGTTGAGCACGTTGACCACGAAGCCCTCCCAGAACATCCGGGATCTGGTCGCGGTCCGCGGCTCGAAGGACTCCTCCCCGTTCGAGCGGGTCATGAGCTTGCGCACGCCCAGCCAGACCAGGTAGGCGGCGCCGAGATACCTCACGATCGTGAACCCGGTCGACGAGGCGGCGAGCAGGGCGCTGATGCCCAGGGCGGCGGCGGCCACGTGGACCAGCGAGCCGAGGTGGATGCCGAGCACCGACACCAGCCCGGCGGACCGGCCCTGGGCGACGCTGCGGGTCACGATGTAGAGCACCGCCGGCCCCGGCACGAGCAGCAGGGCGAGGGTCGCGGCGGCGAAGAGCGCGAGTGTCGACAAATCCGGCATATCCGGATCGTAGGGGCCCCGGTTCCGCCGGCGCCTCGCATTTTCACCGCCGGACGGACCCCGCCCGGAGCAGGTAGCCCAGCAGGACGGCCGTACCGGCCAGAGCCTGGGCGGCCAGGAAGCCGGTGAGGGAGGACGGCTGGAGGCCCAGGGCGAGCGCCAGCGGGAGGCATCCGAGCACCGCGAGATCCACGCCGGTCAAGCCCCAGATGAGCGGGCCCGTCGGTATCGACCCTCCCATCGCCTCGATGATCGGCATGGAGTGGTCGATCGGGTTCCGGCGGGCCATCCGCAACCCTCCGGCGGCCAGCGCGGGGGCGGCGAGTGGTCCGAACAGCCACCACGGGCCCGTGCCGAGCACGCCCGTCAGGGACACGCAGGCCAGGGCGACGGTCAGCCAGGCACCGCCCAGCAGCGCCGGCAGCAGCGATCTGGCGGCCAGGGCCTCGCGGGCGCCGACCCCGAGGAGCCGGGCCAGAGCCGGGTTGTCGCCGTCGCGGCGCGCGCCCGAGACGCCCGCCACCGCGGCGGCCAGCGCCCCGGCGAACACGACTCCCGTCACGACCGCGCCTGCCTTGCCGGCCGTGAGCGCCACCGGCGCGGGCAGCGCCGCGCCCCCGAGCAGGGCGGCCAGCCGGCCCGGGCGCCGTCCCAGGCGGCGCCAGTCCTGCCAGGCCAGGGCGAGCGGTGCGGGCAGCGACGGCCAGGGGCGCGAGCGCAGGGTGCGCCGCCGCCAGTGGTTGTCCTCGGCGATCCAGGTCAGGGCCGCCGGGTCCATGCCGACGGCGGCGGTGGTCACGTGACCCGCCCGGGTGGAGGCGGAGAGCACGGCCCGCGCCGGAATCCCGGCCAGGGCCGACCACGCCCTCCACACGAGCAGGGCGGCCGCCGCAGCGGAGAGGGCGGCCACCGGAACGCCCTGTGACGCGGGCGCGTTCGCGACCTCGGCCACGAGGCGCCGCGCCGGGCCGCCCGCCGCCGCCAGCGCCGACAGCGCCGCCAGGAGGGCGGTCACGACGACGGCCGCGTTCAGCCACGGCTGCCAGCTCTGCGACGACTGGGAGAGCACGGTCAGCGCCATGCCGCCGGCACTCGCCGAGACCCCCAGGATCACGGCGGTGACCAGCCGCAGCGCCAGCCGGTCCGGCGCGCCCAGGACGGCGAGCGCGCCCACCCCGAGCGCGATCCCGGCCAGGACGGACACCGCCAGGAGGATCGTCGCCGTCCGGCCCAGCACGCCTCGGCGGTGCAGCGGGGACAGCAGCAGCCAGGCGGCATCGGCGGCAGGCAGCGCGACGGGACCGAGCGCGCGGGCGGCGAGGAGAAGACCGGCGTAGGCGAGCATGACCAGGGCGAGGCCGGCTCCCATCCGCGACGGGTCCACCCGCCGGGAGAGCGAGGCGAGCTCGGCGGAGACCGGCTGGACCAGCACCGCGAGCAGCATCGCCAGCCCGAACAACCTCGTGTAGCGGTCCAGCCAGCTCACGGGGGCGCCGCCGCGCACCCTGACGAAGGCGCGGACGCTCCGGACCGTGGCCACACCCTGCTCCGCGTTCACGCTCGGCGTCGCGTTCGTACCCTGCTCCGTGTTCATGTCCGCTCCGGGTCCGCATCCGGCGTCGCGTTCACACCCTGCTCCGCGTTCGCATCCGGCGTCGCGTTCATTCCGTGCTCCGCGTTCATGGTCGGGCCGTCACCTGCCCGGCGGCCAGCACGACCTGGCGGGCCCGGGTGTTCTCGGCGAGCCGGTGGTCGTGGGTCGCCATGACCACCGTGCCGCCGGCGCCCGCGTAGTCCGTGAGGAGCGTGGCCAGGCGCCCGCGGAACACCTCGTCGAGCCCGCGCTCCGGCTCGTCCAGGAGCAGCAGCCTGCTCGGCCTGAGCAGGGCGGCCGCCAGCGAGAGCCGCTGCCGCTGGCCGGTGGAGAGGGTCGGCGGTGACGCGTCGGCGCGCTCCAGGAGATCGAACGACTCCAGCGCCGCCTCGACCTCCAGCCGGGCCGGAGCGTGGACGGCGTGCATCAGCTCCAGGTGCTCGCGTGCCGTCAGACCTGGGTACCAGGCCGGTTCGTCCTCGACCAGGGCGACGTCACGCCAGAAGCCGGCGTCGTCCCTCGGAGGGCCGCCCAGGACCCGCAGGGTGCCGGAGGGTGTGGGGTGCAGCCCCGCCAGGCAGCGCAGCAGCGTCGACTTTCCCGCGCCGTTCGCGCCGATCACGGCGACGACCTCGCCGGGGGCCGCCGTCAGGGCGACGTCGCGGAGCACGGGGTTGCCGCCGAGCTCCACGCTGAGACCGCTGACCGTGATGATCGCTGTGGACACCGTTCGAGACTAGCCACCGCCGGCCCCGCGCGGGCCACGACGATCGCCCGGGTTCGGCCGGTGACGGCCTGCCCGCGCGTGCGACGGGCACCGGTCACGGGCGTTCTACGGGGACATCACCGGAGTCATCGCGGTCACCGAGGTCACCGGAGGCGCCGGGGGTACGGAGGTCACCGAGGTCAGGGCGGTCAGCAGGGCGGTGGTGGCCGGGGGGTCGGGGGGCTCGCCGTAGGTGGCGGCGTAGACGTGGCGGGTCGAGCCGGGAAGCTCGATCATGTTGATCTTCGGATGCCGGTGGGCGTGCAGGGCGAGCCCCGGCAGGGCGCTCACCCCGATCCCGGCGGCGACCAGGGCCTGGACGGCGACGACGTCGTCGGTGGTGAAGGCGATCTCCGGCTCGAAGCCGGCCCTGGCGCACAGCTCCAGCAGGTGGGTGCGGCACCGGTCGCAGCCGCCGATCCACCGGGAGTCGCGGTAGGAGGTCAGCTCGCCGGCCGGGCCGGCGGTGACCAGGTAGCTGGGGTCGTCCAGCAGGTGGAGCAGCCGGATCCCGTCGGCCTCGGGGGCGGTGTCGTCGTAGCGGAAGATGACCGCCACGTCCACGTAGCCGGCCTTGAGCATCCGCAGCGCGTCGGGCGGCTCCGTCTCGGTCAGCCGCAGCTCCAGGCCGGGGTGCCCCCCGGCGAGGACGGCGGCGGCCTCCGGCACGAACGTCCCCAGGGCGGAGGGGAAGGCGGCCAGCCTGACCCGCCCGGCACGCAGGCCCACGTGCGCCGACAGTTCCGCGGACGCGGAGTCGAGGCGGCCGATGATCTCGACGGCCCGCTCGGCGAGCAGCCGGCCGGCCTCGGTCAGCCGGATGCCCCGGCCGACCCGCTGGATCAGCTTGGCCCCGGTCTCGGCCTCGAGCTTCGCGAGGTGGTGGCTCACCGAGGGCTGGGAGTAGTGCAGCTCCCTCGCCGCCGCGGTCACCGAGCCGTGCCGGGACACCGAGGCGAGGACGCGAAGTCGCACGATATCGAGCATGTATTAACTTTATCTATGGATGAGCGGGAAGATGGGCATTGGACGCTATGTATCTCCTCGCCGCATCCTTGAGGCATGACAACCTTGACGCTCACCCGCCCGGGCCTGGCCGAACTGGTCGCGGGGGTCCGAGACCTCGTGGACCCGTCCGCCGACGCTCGGACCACGGCCTTCACCGTGGCCGGGCTGCTGCGTGAGAGGCTGCCGTCCCCCGGGATCCTCACCGAGGAGGAGCGCCTCGGCGACCCCGACCGCTATGTCGGCCACACCCTCCACGCCGAGGAGAACTTCTCGATCGTGGCCGTGGTCTGGCGGCCCGGACAGAAGACCGCGATCCACGACCACATCGCGTGGTGCGTGTTCGGCGTGCTGCAGGGCGTGGAGTACGAGACCCTCTACCGCGACCACGGCGACCACCTGACCGAGATCGGCAGGGCCGCCAACCAGACCGGTGAGGTGAGCGGTTTCGCCCCGCCCGGTGACATCCACCGCGTCCACAACACGGGTGACGAGACGGCCATCTCGCTCCACATCTACGGGGCCGACCTCAGCGCCGCCCCCACCAGCGTCCGCCGCGTCTACGAGCTGCCCGTTCGCTGAACGGGTCGTTCCGCGCCCCGCCCGTCCGGTGAGGCGGGGATCACGGGCCCGGCTTCCCCATCGAGATCGAGCCGGGCCCACCCCCGGCCACCCGCCGCGGCGTGGCCGTCGAGCCGTCCCGAGTCCGCCGGCGAGGCGTGCCATCAGAAGTTGGACACCACCGCGGTGAACACCTGGTCGATGCTTCCGGATTCGCGGGAGTCGTACGCGGCGGCGGCGGTCGCCTCGGAGATCTGCCTCAGCACGCCGAGGTCGGCGTCCTGGCCGTAGGCGATCGTGAACATCCGCACCGTCTCCTGACCCGGTTCGGTACGCAGGCCGGGCAGCAGGTTCTCCAGGGAGAGGCTGTCGGGGTCCTCGTTCTTACCGTCGGTCAGGAAGACCACCGCCTTGATCGCGTCACCGTTCCGCAGCTCGCGCACCTGCTCGTGGGCCGCGAACGCGGTGTCGTACAGGCCGGTGCCGCCGTCGGGGGTGAGGCCGTCGAGCCTGGCGCGCAGCCTCCCGCGGTGGGCGGCGTCGACGGCGGCCAGCGGGGCCAGCTCCAGGTGGTCCTTTGCGCCGTCGCGCTCGGTAGAGAACATCCACAGCCCGACCCTGTCGTGCGGGCCGAACCGGGACAGCGCGTTGATCGCGGCCTGCCTGGCCAGGTCGAGCTTGCTCTTGCCGGTGCCGGGCACGGGGGCGCCCATCGAGCCGGAGACGTCGAGGACCAGGAGGACGTTCGCGGGTTTGCGCAGGTCGGCCCAGCCGGTGAGCATCTTGTCGAGCACGTTCGGGGCGGGCGGGCTCAGCGTCGTCTTCGGCTCGGCGGGCAGCAGCCCGTTCGCCTGGGTGATCAGCTTGCCCGCCTTGCCGTCGTGCGAGCGGAAGGCGAACTCGGCGAAGCGGGCCTGCTGCTCGGGAGCCCGCAGGTGCGCGAGGAAGTCGGCCGCCACCGCCCGCTTGGCGTCGTCGACCCACGGGGCGGTCAGCACCGCGTACGGGTTGTCGGACATGAGCGTGCCCTCCTTGGGATAGATCGCCGCCAGCGGCACCCTGGGCTTGGCGTGCCTGCCCAGCGTCGCGGGGTCACCGGTCGGGTTGCCCTGGTTGTAGTCCCAGACCGACTTCTCCTCCACGGCCACCGCGGAGATGTAGCTCAGGCCCGCGCCCGCGTCGTCGGCCCGCTGGAGGTTCGACAGGAACGTCAGCGTCGTGTCGCCGTAGTGCACGATCGAACGTTCCACATCCCGCACGAAGTCCCTGACCTTCGCGTCGGCCACGTTCTTCTCCGTCAGGTCGCCGGACAGGCCGGTCGCCGCGAAGTAGGCGCCGACGGTGGCGTTCAGGCCGCTGGTGGAGAAGTTGGGGTTGGTCTTGCCGAGTTTGAACCGTCCCCATTCGGGGTGGCCGTACTTCGCCCACGACCCGGCGGACACGGCGAGCAGATCGGACCAGCCGAGCTTCCTGGCCGGCCAGCCCAGCGCCTCGGCCATCGGCAGGGGCATCGCGACGACCAGCGGCGTCGTGGCGATCGACGGGTTGTCGGCGACGAGGGAGGCGGAGTCGTTCGCCGAGGCGCGCTGCTGGAGCAGGGTGATCCAGCCGCTGCCGGCGGGCGACCACACGTCGGGGCGGGGGCCGTCCCGGCGCTCGTCCCAGCCCCTGGCCAGCGCCTGCATGGCGTCGCCGCTCGCCTTGGTCTCGACGACGACGTCTGCGCACCGCCCGCCCACTCGCCTGCCGTTGTAGCCGGAGGCGATCGTCCGCAGCAGTTCGGCCTTCTCCGACGAGGCGGCGACGGTCAGGGTGACGCCCCCCTCGCAGGCCTTGGGCTGTTCGGTGGCCCCGCGTGCCGTTCCGGCTCCGGGCGCGTTCGCGTCGACGAGGATCCGCAGGGCGACGGTCAGGGCTCCGGCGAGAATGATCGCGACGATGAACGGGGCGAAGTTCCTCCGCCGTCGCTGCGGTTGCTGGTACAACCCTGCCTCCCGGGGAGATGTCTGTACCTGTCCGACGAACGACTCGCCCCGAGAGTTCTCCGCGACCGGAGTTCGTCGCGGATGCCGGAACCGGCGTGCTCCGAGGCGCTCCCGCGGTCGGGTGAGCGTCTCGGGTGACCGCACGCCAAGGGCCCTCCCGGCGATCGCCGGGAGGGCCCGATCGTCGGACCTCGGGCGTCAGACCGCCGTGGAGCCGTACTCCTGCAGGAAGAGCGCCTCGGCGGTGGCGGTGCGGCGGAGCTCCTCGATGTTCACGCGCTCGTTGGGGGCGTGGATCGCCGCGTCGTCGTCCTCGGCGCCGAAGAGCAGGATCGTGGCGGCGGGGAACTGCCTGACGAAGGTGGAGACGAGCGGGATCGAGCCACCGGCGCCGACGTCGCGCGGGGGACGGCCGAAGGCCCGTTCCATCGCCCGGTTCAGCGCGGAGCGGGCCGCGCCGCCGGTGTCGGCCAGGTAGCCGGAGCCCATGGTGTAGTCGCCGACGTCCACCTGGACGCCCCAGGGGGCGACCTGCCGCAGGAAGTCGACGACGGCCTCGACGGTGGTCTTCGGGTCGCCGGCCGGGGGCACCCGCACGGTCACCCGGGCCCTGGCGACGGCCTGGACGGCGTTGATCGCGCCGGAGACCGTCGGCACGTCCAGGCCGGTGACCGTGATCGCGTACGAGGCCCACAGGCGGTCGGCCAGCGAGCCGGAGCCGACCGTGGAGACGCCGTCGAGCACGCCCGCGGTGGCACGGAAGTCCTCCTCCGACGGGCCGGAGCCGAGGAAGCTGCCGCGCGGCAGGCCGGGGACGCGGATGTCGCCGTGGTCGTCGTGCAGGGCGGCCAGCATCCGGATCAGCGCCGCGAGGGCGTCGGGGGCGGCGCCGCCGAACGAGCCGCTGTGCAGCGACTCCTTGAGGGTGCGCACCTCGATGGTGAAGCCGCCCACGCCGCGCAGCGAGGTCGTCACCGCGGGGTCGCCCACCCGGGGGTTGCCGGTGTCGGCGACCACGATCGCGTCGGCGCGGAACAGCTCGGGGTTGCGCTCGACGAAGGATTCCAGGCGCTCGCCCGCGTACTCCTCCTGGCCCTCGACGATGACCTTGACGCCGACCGGGAAACGCCCCTGGAAGGCGCGGAGCGCCGCGACGTGGGAGATGACGCCCGACTTGTCGTCGGCCGCGCCGCGGCCGTGGATCGCTCCATCGATCTCGGTCGGCTCGAAGGGCGGGGTGCGCCAGAGCGCGAGGTCTCCGGTGGGCTGCACGTCGTAGTGCGCGTACAGCAGCACGGTCGGCGCGCCGGGCGGGGCGGGGGCCTCCGCGTAGACGGCGGGAAAACTGCCCTCGACGGGGATCTGCTGGACACGCGGCAGGCCGGTGCTCCGCAGCAGTTCCTCGGTCACCGCGGCGGCCGCGTGCACGGGCTCCTCGGGATGGCCGGGGAAGGCCACCGAGGGGATGGCGACGAGCCTTCTGAGGTCCGCTATCGCCTGGGGCATGCCGGCGGTGACGGCGTTCTCGATCTCGTCAGGAGTCACGACTTTCCCCCGCATCTCAATATCTGGTGCGTCCTATTGGATCACAGCCGCAGGTACGGCCGCTCTCGTGCACGATTCCAGCACACCAGGGTTCCGCCAAGTGGAACCGGGGTTTGGGCAATGGTCGGGCACTCTTCTCACCTGATCGCGGATTTCGTCGTTGTTACATGGACGTTTTGCGGATTCCGAGGTTCTCGCACTTTAATGCCACGTTTTCACTTGGCAAGAGCTGTTCTGGCAGGCAGACTGTTGGAAGCTCAGCTCAACGAGGGAAGATCGTGATGACGCACCCTGAAAACACCGACGTGACCTCGCTCATGAAGGCCGCGCAGGACAACCTGTGGATGCACTTCACCCGGCACAGCTCGTACGAGGGCGCCGAGGTGCCGATGATCGTGCGCGGTGAGGGCTCCTACATCTACGACGTGCACGGCAAGCGCTACCTCGACGGCCTCGCCGGCCTCTTCGTGGTCCAGGCGGGTCACGGCCGCAGCGAGCTGGCCGAGGCCGCCGCCAAGCAGGCCCAGGAGCTGGCGTTCTTCCCGCTCTGGTCGTACGCGCACCCCAAGGCCGTCGAGCTGGCCCAGCGTCTCGCCGCCGAGACCCCCGGCGACCTCAACCGTGTCTTCTTCACCACCGGCGGCGGCGAGGCCGTCGAGAGCGCGTGGAAGCTCGCCAAGCAGTACTTCAAGATCACCGGCAGGCCGCTCAAGCACAAGGTCATCAGCCGCCAGATCGCCTACCACGGCACCCCTCAGGGCGCCCTGTCGATCACCGGCATCCCGGCCTTCAAGCAGATGTTCGAGCCGCTCGTCCCGGGTTCCGTCAGGGTGCCCAACACCAACCACTACCGCGCCGACGAGATCACCGGCGTGCCGGGCATGACGCCCGAGCAGTACGGCTACTGGGCCGCCGAGCGCGTCGCCCGCGCCATCGAGATGGAGGGGCCCGACACCGTGGCCGCCGTCTTCGTCGAGCCGGTGCAGAACGCGGGCGGCTGCTTCCCGCCGCCCCCCGGATACTTCAAGCGCCTGCGCGAGATCTGCGACGAGTACGACGTCCTGCTCGTCTCGGACGAGGTCATCTGCGCCTTCGGCCGCCTCGGCACCATGTTCGGCGGGCAGAAGTTCGACTACGTCCCCGACATCATCACCTGCGCCAAGGGCATGACCAGCGGCTACTCGCCGATCGGCGCCATGATCGCCTCCGAGCGCCTCTTCGAGCCGTTCAAGAACGGCACCGAGATGTTCGCCCACGGCTACACCTTCGGCGGCCACCCGGTCTCCTCGGCCGTCGCGCTGGCCAACCTCGACCTGTTCGAGCGGGAGGACCTGCTCGGCCACGTCACCCGCAACGAGCCGGTCTTCCGCTCCACCCTGGAGCGGCTCCGCGACCTGCCGATCGTCGGCGACGTGCGCGGCTCCGGCTACTTCTGGGGCATCGAGCTCGTCAAGGACAAGGTCACCAAGGAGACCTTCGACACCGAGGAGTCCGAGCGCCTCATCAGGGGCTTCCTCACCCCCGCCCTCTACGAGGCGGGCCTGTACTGCCGCGCCGACGACCGGGGCGACCCGGTCATCCAGCTCGCCCCGCCGCTCATCTGCGGCCCCAAGGAGTTCGACGAGATCGAGTCCATCCTCCGATCGGTGCTGACGGAGGCATGGAGCCGCCTCTGAGCGCGCACGGCCGCGCCCCCTCCGGACCGCCACGCGCGGCCCGGAGAGACGCGCCGCACCCGCCGGGGGTCGCGCCGTCCGGGCCTCCCCGGCCCGCCGCGCCCTCGCCGGCGCTCGCCGTCCGGCGCCATGTCCGCCGGAGTGAGACCGCACCGCACCCGCGGAAGCCTCGCTGTGCCACTCCGTCGAAACAACGAAAGGAAATCCCATGAAGATCGGCGTGCCTGCCGAGGTCAAGAACCACGAGTACCGCGTCGCCGCGACCCCGGCGGGCGTGCACGAGCTCGTCCGTCACGGCCACGACGTCTACATCCAGCGCGGTGCGGGCCTCGGCTCGCACCTCACCGACGAGGAGTACCTCTTCGCCGGGGCCAAGATCCTCGACAGCGCCGACGAGGTGTGGGACCAGGCCGAGATGATCCTCAAGGTGAAGGAGCCCATCGCGGAGGAGTACCACCGCATGCGCCCCGGCCAGGTGCTCTTCACCTACCTGCACCTCGCGGCCGGCCGCGAGTGCACCGACGCCCTCCTCGACCGCCAGGTCACCGGCATCGCGTACGAGACCGTCCAGGTCGGCAACACCCTGCCGCTGCTCGCCCCGATGTCCGAGGTCGCGGGCCGGCTGGCCCCGCAGGTCGGCGCCTACAACCTGATGCGCTTCAACGGCGGGCGCGGCGTACTGCCCGGCGGCGTGCCCGGCGTGGCCCCCGCCAAGGTCGTCGTCATCGGCGCGGGCGTCTCCGGGCTCAACGCCGCGCAGATCGCGGTCGGCATGGGCGCGGACGTCACCGTCCTCGACCTCAACATCGACCGCCTGCGCTTCGTCGACGCCATCTACCAGGGCCGTCTCAAGACCCTCGTCTCGACCTCGTACGCGATCGAGAAGGAGGTCCTGGAGGCCGACCTGGTCATCGGCGCCGTGCTGATCCCCGGGGCCAAGGCCCCGACCCTCGTCTCCAACGAGCTGGTCTCCCGCATGAAGCCGGGCTCCGTGCTCGTCGACATCGCCATCGACCAGGGCGGCTGCTTCGAGGACTCCCGCCCGACCACGCACGCCGAGCCGACCTACCAGGTCCACAACTCGATCTTCTACTGCGTGGCCAACATGCCGGGGTCCGTCGCCAACACCTCCACCTACGCGCTGACCAACGCCACGCTGCCCTACGCGGTCAAGCTGGCCGGTCTCGGCTGGAAGACCGCGCTCCAGCGGGACGCCTCCCTCGCGCTGGGCCTCAACACCCACGCGGGACGGCTCACCAACGAGCAGGTCGCCATCGCCCTCGGCCTGCCGCACGTGCCGGTCTCCGAGGTCATCGCCGCCTGAGACCGGGGTCCGTACGTCCCGCGCCGGCCGGGCGCGGGACGCGTGACCCCGCCGGGCCGCGGGGGCCGGTTCGCGAGGGGAACGGCGCCGGTCACGGTCTCGCCCCCTCCCTGCCCACGCCTCGTTCACGCCTCGTTCACGGAGACCAGCCGGAACGCAGGGCGCGTGCGGTGACCAGGACGTGCTCGATCTCCACCGGGGTCGGCCAGGGGGCGCCGCCGGGGCGCAACAGCGTGGCCCGTACGGACGCCAGGTGCTCGATCGCGCCCGACGGCAGCCCGCTCCGCTCGGTCAGCCACGCCGTGACGTCGGTGTGGTCGCGCAGCGGCCGGGTGACGAACTCCCAGGTGCCGAGGATCTCGGTCAGGTCGGCGACCCTCAGGGGGGCGCCGCCCCGCCGGGCGACGGCGGCCGCGGCCAGCTCGGCGCGGGCGACGAGCTCGGGCTCGGTGGTCCGGCTCCACGGGGGAGAGGGCGGATCGGACAGCCACCGCTCCGCCTCGCGGGAGAAGCCCGCGGCCGACAGCAGCGCGGCCAGCTCGACCGCGGCCCGGTGGTGTCCCGCCTGTGCCGCCTGGCGGAACCAGTGCTGCCCGCCCTGCAGGTCGCTGTGCTCGGCGATGAGCAGCAGGCCGAAATTGAAGGCCGCCTCCGGGTCGCCTCCCGCCGCGGCCCGGCTGAACCAGTGGCCGGCCCCCCGCGCGTCGCTCATCTCCACGCACACGAACCCGGCCGTCCGCTGGTCGTCGATCCTGCCGGTGCAGGCCGCCCGCTCGAACCAGGCGCGCGCGGTGCGCAGGTCACCGAGGGACAGCGCGATCCCGCCGAGCTGGGACGCGGCGCCGGGGTGCTCGTTCCTGGCGGCCAGCCGGAAGAACGCCTCCGCCCCCTCGGGGTCGCGGTTGGCCTGCAGGAACAGCCCGAGGTGGTAGGCCGCGTCGGCATGGCCGCTCCGGGCGGCCAGCTCCCACCAGCGCAGCGTCTCGTCCTCCTCGCCGGAGGCGTAGGCGAGGAATCCGAGGTCGTGGGCCGAGGCCAGGTCGCCGTCCGTCGCGGCCCTGCGGTGCCACTCCCCGGCCGCCTTCACCTCGCCGCCGTCCTCGCAGAGCAGCGCGAGCCGCCGGGCCGCCGCGCGGGAGCCCGCCCTGGCCGCCGTCTCGAACCACCGCCGGGCGGCGGGGACGTCGCCGTGCTGCTCCAGCAGGAGGGTCGCCAGGTTCACCGCGGCCTCGACGTCTCCGGCGTTCGCCGCCAGTTCGTACCATCGCGCGGCCTCCGCGGGAGTGCCGTGCTTCTCGTGCCAGATCCCCAGGTTGTAGGCGCTGTCGAGGTTTCCCGCGGCCGCCGCGCGCTCCCACCAGTGCCGTGCCGCCGAGCGGTCGCCCCGCTGCGCGAAGTGGCGGCCCAGCTGGTGGGCGGCCTGCACGTCACCGCCGTGCGCGGCGAGCAACAGCGCCGTCTCGCCGTCCGTGTCGTTCTCGTGCTCGGTGCTCCGGGGGGTGGGTACCAGCCCCGCGGTCGCCTCCGGGTCGTCAGGCCACCACCCCATGTCACCCTCCTCGCCGACGTCGCGCAGCCGACAGGTCACAGGGTGACACGTAACCGATCGGTGGCGGAGGGTAATCGTGACTTCCGTCCACCGGCCCGCCGTCGATCCGATCGTCGCGCCCGGCCCGGTGAACCGGTGCCCGGATCCCGATGCTCAGACGAAGCGCACGAACCCCACGTACATGCCCATCGAGCAGACGTAGCGCAGGGAACCCGCCTCTCGCGCGCCCAGCCGTACCGTGGCGGGCAGTGCCACGTCGCGGCCGTCGATCGTGAGCGTCCGGGTGCAGCCGGGGACGCCCTCGAGACGGAAGACGAGGTCGGTGGGAACTCCCGCACGGACGGTCACCACGCCCGGCCGGTAGCCGTGGCCGGTGGCCCGGACCTCGACCCGCTGGACGCCGCCGGCGCGGACGGCCGCGGTATCGCCTCCCTGGTTGTCCGCCGCCCTCCCCGTCCTTCCCGCCGGGGCGCCCATCGGCCATGCCTGGCCGTCCGCCGCCATCGCCGGGCCGCCGGACCCGGGGAGCCACCCCCCGAGACTCAGTCCCGAGGAGATCGTCCACAGGCCCGCCGCCAGTGCGACGACCCCCGCCAGCGCCGCCAGCCTGGTCGTCGCGGCCCGCCGCAGGACCAGCCCGAGCAGGGCGAACGCGGGAGCCGTCCCCGTCACGAAGCCCGCCATCACCGCGGCCCCGCCCAGCGCCGACCCGCTGGAGACCGCCACCATCTCGGTGCTGAGCGTCACCCCGCACGGCAGCAGGATCGTCGCGGCACCGAGCGCCAGCGCCCTGGGCGCGGGGGCGGCGATCCCGGACACGCCGCCGCGCCGGGACGTACGCCCGCCCTGTGAGGTGTCCGGGCGGCATCCGTCCTGCGGTTCGCGGCCGAACATGCGGATTCCGAAGAACACGACCGCGATCCCGGCCGCGACGAGCAGCGCGGCCCTGGCCTGAGGACCCAGCCGCACCGCGGACCCGGCGAGGCCGAGCAGGGCTCCGGCCGCCGTGTGGGAGCCGAGGCGCCCGGCGAGGAACAGCGCGACGACCGTGGGACCCGAAGGACCCGTGGGATCCGCCCCGGCCCCGCCGCGCCCGCCGGAGCCGGCCGGGCGGCGGGAGGTGAGCCCGGTGAGCAGGCCGCCCTGCACGGCCGCGCACGAGGCCGTACCCGCGACCAGTCCCGCGGCGAGCCCCCCGGCGAACAGCGCGGCCGGTCCCGCGCTCAGCGGACATCCCCGGTGACCATCCAGATCCCCACGGACCAAACGTAATCTCCCCGGAGGGCGACCGACGGTGACATTTCCTTACCGAGCGCGCACGCTGTCCTTACCGGGCGTCCAGGTTTCCGGCCTTCTCATCGGAGGTCCGGTTCCCGGGCTCCTCACCGGGCATCCGGCCTTCCGGCGGCCGGGCGCGCACCCCGGGGCGCGCGCCACTTCGCGCGGCGAATCCCGTCGGCGGCGGGGCTCATCGGCCGGCGGCGTTCAGGTTGACGAGGACCTGCCTGCCCGGTCCCGACCGGAAGCGGAACATGCCCTCGTGCACGTACAGGGTGGGAGCAGCCTTGTCCCCCAGGCGCGTCGGAACCGGGAACAGCAGGCCGGTGCGGCCCGTGGCGACGTCGTGCAGGGAGCTCGCCCCCCCGCCGTCGCGGCCCTTCTGGTGGAGCAGGACGAAGCGGCCCGAGTAGAGAGACCCGCGGGCCGTCCCCGGCAGCCCATGCCGGTCCGTGCCGTCGCGTCGCCACGCCTCGGCGCCGTTGAGGCACCACGTCACCCCGCAGTCGCTCCAGGACGTCAGCCCCGCCGGCGGGGCCGCGTCCCTGGTCTCGCCGGTGAGCACGTTCTTCAGGAACTCCATCGGGCGAACGCTGGGACGCTCCGCCATCATGTCCCGCTCGGGCCGCCCGGCCCACGGCCAGTCGACCAGGTGGAAGCCTCTCGTGCCGTCGACCAGGGACGCCTTCCCGCCCGTCAGCGGAGCCCGGTGGACGCCGCCGCCGTCGAGCGGCGACCACACGGCCATGCCGCCGGCGATGGCCAGGTCGATCCCGCTGTAGGTATTGTCGACGAACACGGCCGTGACCGAGGCGATCCGCCGCGGGACGCCGCCCGTGACCGGCACCGCCCATATCTCCGTCAGACGGTCGCGGAGCGTGGACCACGCCAGGTGACCGTCGCCGAAGACCAGCGGCGCGTTCATCACGTTCAGGTCCTTGAGCGGCGCGATCCGGGTGAACCTCCGCCTGTCGACGTCGTACGACCAGATCCCGTCGAGCCGGTTCTCGGTGAGCCCCCGCCCGACCACGACCCGGTCGGTGACGAACACGTCCGGGGTGAACACCCGGCCGCCGGGCCCCTTCGCCGGGATCTCGTGCACCGCGCCCGGCCACACCTGCCTGAACGGCGGTGCGAGGGAGCCGGCGCGGGGCGTCGGCCGCACCGTCGGAACCGCCGGGACCGCCGGTGCGGGCGGCGTGACCGTACGCGTTCCCACGACGGTCGCGGCCACCACGGTCACGATGGCGGCCGCCACCGCGATCGGGGCCCACCACCTGGCGCCGGACGACGTCCCGCGTGCCACGGGCAGGGTCCGGGGCCGCCCGTCGTCCCGCACGCTCCCGGCCTTGGCGGCCATCGCGTCCCTGAGCCGGTCCTCGATCTCGGTCATGCCTTGCCTCCCAGTTCGCGTTCGAGCCGCTCCAGGGCCCTGAAGGCGGTGGACCGCACGGTGCTCTCCCTGAGGCGCGTCGCCTGGGCGATGTCGGCGTTGGACATATCGAGGTAGTAGCGCAGGACGAGGACCTCGCGCTGCCGCCTGGGCAGCCGGCTGAGCGCGGCCAGCATCTCCTGCCGCGACTCGCCCAGCAGCGCGGCCGTCTCCGCGGAGTCCACCGGCTCTTCCGGCCGTCCCAGCACCGCCCTGGCGGCGACGCCGCGCCTGCGCAGGACCGAGCGCGAGGCGTTCAGCACGCAGACGCGGATGTATGTCAGGGTGAGCGTCTCGGGACCCTTGCCGTGCAGCCTGGAGAAGACGTCCTGTACGACGTCCTCCGCGCACTCCCGGTCGCCGACGAGCAGCACGGCCAGGCGCACCAGGGCGAGCCAGTGCTCGCGGTAGAGGCCGGCCAGTACCGCCTCGGCGTCGGGTGGCACGGCGGGGAGAGCGACTATCTCGCCGTTCATGCCCTAAGAACGCGCACCGGCCCCGATTCGCTGCTTGGGACGGGCGTGAAGTGTTCGTTCGCCCGCCCGACCGGCCGGGGCCGCCGGGGACGCGCGAATCGGCCCGCCGTCCGGCCTCCTGCTTACGGCGTGGTCCGGGTGTCCGCGAAGATCGAGGTGTCGAGGGTGAAGTCGACCGGCTCGGGGAGGTGGAGGCGCGAGCCCATCTCGACCCGGGTGGAGGTCCGGTACTCGCCCTCCTTGGGGTCGCTGAGGACCGTCACGGTGGCGGGCGCGGCCACGGGGTCGACGAGGAGCATCACGGGGACGCCACCGGAGGCGTAAATGGCGGGCTTGCGGTCGCGGTCGTCGACGGTGCTCCCCGGAGACACGATCTCGGCGACCATGAGAAGCCCGGAGGAGAGCAGCTCGCGGGCGCCCCAGCGCGGGCAGTCGGCGGGCGCCAGGACGAAATCTGGCTCAACCGGATCACGTGGTCCTTCTATGCAGACGTCGACGTTCCCGCTGAAGCCGTCCCACTCCTTCTCCTCGATGAGCGGAAGGAGCGCGCGATACAGGCGCATCGCGATCCTGGCGTGTTCGGGGGTGCCCACCGGGCTCACTATCAGTCTCCCGTCGATGATTTCGGTCCGCAGCCCTGGAAGCTGCGGAAGCGCGTCGAAGAGCTCGCGCGCCGTTCCTGGCAAGGGCTGGGACGAGGTCTCGGGGGAGGGGCGCAGATTGGCGTGGCTCCGTCGCGATGTCATGACCATGACGATATGTCCCTTCGTGTTCTGGTGAACACGTTGAGTATCGCAAGTGGAGCGAGCGGGCGCGAGCCTTTACCGGGACGCGGGGCGTCAGATCCAGCCGGGGCGGACGAGGCCGGATTCGTAGGCGATGACGACCAGCTGGGCGCGGTCGCGGGCGTGGAGTTTCATCATGGTCCGGCTGACGTGGGTCTTGGCGGTGGCGGGGCTCATGAAGAGCTCGCCCGCGATCTCGTCGTTGGTCATGCCGGTGCCGACCAGGGCGAGGACCTCGCGCTCGCGGTCGGTGAGCAGGCCGAGGTCGCGGGTGTGGTGCGGCTCCTTGGCGCGGCTCGCGTACTCGGCGATGAGGCGGCGGGTCACGCCGGGGGAGAGCAGGGCGTCGCCTCCGGCCACCACCCGGACGGCCTGGATGAGCTCGGCCGGTTCCGTGTCCTTGACCAGGAAGCCGCTGGCGCCGCCGCGGAGGGCCTCGAAGACGTACTCGTCCAGCTCGAAGGTCGTCAGGATGACGATCCTCGGCCCGGCGGGCATCTCGCGGGTGGCGGTCAGCCCGTCCATGCCGGGCATGCGGATGTCCATCAGGACCACGTCCGGCTCGTGCTCGGCGACCAGCCGCAGGGCCTCCGCCCCGTCGGAGGCCTCGGCCACCACGGTCATCCCCGGCTGCGCGTCCAGCAGGGCACGGAACCCGGCCCTGACGAGGGCCTGGTCGTCGGCGAGCACGATTCTGATCATCGGGGTTCCTTCGGGATCGGCAGCCGGGCCTCGACGCGGAAGCCCCGGCCGTGGTGCGTGGCGGTCAGCGTTCCCCCAAGGGCCGAGGCCCGCTCCCGCATGCCGGGAACGCCGTTCCCGCTGCCCAGGCTCTCCCCGGGCGTGCCGCCGCCCGAGTCGGTGACCTGGACGGTCAGCACGCGGGGGTCGTAGCCGAGCACGACCGTGACCGACGCGCCGGGGGCGTGCCGGGTGACGTTGGTGAGGGCCTCCTGCACGATGCGGTACCCGGCCCGGTCGACGCCGGGAGGCAGCGGCCCGGCCTCGCCGACGATCTTCTTGGTGACCGGCAGCCCGCTGCGCTCGATGAGCTCGTCGAGCCGGTCCAGCCCGGCGGTGGGGGAGCGGGGCGCGCCGTCGCGCAGGACGTTGAGGACCGACCGCATCTCGGTCAGCACGTCCTTGGACGCCTGCTTGATCGTGGTGAGCGCGGTCCGGGCCTGCTCGGGATGCTCCTCGATGAGGTGCAGGGCGGTGGACGCCTGGACGTGGATGAGGGAGATGTTGTGCGCGAGCACGTCGTGCAGCTCCTGCGCCATGGTCAGCCGCTCCTCGCTGGCCCGCCGCCGCAGCTCCTCCTCCTCCACCCGCTCGCGCTCGGCCTGCCGTTCCCTCCTGGCCCGCGAGAACTCCGCCACCACCAGGACCAGGCCCATCAGCGCGCCCACCGTGAGGTCGTGGAACCAGCCGGCCGGGCGGACGGGGGCGAGCCAGGACGTGTAGACCACGAGGAACACGTAGGCCAGGCCCCACATCGACCAGGCCGCCCGGCGGTGACCGCGCGCCACGGCGGTGTGCAGCGCGACGATCGGGCTGAGGAAGACCGGGCCGTAGGGGTGGCCGAGGCCGATGAAGATCGCGGTCGAGCCCACCGCGACCGCCAGGCAGAGCACCGGGTGGCGGCGGCGTACGATCAGGGCCAGGGGTCCGGCCAGCACGAGCGCCCAGCCCAGCGGGTCGAGCGGGACCCTGAGCATGCCGGGGTCGTGGACCTGCCACCACTGCACGCCGCGGGTGGCCATGCCCTGGAAGACCCCCGCGAACAGCGGGAGCAGGAACTCGGCCCAGCGGGGTTTGGCGTGCACGTTCAGCACTGTACGTGCGCCCGCCCGAAGCTCGCGTCCACCTCGTGAGGCATGAGGTACTACATCCCCTGCGGTAGGGAAGGGGCTGACAAGGCTCACGGGCTGAGTCAAGCTGTCTGCGGGAGGTCTCATGATCAATCGTCGATTCGCCACCCCCCTGGCGGGGATCCTGGTGGGAAGTTCCTTACTGCTCGTCCAACCCGCCGCCGCCGCTCCACAGGCGTCGCAGGTGTGGCCGCAGGCGGAGAAGAAACCCGTCGCGGAGGGGTACGGGGGCGCGGTCTCGACCGTCGACCTCGACGCCAGCGAGGTCGCGCTGGGCGTGCTGCGCGGGGGCGGCAACGCCATGGACGCGGCGGTCGCCGCGGCGGCCACCCTGGGCGTGACCGAGCCCTACTCGGCCGGACTGGCCGGGGGCGGGTTCATCGTCTACTACGACGCGCGCCGCAAGAAGATCCACACGATCGACGGCCGGGAGACCGCGCCGAAGGCGATGGGGCCCGCCTCCCTGGAGGGCATCCCGTTCGACGAGGCCGTGACCAGCGGGCTGTCCGCGGGGGTGCCCGGCAGCGTCGCCCAGTGGGAGCTGGCGCTGCGCAGGTTCGGCACGCTCTCACTGCGCCAGGCCCTGAAGCCCGCGATCGAGGTCGCGTCCAAGGGCTTCAAGGTCGACCAGACCTTCTACGACCAGACCGCCGCCAACGCAGCCCGTTTCAAGGACTTCACCTCCACCGCCAAGCTCTACCTGCCGGGCGGTGCCCCGCCGCCGGTCGGCTCCACCTTCCGCAACCCCGAGCTGGCCGACACCTACCGCAGGCTCGGCAGGCAGGGCGGCGAGTGGCTGTACGGCGGCGGCCTGGGCGCCGAGATCGTGGCCACCGTCAAGAAGCCGCCGGTCACCCCGGGCTCCACCCGCAACGTGCGGCCGGGGCTGATGGAGCTGCCCGACCTGAGGGCCTACCGGGCGCTCGAACGGCCGCCCACGAAGGTGACGTACAAGGGCATGGACGTGTACGGCATGGCGCCGCCGTCCTCGGGGGGCTCGACGGTCGGCGAGGCGCTCAACATCCTCGAGGCCCTGCCGGAGGTCGGCGAGCACGAGTACCTGGAGGCGTCCAGGCTCTCCTTCGCCGACCGGGGCAGGTACGTGGGCGACATCCCGGGCGTCCCGCTCGAGGAGCTGCTGTCCGACGGGTTCGCCAAGGAGCGCGCCTGCCTGATCGGCGAGCGGGCCCTGACGAGCCCGGCCGCGCCGGGCAACCCCGACGGGACGTACGGGCCGTGCGCGCCCGCGCCCTCGGCGGAGGCCACCCCGTCGGCTCCCGAGGGGCCGGAGACCACGCACCTGGTGGTCACGGACCGGTGGGGCAACGTGGTCGCCTACAACATCACCATCGAGTCGACCGGCGGCAACGGCATCGTCGTCCCCGGCCGGGGCTTCCTGCTCAACAACGAGCTGACCGACTTCACCTTCGGGCCGGCCCCGGGCGACCCGAACCTGCCCGCGCCGGGCAAGCGGCCCCGTTCCTCGATGGCGCCGACGATCGTCCTGAAGGACGGCAGGCCGCTGATCGCGCTGGGTTCCCCCGGCGGCTCGACGATCATCACCACCGTGCTGCAGATCCTGGTCAACCGCTGGGACTTCGGCATGTCGCTCCCCGAGGCGCTCGCGGCGCCCCGGGCCACCCAGCGCAACACCGCCCAGACCCAGGCCGAGCAGGGCTTCATCGACCGCTACGGCGCCGAGCTCACCGGCCGGGGCCACAGCCTCGTGCTGAACCCCGAGATCGGCGCGGCCACGGCGGTCGAGTTCCTGCGGAACGGGAGGCTCCAGGCGGTGGCGGAGCCGACCCGTCGCGGCGGCGGCAGCGCGCTGGTGGTGAGCGGGCGCAGGTAGGGTTCCCGTCCGCCGCGGCAGGCGCGGCGGCAGGCGCTGACGGTACGAACGGATGCCGACCCCGGCGGCGCGGTCCTGACCGCGCCGTCGGGGCGCCGGGGGGTCAGGGGATCAGCTCGTAGGCCTCGCGTTTCGGCGTCCGGGTGCGCGCCCAGTACTCGAAGGTGAAGCCCGGCCAGAGGGTCCTGTTGACGCCGCGCTCGTCGAGATACCAGCTGTCGCAGCCGCCCCTGTTCCAGACGCGGCGGTTCAGGCGGTCCTGGAGGCGGTCGTTGTGGGCGCGCTGCGCCTCGGGGCGGACGTCGAGCGCCCTGGCCTTCGTCCTGGACAGCAGGCGCAGGCAGCCCAGGACGTACCGGACCTGCGATTCGATCATGAAGACGACCGAGTTGTGGCCCAGGCCGGTGTTGGGGCCGAGCAGGAGGAACAGGTTCGGGAACCCGGCGACGGTGATGCCGTAGTAGGCCTGCACGCCGTCCTGCCAGGCGTCCTGGATCTTCCTGCCGTTCCTGCCGACGATCCGCCGCTCGTTCAGCGCGGAGGTGACCTTGAAGCCGGTGCCGTAGACGAGCACGTCGACCTCGGTCTCCCTGCCGGTGGAGTCGACGATCGAGCCCTCCCTGATCTCCCGCACCTCGTCGGTGATCACCTCGACGTTGTCCCTGCCCAGCGCCGGGTAGTAGTCGCTGGAGATCAGGACGCGCTTGCAGCCGATCGTGTAGCCGGGGGTGAGCCTGGCGCGCAGCGCCGGGTCGGGGACCTGGTCGGCCAGGTGGCGCAGGGCCAGCTTCCGGTGGGCCCCCATCAGGCGCGGGTCGACGGTGAAGCCCAGCGCCCGGCTCTCCAGTGCCCAGTAGATCGCGGCGCGCAGCGCGCGGGCGGCACCGGGCAGGCCGAGGAGCCGTCTCGCCCGGGGGGAGAAGGGGAAGTCGGGCTTGGGGTGGATCCAGGGGGGCGTGCGCTGGAAGACGTGAAGGCGGGAGACCCGCCCGGCGATCCGCGGGACGAACTGGACCGCCGACGCTCCGGTGCCGATGACCGCGACCCGCTTCCCGCTCAGGTCCACCGAGTGGTCCCATTCGGCCGAGTGGAAGGACGGGCCCGCGAAGCTCTCGCGGCCGGGGATCGCGGGCAGCGACGGCACGTGCAGCGCGCCGGTGCCCGAGACCACCGCGTTGGTGGTGAAGGTCTCGCCCCCGGCGACGTCCACCCGCCAGCGGCGCGCCGCGTCGTCGTACTCCAGCCCGACGACCTCCGCGCCGAACCGCAGGTGGGGGCCGAGGCCGTACTTCTCGACGCAGGCCCGCAGGTAATCGCGGATCTCGGCCTGGGGGGAGAACATCCGCGACCAGCCGGGGCCGGGCTCGTACGAGAAGGAGTACAGGGGTGAGGGGACGTCGCAGGCGCAGCCGGGGTAGGTGTTGTCGCGCCAGGTCCCGCCCAGGTCGCCGGCCTTCTCCAGGATGACGAAGTCGTGGTATCCGGCTTCCTTGAGCTTGATCGCCATGCCCAGCCCGGCGAAGCCGGAGCCGATGATCGTGATTCCGGGGCGCGTGCTCATCGGGCCTCCTGGCTCCCCTTCGCTCTCCCCGGCTCCTCGCCGGTGACGGCTCCCGGGCGGCGCCGGCGGTCCGGCCGGTGCCGGCCGTGCGATGAGAGCGGTCCGTGCTCGCTTCTATTGGATTATTCGTCCAATGTAATGAGCGGGGAGCAGGTCGTCCACCCTCGTGGCACGGCGGGTCGTTCCAGACCGCCCGGTCGGTATGCTCCCGTCACCGGGAGCTGCCGGCCGTTCGGTAACACGAAAAGCGCCGAGGGCGATGCCGTCGGCGCTGTGGACCCCCCGGTCGTTAGAGCAGCAGGTACGCGGCCACGGCGACGACGACCAGCACCGCCACCACCACCGCCGCCGTGATCGGCAGGGCGAGCGACCGCTTCTCGGGAGCGGCCTCCGGGTCCTTGCGCTGGGCGAACGCACGGAACGCCTGGGTGTTGCCCGCGGGGTCAATCTGCTGAGGATCAGACATGAGGATGACTTTAGCGATACGGGATACCCTCCAACACGGATTTGTCCACTTTCACGGGAAGGATGTCCCGGCGCCCGGCCAAGGGCGGGTGCTGGGGGCCGGACCGCCGACCGGGGCGGATAGCGTGGTGCCATGCTCCGCATCCTGTTCTCCGCCCGCGTGGTGGCGCTCCACCTGCTCGCGGTCGGAGCCCTCGTCGTGTGCGGTCTGCTGGGCAGGTGGCAGCTCGGCGTCTTCGAGGAGTCCGGCAGGCCCCAGTCGCTGCTCGACCCCGCCCCCGTGGCGGTGGCCACGCTCACCGCGCCCGGAGAGCACCTGACGGCCGACAAGGTCAGCCGCCGGGTGACCGCCGAGGGCACCTTCGACGCCTCGAAGCAGCTCCTGGTGGCCGAGCGCGACGGAGGCCTGTGGCTGCTCGCGCCGCTCGACCTCGGCGACGGCACCTCCATCCCGGTCGTGCGCGGCTGGGTGGCCACGGCCGGGGACCCCGCCGTCACGGCTCCCTCCGAAGGGAGGGTGACCGTCAGCGGGCGCCTGCAGCCCTCGGAGGCCACCGACAGCGTCCAGCGCAGGGTTCGGCAGCTGCCGCCGGGACAGGTGCTGACCGTCTCGTCGGCCGAACTGATCAACGTCTGGCGGGGTACGAAGCTGCGCGACGGGTTCCTGGTCGCCGCCACCCAGTCACCGGCCCCCGAGGTCGCGGCCAGGCCGGTGAGCGTTCCCCCGCCGACCGAGCGGGGCGGGCTCACCTGGCGCAACCTCGCCTACGCCGCCCAGTGGTGGATCTTCGGGCTGTTCGCGGTCTTCATGTGGTGGCACTTCGTCCGCGACGCGCTGCGCGGCCGCACCCGGGAGCGCGACTCCGACGTCCCCTCCGCGTCCGGTTCCGAGCCTGACCCCGGCCCTGACCCCGGTCCCGGAGCCACTCCCGGGGACGCCGGTCCCGGGACCGGCGCCGAGTCCGGGGCCGCTCCGGGGGCCGAGCCGGAAGCCCCCGCCCTACCAGCCCGCACCGCCCCGTGAACCGAACCCCAAGACCGAGGTAACCGACCGTGGAATCCGCTCTCAAGCCCTTTCGCATCCTGGCCTACATCGTCGGCGTGATGCTGCTCGTCCTGGTCACCTGCATCGTGCTCAGGTACGGCTTCGGCATCGAGGAGCCCTCGAAGATCGTCTCTCCGATCCACGGCTTCCTCTACATGCTCTATCTCGTGGCCACGATGAACCTGGGCATGAAGGCGCGCTGGACGTGGCCGTACATCCTCGGGGTGATGCTCGCGGGCACCGTGCCGCTGCTCTCGTTCGTGTTCGAGCGCAAGGTCACCCGCCGGGTGGAATCGGAGCTCGCGGCCGCCGCCGCCTGACCGGCCCGGACCGGCCCGGAGACGCGGGTTCGCGTGG
This sequence comes from Streptosporangium sp. G12, assembly GCF_052983175.1. Classification (NCBI taxonomy): domain Bacteria; kingdom Bacillati; phylum Actinomycetota; class Actinomycetes; order Streptosporangiales; family Streptosporangiaceae; genus Streptosporangium; species Streptosporangium sp. G12. The sequence goes on along the minus strand of NZ_JBRIQO010000009.1, from coordinate 45,353 downwards.
CCGGGCCGTGCCGTGGCGCGGCGGGCGGTCGGACGCCGGGTCAGCGGCCGAGACCCCGGCGGCGCGAGCGCTTGAGGCGCTCGCGCTGTGACGGGTCGAGCATCAGGTAGCCGACGACCGGGGCGGCGACGACGCCCAGGATGATCAGCAGCGTCACGAAACCTGGCAGGGGCAGCAGCCACGCCAGGAACACCACTGCTCCGGCGCCGATCGCGTACTTCTGGACGGGCGACATCCTCAACATCCTCCGAACGCGGGGCGGACGCCCCGTCTGTAGTTCATTGTGCGTCGCCGGTCCAACGTGTGGAGCTATCGAGGTGGTTCCAACCGAGATATATCGTGATTTTGCCCTCGGGTTTCGTTATCGGGCCAGAGCCCTGAGCGCCTTGAGCGTCGCCACGCCGCCGGGGTCGGCGTCCGTGCCGACCGGGACCAGGGCCACCTCGTCCACGCCCGCGTCGGCGTACGCGCGCAGGCGCTCGCGGGCCGCGTCCACGTCGCCGATCATGGCGACCGACTCCAGCAGGCCGTCGGGGACGGCGGCCAGCAGCTCGCGCGGGTGCGGGCGGGTCCTGGCGAACGCGACCACGTCCCCGAATCCGGCCTCGGCGAACATCTCGCCGTACCCGGGCGCGGCGAGATATCCCACGACGGCGCGCCGTATCCGGTCGACCGCCTCGCGCCCGGGGCCGACCGCGGCGGTCACCCAGGCCGCCACCCTCGGCGCCGGGGCCGCATCCTGCCCTCGCCCCTGTGCCGGTGCTGTCCGAACCGCCGCGCGGAGGTCGGCGGTCAGGCGGGCGGCGGAGGCGGGGGTGATCAGGTTGAGCACCATCCGGTCGGCCGTCGCGGCGGTCCGCACGGCGGAGGCGCCGAAGGCGGCCACGGTCAGCTCGGCGCGGGGCGCCGGGAGCCGGAGCCGATAGCCGCGACTCTTCACGCATTCACCTGAAAAATCGGATTTGTCGCCATCGAGCAATGGTCTGAGCGCCCGTACCGCCTCCCGCAGCACGGCGGCCGACCGCGCCCGTGACCTGCCGTGCCACTCCTCGACGACGAGCGGGCTCGACGTGCCGACCGCCACGCTCACCGGCCTCCCGACGAGGTCCGCCACCGACGCCACCCCCATCGCGATCATCATGGGGTCCCGTACGGCCACCGCCAGCGGTCCGACGGTGAGCCCGATCCGGCCGGTGGACAGCCCGATCGCGGTGGTCAGCGCGAAGGCGTCGTAGGTGGCCATCTCGCCCACCCACAGCTCGTCGTAGCCCAGCTCGTCGGCGGCCCTCGCGGTCAGCAGGGCCTCCTCGGCCGGCCGGTCCTGCCAGAGTCCCAGGGAGACGCCCAGCCTCACGCGACACGCTCCAGCAGCACGGCGGAACCGCTGCCCGCGGCCCCGCTGACCGCGGCGACGCCGTACCGGGCCCCGCGGCGTTCGAGCTCGTCCGCGCAGGCGGCGACGAGGATGGCCCCGGTGGCGCCGAAGGCGTGGCCCATCGCGATGGTGCCGCCGTTGACGTTGAAGCGGTCCTCGCCGACCTTCAGGTCCCGCTGGAACTTCAGGCACAGCGCGGCGAACGCCTCGGCGAACTCGTAGACCTCGACGTCGTCGGGGGTGAGCCCGGCCCTGGCGATGACCCGCTCGACCGCGAGCTGGCCCGCGGTGAGCATGGTGACCGGGTCGACGGAGGCGGTCGCGGTGCCCACGATCCTGGCCCTGGGCCGCAGGCCGAGCTCCGCGCCGGCCGTCCCGGAACCGACCAGGAGCAGGCCCGCCGCGTCGCACAGGCCGGGGGAGGTGCCCCGGGTGTGCAGGTGGCGCAGCTCGCCGACCTCGGGGCGGTGCCTGCGGACGAGGGCGTCCTGGTCGTCCTGGCCGGCGAAGGCGGGTTCCATCGCGGCGAGCGCCTCCAGGGTCACGCCCGGCCGCACGTGCTCGTCGCGCCGCAGGTCGTTGACCGGTACCAGGGAGCGGTCGTGGCGCCCGGCGGCCCACGCCTCGGCGGCCAGGGTCTGGGTGCGCAGGCCGTACGCGTCGAGTTCCTCGCGTTCGAAGCCCTCGACCGTCGCGACCAGGTCCGCCGCGACGCCCATGTGGATCGATCCGACCCGGTCCATCACCGCGGGATCGGTCCACAGCGGCCCGCCGTCGGAGAACATCGGCACCTGGGAGACCGACTCGACCCCTCCGGCGACCACGGTGCGGCTCTGCCCGGACTGCACGAGCGCGAAGGCCGTGCGGACCGCGTCGATGCCCGAGGTGCAGTAGCGGTTGACGGTCATGCCGGGCGCGTCGAAGCCCGAGGTCAGCGCCGCGGTCCTGGCCAGGTTGCCGCCCTGGCCGGCGTTCTGCGAGGCGCAGCCGACGATCATGTCGTCCGCCCGCTCGACACCGGTCCGCTCGCGCAGGGCGTCCACGAGCCTCTCCAGCATGGTCAGCGGCGTCACGTCCGCCAGCCCTCCGCCGGGCCTCGCCTTGCCCCGAGGGGTTCTGACGGTCTCGTAGATGTATGTCGCCATCTGTTCCGGCTCCCGTCGGAGGTCGTACGCGGGCTTCACGTGGTCGAGTCCCTCAGCTGGTCGGCGCGTACCCAGGTGGCGTGGAAGCCGAGCGGCACCCGCTGGGGCAGGATGATCCGGGCGATCGGCCCGGCGCCCAGGTTCGCCGCGTGCAGGACCTGCACCTCGGAGGTGCCCTCGCGCTCGTCGGTGACGAAGCTGACGAGGTAGCCGTCCTCCTCGTCCGTCGCGCCGTCGCGCGGCGCGAACGGGGCCTCGCTGCCGTAGCGGTGCTCGCCGTAGTGGTACGTCTCCTTGGCGCCGCTCACGTTGTCGTAGCGGACCAGGCCGTCGAAGAGGTTGGTCGCGGCGTCCTTGACCGACACGTTGTAGGCGTAGCGCGACCGCAGACCCGTCAGCCTGGCGTCCACCGAGGGGAACTCGGTGTTGTGGTCCGGGTCCACGAACCCCTCGGAGGTGCGGCCGGTGCGCAGGTCGAAGCGATAGCGGTACATCCGCGCGTCGAGCTTGAGGTAGGAGATCATGCGGGCCAGCGGGCTGCCGCCCCCGGCGGGCGCGGGCCGGCTCACCCGGCAGACGTCCAGGACGATCTCCCCGTCCTCCTCCCAGGAGTTGACGACGTGGTAGATGTAGCAGGGTTTCGCGTCGAACCAGCGGATCTCGTGCGCCTGCCCGCGCCGGGGGATGACGCCGAAGCGCGAGGGCAGCTCCCGGTCGAACGTCAGCTTGTAGCGGCCCTGGCGGGCGGCGTCCATGTCCTGGTAGAGCGGCAGGTCCATGAGGATCGCGTGGTTCTCGGTGATCGCCATGTCGTGCGGCAGCCGCGCCCCCGGCAGCTCCAGCTCCACGCAGTGCTCGACCTGCCCGCCCGCGCCGACCACCCCGTAGCGCAGATAGGGCCTGCGGGGCCCGTAGTCGAACCAGAACAACTCCCCGGTCCGCTCGTCGACCTTGGGGTGGGCCATGAAGTCGCCGGTGAGCGTGTCGAGGAAGGTCTCGACGCCGAGCGTCTCCAGGCTGAGGGGGTCCATGCCGTACGGGGAGCCGCACAGGTACCAGGTGGTGAGGACCTGGCCGCGATGGAAGATCACGTCGGTGTTGGCGGAGTCCTTGAGGCCGAGCCCGCGGGTGTTGCCGAACGGGTTGCCCTTCGGGTTCTCCATCACGCCGGTCCACAGGGACCGACCGGCCGCCGACTCGGCCTCGAACGCCCTGGTCCTGACGTAGCGGTTGCGGTAACGGGCCCTGCCGTTCTCGAAGTGCATCGCGTGCACCATGCCGTCGCCGTCGAACCAGTGGTAGCGCCCCTTCATCGGGAACCGCGCGTTGGGCCCGTTGCGCAGGTAGACGCCGTTGAGATCCTTCGGGATCTCGCCGATGACCTTGAGGTTCTCGGCCGTGATCTCGTCCTGGACCGGGGCGTAGACGCCCAGCAGGTACGGATTCGGCTCGCCCGACTCGTCCATGACCACCATAGGTTGCGCCATCCTTTGACGCTACGATAAAAGAAGTCAGCTCGTCAATGACCGTTCTCCGCCGACGCGTGGCCAGGAGGGGCACCGAGCCGTCCGGGCGGCGCCGGGTTGGTAGTTTGGCGGTTTCGCCGGAAGCGGGAACGACCGTGCTCGCCGGAAACGGGCACGATCATGCTTGATGACGACGAGCATCACCGTGTTCGTCGAAAACGGGTGGCCCCGTCCCCCGGCGACGGGCACGACCACGACCACGCGACCATCGGGAGGACAGGCTGTGAACGGCACTGAGCGGGAGCCGCGAGCCGAGCTCAGTGCGATCGGGCAGGCGCTGGTGATCCTGGGAGACCGGTGGGTGCTGCTGATCCTGCAACGGGCGTTCCTGCTGCGGATCAGGACCTTCGCCGGCTGGCGCGACGCGCTGGGCATCTCCGAGTCGGTTCTCGCCACCAGGCTCAGGGAGCTGGTCGACCACGGCATCTTCGAGCTGTCGGCGTACCGCGACGGACGCACCCGCTACGAGTACCGGCTGACGGAGCGCGGGCTCCAGCTGTGGGCCCTGCTGGTGGCCATCCAGGCGTGGGAGCGCGACTGGGTCGATCCGGGGCGGCTCCCGCCGCTGCTGCACGAGCAGTGCGGCCAGGACGCCAAACCGTACCTCGGGTGCGGTTCCTGCCTGGAGCCGATGAGCGCGCGCGACACCCGGACCGAGCCCGGCCCGCTGGCCACGTTCTCCAGGATCGGCCCGCCGCGGCGGCACCGCCGCACGGTCCGCTCCGACGCCCCGGCCGACCTGATCGGCTACTGCCCGGCGTCGATGGAGATCCTCGGCGACCGGTGGAGCACCAGCGTGCTGGCCGGGGCGTTCCTGGGCATCCGCCGTTTCGTCGACTTCCAGTCCGGTCTCGGCATCGCGCCCTCGGTGCTCACCGACCGGCTGCGCCGCTTCGTCGAGCTGCGCGTCTTCGACGCCCGGCCCGACGGCTCGTACCGGCTCACCGACAAGGGGCTGGCCTTCTTCGAGGTCTTCGCCTTCCTGGTCGACTGGGCCCAGCGCGAGTTCCCCGCCCCCGAGGGCTCGGCCCTGTCGATCACCCACGCGCTCTGCGGCGCCACCTTCCAGCCGGTCCTGCTGTGCCGGGCGTGCGGCCGGCCGCTCCAGCGGCGCGAGGTCCGTTTCGTCCTACCGGGGTGACGGTGGTCCGGGGCGCGTCCCCGATCGCGCTCATCTTCGGCCGCGCAGCGACTCGACCGCCCAGCGGGCCGCCCGGAGCGCTCCGGCGTATCCCCTGCCGCCGGCGTCCGGAACGGTGAACCGGTGGTACTGCAGGGCCGTCACGACGTTTCCCGCCCGCAGGACGACCACCGAGTTGACGCTCGAATGGCCGTTGCTGAGCTGGTAGACGTAGGCCTCGTCACCGAGACCGGGCACGTCGGCCGGAGCGCTCACGATCCGCGTGTCCTTCACGTCCCTTGAGCGGAGGCGAAGGTAGGTGGCGTGCGCGAGCGCCGCTTTCGGTTCGCGGACGACGGTGATCTCCAGTGTGTTCCGGAGGCTGTCGGGCGCGGTCGGGTCCGCCGCCGTCCAGTGGCACGCCGCGTCCTTTCTCGAGGGGGAGGGCGCGAGGTAGAGACGTCCGGCGTGTTCCCCCGAGATCAGGGAGCACGGGTCCGGAGCCTTCGCGAAGAAGGTGGGCAGCGGCGCCGGAGCCGCGATCCGCGGCTGGGCCGCGGGGCGGGGCCAGAGCCAGAACGCCGTACCGCCGACGGCCAGGAGGGCGAGCGCGGCGGCCACGAGAAGCAGGCGGTCGGGGCGGGACCTCGCGGGGCGGGAGGTGAGTCCCAGCAGGACCGTGCGGGTCGTGGTGGCGTCCGGGCGGTGGGCGGGGTCGGCCGCCAGCAGGCCCTCCAGCAGCGGAGCCAGCGGGCCGGAGTCCGCCGCGCCGGTGTCCCCCGCCGCGGGGCCGGGTCCGCCCCCGAAGGCGGGGGCGGTGCCGTCCGCCGGACGCGGGCCGGTGTGCGGCCCGGTGTGCGGGGCCTGTCCCTCGACCGCGGTGAACAGGACGGCGCCCAGGTCACGCAGCTCGTCGGTGGCATTGAAGATGGCGAAATCGGTGACCACGACCCTGTCGTCCGGGGTGAGAAGCACGTTCTCCGGGCCGGCCAGGAGATGAACGCCTCGCCCGTGAGCGGCGGTCTGCGCGTCCAGTACGCGCAGCCCGACCTCGGCCGCCCGCTCGGAGGTGAGCGGTCCTTCGGCCCGGACGGTCCGCAGCACCGAGCGGCCTTCGACCGACTCCAGGATCAACCACACCTGATCGGGGAAGGAGACGACGTCGTGCAGGGTGATGACGTTCGGATGCCTGAAGTCGGCCGCGGCGCGGATGCGGCCGAGAAGCCGGTCGCGGTGCGGGCCGGGTGGCGGGAGCGATATCCCGGTGATCGTGACGTCGCGCTGGAGCAGTTCGTCGCGGGAGCGCCAGCTGGTCCCGGTCCGGTCGCGGCGCTCCAGCAGCCGGTAGCGACCGGCCAGCAGGTTCGGATCGGTCATGTCGGTCGTCCCGGGGAGGTGGGGGCGAGCGGTGCCTGTCGTTCGGGCGCGGCGCCGAGCCGTGTGGGTCGTTCGGGTGTGGCGGCGCCGAGCGCGGGCCGGGGGTGCTCAGTCACGGCTGTTCAGCCTCTCGGCGACCTGGCGGGCGACGCGGAGGGCCTGCCCGCGCAGCTTGGCGTCCGAACGCTCGCCCTTCCGCGACACGTCGACCTCGACCAGCAGGTTGCTGATCCGGAAACGAACCGTGGAATGGATCCGGTCCAGCGCGATCACGTCGTAGGTGAAGGCTTCCGCGCCGAGCCGGGTGACGTTCCGGAGGGCGCCGGTCGCGCCTAGGAGGCCTTCCCCCCGATCGGCGACGACCCTGGTGCGTTCGGAGGCGAAGAACTCGCGGGCCACCTCCGGGGCGGTCTTCGCCCTCACGGGCGCCTTGTAGGCCAGCGAGAGCTGTAACCAGCGCGCCTCCGACGGATCACCCCAGTCACAGTAGGACTCCCCTTCTTCCAGTTTCATCGAGCTCGGCGCGGGTTCCGGGGTCGAGCCGGGCGCCACGGCCCGGCTCTGGGCGGTGGACAGCAGCGAGCAGGCGTCGGGCACGGTGGCGAACCGCCCGGCAGCGGTCGCGGACGGCGAGGGCCGGGACGACGCCTCGGGGTCGTCCGCGGTCGTCGTCAGCAGTACCGTCCCGGTCGCCAGCACCGCCACCGTGGCCAGTGCGGCCCCGGCGATCAGGCCGGTACGACGGCGCGAGGCCACCCGCCTCCCGGGCACGGTCTCCTGCGTGGAGAGGGGCGGGACGGGCGGGGCGGGCGCGAGCTGGAAGAGCGGCTCCGCGGGCAGTCCCTGGGAGATCTGCCGCAGGGCGGCGCGCAGCCCTGCCTCTCCCGGGCGCTGCCGAGGATCCTTGGCCAGCGCCGCGACGAGCACCGGAGCCAGGTCCCCCGCCCGGCGGGGCGGGGGCGCCTCCTGGGTGAGGATCGCGCCGATGGTCGCGGCCGAGGTGTCGCGACGGAAGGGGCTGCGGCCCTCGACGGCCGTGTACAGGGTCGCTCCCAGGGACCACAGGTCGGTGGCCGGGCCGTCGCCGCCGCGCAGCCGTTCGGGGGCCATGTACGCGGGGGAGCCGACCAGGGCGTCCGGGGAGGTGAGCTGGACGTCCCCCTCCACGGTGGCGATGCCGAAGTCGGTCAGCAGCACCCCGCCGTTCCTGGCGAGCATGATGTTGGCCGGCTTCACGTCGCGGTGCACGATGCCCCGGCTGTGCGCGAGGGCCAGCGCGTCCAGCACGGCCAGGCCGATCATGGCCACCCGCCGGGGCGGTAGCGGTCCCTCGGCCTGGACCGCCTGTTCCAGCGAACGGCCGTCGACCAGGTCCATCACGATCCACGGGCGGCCGTCCTGCGCCACGACGTCGTGTACGGCCACGATGGACGGGTGCCCCAGCCTGGCCGCGGCGCGCGCCTCGCGCAGGGTGCGCTCCCGCGCCTCGGCGCGCTGCGCCTCGGGCAGGTTCGGGTCGAGCTTGACCTCCTTGATCGCCACTTCGCGGTGGAGCAGCTCGTCGCGAGCCCGCCACACCACGCCCATCCCTCCCGCGCCGAGCCTCGCGATCGCCCGGTAGCGGCCCGCCAGCACGGGCAGCGGGCCCGCCATCCGATCAGTCATCGGTCTTCAGGGACTCGGTGAGCCAGCGGGCCACCTTCACCGCGCCTTCGGAGATCTTGCCGTCGGGGTCCTCCTTGACGCCGCCCCGCTCGTACTCGACCTCGGCGATCAGGTTGCTGATCCGGAAGACCACGGTCGTCTTGTAGGAGCCGCCGTACAGGTTGATGGAGTTGGACGTCCCATGGCTGAACGCCTCCTCGCCGATGCCCCGCAGGTCCTTGGGCGGCAGGGGCTTGGGAGTGGTGAACTGGCCCTTGTCGACGAGATCCTTCTTCTTGCCCGCCAGATACTCCCTGGCCCTCGCGACCTCCGACCCGTCCTGCTTCTGGGCGATCAGCCGGACCCGCAGGTCGTACTTCTCCACGTTGGGCTTGCGCCAGTCGTGCTGGTTGAGCCAGTTGCAGACGGAGCGCTCGACCTCGGAGCTCTTGAAGCCCGGCACGACCTCGTTCGCCTGCTTGTCGTCGAGCAGGCTGCAGGCCCGGGGAGCCGTGGCGAAGCGGCCCTTGGCGCCGGAGGGTTCGGCGGCGAAGCTGTCGCCGGGATTCGTGACCACCGAGGTGAGAAGGACGCCGATGGTGACCGCCATGCCGAAGAGCAGCACACCGGTCAGCGCCACGACGGGCCGGGGTACGAGCACCCCCGTCGTCCGCGTCGGAGGTCCGGCGGGCGCGTCCTCCGGTGCCGGGAAGGGGAGGGGGGCCAGTTCGTGTGAGGTGGGGGCGTCCTGCGGGTTCGGGCGAGGCGGCGTGGGGCCGGGAGGGAAGGGCGTGCCGGGGTGGGGCTGTCCTTGCTGGGGCGGTTCCTGCCGGGGAGCGCCGGGGTGGGGCGGGCCCTGGTGGGGGGCGTCCTGCCGTGGCGGGGCCGGGGGCGGGGCCTGCCAGACGATCGACATGCCCGGAGAGGAGGAGAGCGTGGCCTGCAGGGGTACGGGGATGTCCTGCTGGGGGAGTCTCGCCGTGATGTCGGACATGTGGTCGGCCAGGGTCTTCCTGAAGGGCGCGGTCACGTCCCCCTCGGAGGCCGGGGCGACCCCGCCGTCCTCCTGTCCTCCGGAGGTCCCGGCGGCTCCGAGAGCTCCGGCGGTGCCGGGAGCTCCGAGCGGCGGGATCGTGTCGCGACCCTGAGGTCCGGCGGCCGTTCCCGGCCCTGCCGCCCCCGGTCCTGTCGCGGTGGGGCCGGTCGTTCCCGGTCCGGTCGAGGTATGCGGTCCCGGCGTTCCAGGCGCGTCGGCTCCCTGGCCGGCCCCCGGGAAGGGGACCTGCCCGAAGGCCGCCGGGTTCCCGGGCGCGAAGGGAGGAAAGGGAACGGAGGGGGCGGACGCTCCCGGATCGGGGACTCCCGGAACCTGGGGAAGCGAGCCCCCCGGGGGTGGCGGGAACGCACCCGAGAGGGGTGGCGCGGCCGGAGGTTCGGGACGGTACTGGGAGACGTCGATCAGGGCGCCGCGCAGGACGCCCGGGTCGGGCCGCTGGGCGGGGTCGCCCGCGAGCAGGTGGAACAGGACGGGCGCGATCGGGCCCGCGTTGTCCAGGGAGCCGCCGGGCGACGGCGGACGGCCCTCGACGGCGGTGTAGAGGGTCGCGCCGAGCGACCACAGGTCGGCGGCCGGGCTGGTCACCCCCTCGGGAGAGGTGAAGAGCGAGGAGGGCAGGGACGGCGCGGCGAGGACGATCTGCTCGTACGGGCCGAGCAGCACCGAACTCGGCCGCACGTCGCCGTGCAGCATGCCCTGCCTGTGCATCGCCACGAGCTGGTCCAGCACGGCCACCCCGACCACCGCGGCCTGCTGCGGGGACATCGGCCCGAACCGGGCGATCACCTGTTCCAGGGAGCTCTGCTCAAGCATCGGCGGGCCCTCGGCTCCGGCGATCCCGGGCCCCGGCGCGGGGGGAGCGGTGTGCCCGCCCGCGTGCCTGCCCTGCGATCGAGGGACGTCTGGATGGTTCATCCGCTCGCTTTCTGCTTGTTCAACGCGTTCGCGATCCACGTCGCGGTGGTGTGGGCGCCCGCCTGGATCGCCGGGCCGTCCTTGCTGCCGTCCACCACGGTGTAACCGACGTCGAGGACGAGGTTGTCCACGCGTACGACCACGTAGCTCTGCTCCAGCCTGCCGGTCTTGCGGTTCTCGTAGACGTCGTAGCCGAACGCCTCGTCCCCGACGGGTTTCACCGTCGTCGGCGCCGTGGAGCGGGAGGAGCGGATACCGGCCTGGATCTCCGGCCAGCTCCAGGCGTTCTCCCCGCTCGGTATGACGCTCTGGCGCCGATTCACGAACAGCTCGTGGGCCTGCTGGGGGCTCTTGCCCCACTGGTCGGGGCCGGAGAGACGCACCTCCAGCCCCATGCCCGGTGCCGGCCACTGGCAGCCGCCGTCGTTGGTCGGCTTGCCCTCGCCCGCCAGCGCGGGCAGCAGCTGCCTGGCCATGGCGCCGGGAACGAGCTTGCACACGTCCACCGGCGTGGCGAAGGCGCCGGGACTCTCGCTGAGCCTGACCCGCTTCTCGGCGGCCGTGGGGTTCGAGGTCAGCAGGAACGTCACCCCGAAGGTGACCCCGATGACCACCGCGATCCCGGCCGTCTCGGCGGCGGCCCACAGCGCCGTGCGGCTCCGGCGCGGCTCGGGGGGCCGGGCGGAGACGGGGGCCGGGGACGGCGAGGGGACGGAAGGCGCGGCCGGGATCCCGGTGACCGTACGACCGGCGGCCAGCTCTCCCAGCGAGCGGGCGACGGCCTCGAAGGACGGCCGGGCCTCGGGGACCGGGTCGAGCATGCGCGTCAGCAGCGGGCCCAGCTCGCCGGCGCGCTCCGGCGGCCTCGGCGGCTCGGTGAGCACCCGGCTGATCGCCGCGATGGGGGTCTCCGCCGGGTGCGGGGGCACCCCCTCGACGGCGAAGTAGAGCGTGGCGCCGAGGGACCACAGGTCGGAGGCGGGGCCGCCGCGCTCGCCGCGCAGCCGTTCGGGCGCGATGTAGTTGGGCGAGCCGACCAGGTGACCGGTCCGGTCGGAGGTGGCCTCGCCGTCGGCGACCGCGAAGCCGAAGTCGGTGAGGACGGCCTTGCCGGTCCTGGTGAGGAAGACGTTGCCCGGCTTGACGTCGCGGTGGACCACCCCGGCGGCGTGGGCGGCGCCGAGCGCGCTGAGGATGCCCACGCCGATCCTGGCCGCCTGGTGCGCGGGAAGCGGACTCCGGTCGCGGACGGTCTGCTCCAGGGACGAGCCCGACAGCAGCTCCATGACGAGCCAGGGCCGTTCCTGGTCGATGACCACGTCGTGGACGGTCACGATCGAGGGGTGTTTGAGCCGGGCGGCGAGGTTGGCCTCGCGGATCGCCGAGGCGAAGACCTCCTGCCGTCTGACGGGGTCGAGGTCAGGCGGGAGCCGTACCTCTTTCACCGCCACGTCGCGGCCGAGCGTCTCGTCGGTGGCGAGCCAGACCGTGCCCGCCCCGCCCTCGGCGAGAGGGTTGAGCAGCCGGTAACGGCCTGCCAGCACTCGAGTGTCGATCCCGCTCACCCCGTTCGCTTATCCCATCGCGGACAGCAACATAGTCACTTACCGCCACATGGACCAATGAACGATGATTCCGCCTCATCCATTGACCCCTGGCTTCTGTTTTCGTAGTGTCACGAGCACCCCCACGACGCCCCTGGAGCCGCGATGAAGCGCCTGCACACGCAAGAGCGGATCGACCTCTACACCGCCGGCGGCTGGTGGACCGGAGACACGATCGACCAGCTGCTCCGTGCCCAGGTGAGCGCCCGCCCCGGCGCTCTCGCGATTGCCGACCCGCCCGACAAGGCCGGCCTGCTGCCCGGCGGGGTCAAGAGGCTCACCTGGTCCGAGCTGGACGCCGAGGTCGACCGGGTGGCGGGGGTGCTGCGCGGCCGGGGCGCCGGACCCGGGGACGTGGTCGCCGTCCAGCTGCCCAACAGCGTGGAGCTCGCGGTCACCTTCCTGGCCGTGATCAGGGTGGGCGCGGTGGTCACCCCGTTCCCCGTGCAGTACCGCGAGTACGAGCTGAACCAGCTCTGCGCCCTCGCCGGGGCCATGGTCTTCGTCACCTCGACGACCGCCGCCGCCCGCGTGCCTACGATCATCCCGGCCCTCACCTGGGGCGCCGACCTCGACGCGGCCTCCCCTCCGGGCGCCCCCTCCGGCGGGCCCGATCCCTCCTCGCACGAGCCGCGGTCGCAGTCGCACGAGGGGCCGGGCATCCCGTACGAGGCCCACCCCGCCGACCCCGTCACGATCTGCTGGACCTCCGGTACCGAGGCCACTCCCAAAGGTGTGCCGAGGTGCCACTACGACTGGCTCGCGGTCGCGTCCATCTGCGCCGCGGCTCCCGGGCTCACCGAGGACGACGTCATCCTCAACCCCTTCCCCATGGTCAACATGGCGGGGATCGGCGGGGTCCTCCTGCCCTGGCTGAAGACCGGTGCCGTGCTCGTCCAGCACCACCCGTTCGACCTGCCGACCTACCTCGGGCAGATCGCGGCCGAGGGCGTCACCTACACCCTGGCCCCGCCCGCGCTGCTGACGATGCTGCTCCAGCAGGAGGCGATCCTCGCCAGGACCGACCTCACCACGCTGACCCGGATCGGGTCGGGCTCGGCGCCGCTGCCACCGCCGATGGTGAAGGGCTGGCAGGACAGGTACGGCATCGCGATCATCAATTTCTTCGGTTCCAACGAGGGCGTCGCGCTCCTCTCGGACCCGGTGCACATGCCCGATCCCGAGGACAGGGCCCGCTTCTTCCCCCGGCCCGACGCCCCGGGTACCAGCCGGCCCGGCACCCTCGGCGCGACCAGGACCAGGCTGGTCGACCCCCTCGGCGAGGAGATCGTCGAGGCCGGGATCCCCGGTGAGCTCCGTCTGTCGGGACCGACCGTCTTCTCCGGCTACCTGCCGGGGACGGCCGCCGCCGACCCGTTCGACGGGGACGGCTACCTGATGACCGGAGACGTGTTCGAGATCGCCGGGGACCGGGGGCAGTACCTGCGCTACGTCGACCGGGCCAAGGACCTGGTCATCCGGGGCGGCATGAACATCGCCCCGGCCGAGCTGGAGGCGCTGGTCTCCGGGCACCCGGCGGTGGCCGAGGTGGCGGTGGTCGGCTACGCCGACGAGGTCCTCGGGGAGCGGGTCTGCGTCGTGCTCGTCCCCAAGCCCGATCAGACCGTGGACCTCGCCTCGGTCGTGGAACACCTGCGGGGCAAGGGCATCGCCTCGTACAAGCTCCCCGAACGCCTGGAGATCGTCGAGGCGCTGCCCCGCAACCCGCTGGGCAAGATCCTCAAGCGGGAGCTGAAGGAGTCGCTGGCGGCGGACGGCTGAGCCCCGCGACCCCCACCCCGGCGGCCGTGGCCCTCCGCGACCGGGCCGCCGGGAGGACCGGCTCGCGCGGGCCGTGCGGAGGTGGGCTCCCACGACCAGGAAGGGCGGGGACCGTGCCGTGTCCGATGAGTCAGTACGAGTCGGACCACTCCTCGTGGGCGGTCCACAGGCGCTGCCACAGTTTGGCGCGTTCTACGGGGGTGACGTCGGGCAGGGACAGGCCGAAGACGTCGGCCAGGATCTCGAAGTACTCGCGTTCGGTCCGCGCGGTCAGGGTGTGCTCGCGGTCGCCGAGACGGGTCAGGACCAGACCCCGCATGATGTCGACACCGTTCGCGTCGCGCCGCTGGACCGTGGCCACGCGGACGAAGCCCGACTCGGGCGAGGTGGAGAGGAACCGGTGCATCGCGGCGAACTCCGGCATCCCGGCGGGTCCGGCGCGGAAGTCCATGCCGAGGAAGTCGCCGCGCGGGTCGTGGTCGAACCGCCACCCGCCGGGCGCCACCTCGGAGGGACGCAGGCCGTAGGTGAAGGGCCCCTGCCGGTACGTGCCCTCGACGAGCGGGAGCGGGTCGTGGATCGCGTCGCCCAGACCCTGGTCGACCAGCCACTCCCCGCCGGGGTTGCCCGGACAGGGAAGTCCCGAGACCGTGAGCACGAGGTGGCCGCCGTCCACGTTCGCCGGACCCCCGGCGCGGCACTGGACCCCGCCGAGGTGCCGGGTCACCCGGTAGCCGAGCGCCTTCAGCAGCAGGGAGAAGGCCCCGTTCAGGTGGTAGCAGTAGCCGCCCCGGCCCCGCACGATCCGCGCGGCCGACTCCACCGGGTCGACGGTCGTCGGGCGGCCCAGCCAGATCTCCAGGCATTCGTAGGGCACACGCTCCACGTGTGCCCGGTGCAGCACATGCAGCGACTCCGCGCTCGGAGGTCCGTCGACCTTCACACCGATCCTGCGCAGGTACGCGGTGACATCGATCACTCCGTCACGGTAACGCCGAGGTGGGCGCGGCCCGGTGTGGGACATGCGCTTTCCCGGGAACGGTCGCGAACCTCCGCCGCGCCTCACTCGCGACGCCGAGGTGTCGCCCCGCCCGCCGCGTCCGGGCGTCACCCGTCGGCGACGCCCGGCCGGGACCACCCTCCGCGACGCCCCGGCGGTACACCGGGACGCGGCGCGTCGGGTGAGGTCAGGCCCGCTCAGGCATGGTCAGGCGCGGCCGGGCACGGCCGGGCACGGTCAGGCGCGGTCAGGCGCGGCGCATGGCCCGGGTGCCGACGAGCAGGCCCAGCGCCGCCACGACCACGGCCGCGACCACGCCGCCGCCGGCGGCCGCCGAGACGATCTCGCCGTTGAACAGGGCGCGCTCGGCCTCCACGACGTACGTCAGCGGGTTGAGCCGTGAGAGCACGAGCAGCCAGTCCGGGCCGCCGCTGACGGGCAGCAGCATCCCGGCGAGCAGCATCAGCGGGAAGAGCAGGGTCTGCTGGACTCCCCAGAACATCCACTCGCTGTCCTTGGACGCCAGCGCCAGCGTGTAGGACAGCGCGCCGAGGCCCACGCAGAAGACGGCGAGGATCAGCAGGCCGAGGAGGGCTCCCGCGAGGTGCGGGCGGAACCCGAACGGGACGGTGACGGCGACGACGAGCACCGTCTGGGCGAGCATCGGCACGATCTCCTTCAGGGACCGCCCGACGATCAGGGCGGGCCTGCGCAGCGGGGAGACGAGCATCCGCTCGTGCGATCCGGTCTGGATCTCGAACAGCAGGTTCGCCCCGGTCGAGGAGGCGCCGAACAGGCAGGACATCACCACGATGCCGGGGACGAACCACTGCAGCGCGGACCCGCCCTCCACGGCCGGGAGCAGGGGCGCGAACAGCGCCAGGAAGAACAGCGGCTGCACCATCGTGAAGATCACGGAGAACGGGTTGCGCAGCACGGGCCGCAGCTCGCGGTCGAAGACGGTGACGGTGTCGGTGATCATGGTGGTGCCGCTCATGCCGCGCTCTCCTCGATGGTGGTGACGCCGGACCCGGCGGTGTGCTTCGTGGTCGCGGATCTCGCGGTCCCGGTCTCCGTGGTGCCGGGTTCCGCGGTCCCGGGTCCGGCGGTGCCGTCCTCGCGGAGGCTGCGGCCGGTGAGGTTGAGGAAGACGTCGTCGAGGGTGGGACGGGTGACCTCGACGCCGGTCACCTCGACACCCGCGTCGTCCAGGCCGCGCAGCAGCTTCGGCGCGAGCCGGACGCCGCCGGCCACCTCGATCACGACCCGCGCGCCGGTGCGCTCGACCCGCGCGCCCGCCACGACGCCCAGCGACTCGGTGACGGCCCGCAGGGCGCCCCGCTCGTCGCCGAACGTCAGGGTGACGCGGTCGCCCGCGTGGTCGGCCTTGAGCCGCGCCGGGGTGTCGTCGGCGATGACCCGCCCGTGGTCGATCACGATGACCCGTTCGGCCAGCTGGTCGGCCTCGTCGAGGTAGTGGGTGGTCAGGACGATCGTGGTGCCGTGCTCGGCGCGCAGCGCGCGGATGTGCTCCTGGAGGTTGGCCCGGTTCTGCGGGTCCAGCCCGGTGGAGGGCTCGTCCAGGAACAGCAGGTCGGGGGCGTGGATCAGGCCCATCGCGATGTCCAGCCGCCGTCGCTGGCCGCCGGACAGCGACGACACGATCCGGTCGGCGACGCCCTCCAGGTCCAGGGAGGCGATCAGCTCGGCCGCCCGGTCGCGTGACGCGCGGGCGCCGAGCCCGTACGCGCGGCCCTGGCTGATCAGCTCGTCACGGCCCCGCTGGCTGTGCGCGGCCCCGTTGCCCTGGCCGATGTAGCCGATCCGGCCGCGCACGCCGCGCTGCCCGGTCGTCACGTCGTGTCCGGCGACCTCCGCGTTGCCCGAGGTCGGGGGGAGCAGCGTGGTGAGCATCCGCAGGGTGGTCGACTTTCCCGCCCCGTTCGGTCCCAGCAGTGCCACCATCTCGCCGGAGGCGACGTGCAGGTCGAGGCCGCGTACCGCCTCGACCGTCTCTCTCCTGACGGTGAAGTGCCTGGTCAGCCCGCTCGTGCGGATCATCGTGCTGTTCATGGGGACAACGCTAAAATTCATTCAGGTCACTTTCTGACCGGAATCAAAGGGAAGCTGGACTCATGGCGAACACGAGTGCGCGGATGCTGAGGTTGCTGTCCCTGCTGCAGACCCATCGGTACTGGCCGGGCGGAGAGCTCGCCGACCGGCTGAACGTGAGCGAGCGGACGCTGCGGCGCGACGTCGACAGGTTGCGCGAGCTGGGTTACCCGGTCGACGCCAACCGGGGTGTCGCGGGCGGCTACCAGCTCCAGACCGGCGCGACCATGCCGCCCCTGCTGCTCGACGACGAGGAGGCGGTGGCCATCGCCGTCGGGTTGCGGACGGCGGCCGGCGGCGCCGTGGCCGGTATCGAGGAGACGTCGGTACGGGCGCTGACCAAGGTCATCCAGGTGATGCCGCCCCGGTTGCGGCGGAGGGTCGACGCGCTGCGGGCCTACACCGTGCCCGCCGTCGTCGGCGGGGGGCCGACGGTCGACTCTCTCGCCCTGACGGTGATCGCCCAGGCGTGCCGGGACGACGAGCGGCTGCGGTTCGAGTACACGGTGCGCGACGGCGACCGGACGACCCGGCTGGTCGAGCCGCACCGGCTCGTGTCGCTGGGACGCCGCTGGTATCTCGTCGCCTGGGACGTCGAGCGCCACGGCTGGCGCACCTTCCGCGTCGACCGGCTGGCCGCCGCGGAGTCGACCGGTGCCCGGTTCCGCCCGCGCGAGCTGCCCGGCGGCGACGCCGGGGCGTTCGTCCGCGACAGCATCACGTCGATGCCGGCGCAGTACCAGATCGTGGTCGTCGTACAGGCGGCGGCCGCCGACGTCGAGCGGGTCGCGTCACCCCTGGGCGGGGTGGTCGAGGCCGTCGACGACCGGTCGTGCCGGCTGCTGATGAACGCCGACGGGATGGAGTGGCCGGTCCTGGTCCTCGCCGCGCTGGGCGCCGACGTCGAGGTGGTCCGGCCGGCGGAGTTCCGGGACTACCTGCGCGCGACCGGCGAACGGTTCACCCGCGCGGCGAGCGGAAGTCCGGTTTATTCGGTTGAGCCCGAGCCGGACACGCCGGTAGCCTGACCGCCCCTTCGAGTGTGAGGAGGTGAGGAGCAGATGTTCGCCAACCTGGTCACGCGCTCCCGCCTCGGGCGACAGGCCGCCTGAGCCCGGGAAGCGCACCCGCTTTCTGGAGTTTCGCTTGTCTGAGCTGTCCCTGTCCGACCGGTCCATGTCCGATCTGCGGTTCCGTCCGCTCGAAGCGGGCGAGTTCGACCTGTTCCACCGCTACGGCCCGCTCCCCGCCTCCGGCGTCGGCGCCCGCCACCTGCCCTTCGACGAACTCGGCTACCGGCCGGAATGGGTCTGGGTCGCGCTGCGCGGCGACGAGGTCGTCGCCAGGGCCGCCTTCTGGGGTCCGCCGGGCTCCGAGCACCCCTTCAGCCTCGACTGGTTCGACCCCGGGTCCGGCCCCGACCGGATCGAGGTGGGGGCCGCCCTGCTGCGAGCCGCGTACGCCACCCTGGTCACGCCCGGGTACGCCACGCCGTCCGGGGCGCGGCCCGACTACCACCTGTTCCTGCCCGCCGACTGGCGAGAGCGCCCCGACGCGTTCGCGGACGCCTCCGACCGGATCGCCGCCGCCGAGAAGGCCGGGCTGCGGCGGTCCGTCGAACGGCTCAACCTGCACTGGCTTCCCGAGTACGGCCTGCCGCCCAGGTCGGCCCGGCTCACCTTCGCCCCGGCCGACGACGACGAGGTGGTGGTGAACCTGCTGGCCCGCGTCGCCGAGGGCAGCCTCGACGACTGGGACCGGCGCAACCTCGCGGACAGCGGCGCGAGGGCGACGGCCGAGAAGACCGTGGCCGAGGTCGCGGACATGCCCGGCGGGCGCCGGCGGTGGCGGCTCGCCCGCGACGCGTCGGGGGAGCTCGTCGGCATCGTGATGGCGACGCGCAACTCCAGGAACGCCACGATCGGCTACCTCGGGGTCGACCCGGCCCACCGGGGCCACGGTTACGCCGACGACCTGGTCACCGAGGCGCTGCACATCTTCGTCGCCGAGGGCGAGCCCGAGGTGAAGGACAACACCGACGTGGGCAACGCGCCCATGGCGGCCTCGTTCGCCAGGATCGGCTACCGGATCACCGGCCGCCGCCTGATCCTCACCTGATTCCCGTCCGATCCCGGCCCTCCGGCCCGGCCGGGCAGGGCCCTCGCCCGCGCGAGGGACCTGCCCGGTGGGCCCGCCTCCGCCACCGAGTGCGCAGAACCTTCACAATTCACCACAGGTCTTCTGCACGGCTCCGGTCTACGCTGCCGGACATGGCAACCCCTCAACAACGACGTGTCCTCGTGGTCGAGGACGACGAGACGATCGCGCGGGCCGTACGCCACAGGCTGGCCGCCGAGGGTTTCGACGTGCAGGTCGTCGGGGACGGGCAGGCGGCGCTGGCCGCCTACGCGAGGACGGGGCCCGACGTGGTGGTGCTCGACCGGCTGCTGCCCGGCCTCGACGGGCTGGAGGTGTGCCGGCGCATGCAGGCGGCCAGGCCGGTGCCGGTCCTCATGCTCACCGCGCTGGGCGAGGAGACCGACCTGCTCGTGGGACTCGGGGTCGGGGCCGACGACTACATGGCCAAACCGTTCAGCATGCGCGAGCTGGTCGCCCGGGTGCACGCCCTGCTGCGCAGGGTCGAGCGGGCCTCCCAGCTGGCCGTGGCCGACACGGTCATCCGCCTCGCCGACGTCGAGATCGACACCGCGGAGCGCCGCGTCTACGTGCGGGGCACCGAGGCCCAGCTCACCAGGACCGAGTTCGACCTGCTCTGCCGCCTCGCCGAGCGCCCCGGCCAGGTCTTCGAGCGCGAGCGGCTGCTCGCCGACATCTGGGGCTTCTCCGAGGCCGCGGCCACCCGCACGGTCGACAGCCACGTGCGGGCCCTGCGCCGCAAGCTCGGCCCCGGCGTCGTCCGTACCGTCCACGGCGTCGGTTACGCCCTCGTCAAACCGTGAGCGGGCATTCCGGCGCGGCCGGTGGACGCGCGCCCGGGTACGGCCGCGAGGAGGCGTGCCGGCACGCCCCGGAAACGGCGCTCGCGTCCGGACGAGAACCGATCGCCCTCTCCGTCACTCAGACACTCATGTGCCCTTCAACTCCGACACCGGGACGCGCCGACCATTGAGACCTCTCGACTTCCTGGGCCGGATCAAGATAAAGCTCGGCATGGTGATCCTGCTGGCCGTGGTGGCGGCGTTCGTCGTCAACGAGGTCGGCATCAACGCCGGATACTCGCGCAACGTGCGCGTCGCGGTGGCCGCGGTGTTCGCACTGATCATGGTGCAGCTGCTCGCGCGGGGGATGACCAAACCGCTGCGCGAGATGGCCGCCGCCGCGCAGACCATCGCCAAGGGCCGGTACGGCCTGCGGGTCACCGCGTCCTCCCGTGACGAGGTCGGCGAGCTCGCCCGCGCCTTCAACGCGATGGCCGCCGACCTGGGCGAGGTGGACCGGCAGCGCCGGGAGCTGGTGGCCAACGTCAGCCACGAGCTCCGTACGCCGATCACCGCGCTCCGGGCGGTGCTGGAAAACGTGGTCGACGGGGTCTCCGACCCCGATCCCGTCACCCTCGGCACCGCGCTCGCCCAGACCGAGCGGCTGGGCCGGCTGGTCGCGCAGCTGCTCGACCTGTCCCGCCTGGAGTCCGGGGCCCGGCTGATCGAGCGTGAGGACGTCGAGCTGCGCCAGCTGTGCGAGCAGGCCCTGCGGGAGGCCGTCATGGCCAGGGAGGGGGTGGTGGCGCGCTGCGAGGTCCCGGAGGGGCTGAGCGTGCGCGCCGATCCCGACCTGCTCGCGCAGGTCCTCGCCAACCTGCTGGACAACGCGGTGCGGCACAGCCCCGCCGGAGGGCTGGTGGTGCTGACGGCCACGGCCAGGGGAGAGGGCGTCCGGCTGCGGGTGAGCGACCAGGGGCCGGGGATCGCGGCCGAGGACCGGGCGCGGGCGTTCGAGCGCTTCTCGCGCCTGGACGCGGGCCGGGCCGCCGACGACGGCGGCGCCGGGCTGGGCCTGGCCATCACCAAGGAGATCGTCGAGCTCCACGGCGGCTCCATTCACGTCGACGACGGTGTCGGCTGCCACGTCGTGGCCGACCTTCCGGAAAGGATCGAGATGAACCCCCCGTCTCTCCCCGCCAAGGGCTCCCTCCCCGCGGAGGCGGACGCCGTCGCCCCGGGCGAGGCCCCTCCCGGCGAAGCCCCCACGGGGCCGGCGGCTCCCGCGCCCTTCGTCCCGCCCGCGGCCGGTACGCCGTCCGGACGTCGCGAGGCCACCGGGGTCTCCGGGGGTTCCGGATCCGGCGAACCGGTGGAAGCCGGTCGGGTGTCCGGATCCGTTCAGGGCTCCGGATCCGTTCAGGGCTCCGGATCCGTCGAATCGGATGAACCGCTGGAAACCGGCCGGGAGTACGGGGTCCGCGAGACGGCCGGAGCCGGGCAGGCGTCCCGGTCGCGAGAGGTCGCGGCGACCGCTTCCGCGTCCGGATCGGTGACCGGTCCGGTGACCGCTTCCGTGACCGCTTCCGTGGCCGACACGGCGGCCGGTCCGGTGACCGGTCCGGTGGCCGACTCGGTGACCGGTTCGGGGTCCGGCCCCGGCGAACCGGCCGGAGCCGTTCAGGCCGCCGGACCCGTTCGGGTGCCCGAGCCTCGGGAGACCGGCGAGGCGCCCGGTGTCTCCGGCCCGGTCACGGCCACGGGCGAATCCGGGCACGGCGTGACGTCCGGGCCGGTGCCCGCCGCTCCGGACCCCGGAGCGACCCCTGGAACGGCCCCCGGAGCCGCCGTCCCCGACATCGCCGCCACCCCCTCTCCTTCCGTACGGCCTTCCCCGCAGCCGTACCCCCCGCGGCCCGTTCTCGCCCAGCGGGGGAGCGCGCGTCAGAAGCCGGTCGTGATGCGGAACTGGGCGGGAGCGTTCATCGGGGTGTTCGTCGGCGGCGTCGGCGGGCTGGTGTGCGCCGTGATCGTGGGCATCGGCCTCGCGAACATCGACCCCCTGCTGGCCGCGTTCGCCGGGGCCGCCATCTTCACCATCGGTGCTTTCATCGGTACGGTCATCGGCGCCACCACGCCCACCGACGACATCCTGGCCCCCGCCGAGCAGCCCCCGCCCCGGCCTCCGGCGCGGGGACCCGTCGCGCAGCGCGTCACCGTGGCGGGTCCGGAAGCTCCGCGGCGGGAAGGCGGGGCACCGCCGGTAGGCGTCCGGGAAGGGGCGACGGGCTCATCGGCGGTCTCCCGGCCGGGCGGGGGGCGGGGCCCGGGG
The DNA here is from genome assembly GCF_052983175.1 of Streptosporangium sp. G12. Classification (NCBI taxonomy): domain Bacteria; kingdom Bacillati; phylum Actinomycetota; class Actinomycetes; order Streptosporangiales; family Streptosporangiaceae; genus Streptosporangium; species Streptosporangium sp. G12. The sequence goes on along the minus strand of NZ_JBRIQO010000009.1, from coordinate 23,425 downwards.
GATCCCGGCGGATACGAGGCACCGCCGATCTTCCCCCGGCCCGAGCTGCCGGACACGCCCCGCTGGGTGCTGCCGGTCTCGGCCGCCGTCGGGGCGCTCGCCGCGGTCGCGGTGCCGTACAGCAGGGCGGGACTGGGGCTCGTGCTGGTGGCCGCGGCGATGGGGGTGGCGGCGATCCCCGCGGCGCGCAGGAGGATCAACCCCTGGTCGGCCGGGATGGGGGCGATCGCCTACGGGCTGGTCGCGACGGTGATGTTCAGGGACGCGGACTGGCTGGTCGGGATCCTTCTGCTGGCCGGGTTCCTGACGGCCGCGCTCGCTCTGTCGGGGGCCGGGCGCGGCTGGCTCGGGGTGATCAGGGGCGCCGCGTCGGTGGTCCTGGGCCTGCTGCCGGTGCCGTGGTTCCTCGGCGCGAGGTTGAAGGGCCTCGCGTCCCGCCGCCGCGTGATGCCGCTGCTGCTGGGGGGCGGGCTCACCGTCGTGCTGCTGGTGGTGTTCGGGGCGCTGTTCGCCTCGGCGGACGCGGTCTTCGCCGAGGCCGTCGAGCGGGTGTTCAGCGCGCAGGAGTGGGCGGAGTCGATGCCGCTGCGGATCCTCCTCTTCGTCGTCTTCGCGGTCGTGGTCGCCTCCGCCGTACTGGTGGGGCTGCGGCCCGTGGCCGAGCCGAAGGCCCCCGACCTGAAGGTCACGGTCGGGCGCGGCCTCTGGGTGACCCCGCTGACGGCGCTCAACCTGCTGTTCGCCACGTTCGTGGGGATGCAGCTGACCGTGCTGTTCGGCGGTACCCGGTGGGTGCTGTCCGCGACCGGGCTGACCTACGCCGAGTACGCGCGCTCCGGGTTCTTCCAGCTCGTCGTCGTCAGCGTGTTCGTGCTGGCCATCGTGGCGGTCGCCTCGGGGACGCTGGAGCTCAGGGGGGCCGACCGCTGGCTGATGGCCGGGCTGCTCGGCGTGCTCTGCGTGCTGACCCTGGTGATCCTGTTCTCCGCGCTGCACCGCCTGGACCTGTACGCCGACGCCTACGGCCTGTCCCGGCTGCGGGCCTCGGTGTCGGCGACGGTGCTGTGGCTGGGCGGGATCTTCGCGCTGGTCCTCGTCGCGGGCGCGGCCCGGCTCACCGGACGCGGGCACGCGCGCTGGCTGCCCAGGACCGTCGTCATCATGACGAGCGCCTCCCTGCTGGCGTTCGCGGTCTGGAACCCCGACCTGCGGGTCGCGGAGACCCAGATCGCCGTACGGGGTGTGGATCGGGTCGACCTCGAATACCTCGGCGACCTCGGCGCGGAGGCCGTGCCCGCCCTGGACAGGCTGCCGGAGCCGGCCCGCAGCTGCGTCCTGCGAGACGTGATCGCGGCCAACGAGCTCGCCGGGCCCGACCCGTGGAACGGCTGGAACCTGGCCCGTCGTGAGGCGAGGGAACTGCTGGAACGGCGTCCGGTCGACAGGGGCGCCTCATGCCCGCGGACGCTCTCCCGCCTGGAGATCCCCGACCAGGACTGAGCGGTCTGCGAGGACCGATCTGACGGTGCTTCCTCGCCCGGCCACGCGACGCGGCGTCTGACCAGGTGTCCAGCCCTGGTGAGGCGCCGTGGGGCGTCACCGGGACGGGGGGCTGAGCGTCACCCTGAGCCGGTGTCCGCGGTTCGGCTCGGTGAACCGCTCTCCGGCCTCGGCCTTCTCCTTTCGCGGAGGAATCCCCCGCCACCAGCGGGCTCCAAGCCGTCGACAAGACGCCCCCGGGAGGCTGGGCGGCGAACGTCGTCCCATTCACGGGGGCGACGTGAACGGCCGCCACCACGGGCCCGGTCTCCGCCTGGATCCCGGCCTGTCACCGGGAAACGAGGAACACATGAACAACATCCTGTCCAGGGCCGGCACTCTGGCCGCCGGGCTGGCGCTCGTCGCCGCCCTCGCGTCTCCGGCCCGGGCCGCCGAGCCCTCCGTTCCCGGCGCCGGCACGGCCGCCGCCGGACCCCTCCTCGAGATCGTGTTCGGCTCGCTTCAGGCCTTCGACTTGGAGGAGAGCGGCGAGGACGAGATCCGGGTGCGGATCATAGGTCAGAACGGCACCCAGTACATCGGCTGGCCCACCGACGGCGACGAGGCCGACACCAAGGCCGGAACCTGCTGGGTATGGGAGTACTCGGTATGCACCGCCGGCTCCACGGAGCGCGCCGCCGGATCGTACAAGACCCAGACCACCGTCGCCGGAGGCTCGTTCACGATCGAGGTGTGGGAGGACGACCTCATCGGTGACGACCTGCTGCTGCGCATCCCGATGACCGCCACGGGCGGCTACCAGGAGATCGACGCGTACTCCCCCGCCGGCAAGGGATTCTCCTACCGGTTCATGGGACACCTGCGGTCCACGTGACGTCGCCGAGGCTTTCGGTCCGGCCCCGCGCGACCACGTGCTCGGTTTCGTGTCCGCCGGCCTCGTCCGGCAGGCCGAGGCCGTCCAGGAGGTGACCCCTTCCGGCCGGGGACGGCCGCGCGCGACGCCGGGCCTTCGTCCTCGGTGAGGAGAGCGCGGCCCCCGCGCGAGGGCGGGGGCCACGCCGGTCCGGGTGAGGGTCAGGGCACCCAGTGGTTGCCGGTCACGGTGATCATGACCTGGAGCTGGATGCTGGTGGAGTAGTAGTCGCTCGCCGTGAACGGGGTGTTGAGCATCTTGTTCCACAGGGCGTCCAGCCAGGCCTGGCTGCCGGAGTCGGTCATCGCCGCCACCGCGAACGGGGCGAAGTAGGCCGGTTCGCTGCCGCTGGAGATCTGGGTGCCGTTGAGGGAGTAGCCGACCGCGATGTTGTTCGGGTTGCCGCCGGCCTTGCCCTTGATCCAGGTGTTGAGCTTGCGCGCGGCGGCGAGCGACCTGGCGTCGCCGCTGGTCACCGCGTCGTTGCCGATCCGCCACGGGTCGCGGCAGGCGTTCCACCAGAATTTGCCGTCGTTGGCGTCCTCCAGCACCTGGTTCGGTGCGGGCTTCGGGGTGGTGTTGGTGTCGACGACGAAGTCGGCGAGCAGGCCCGTGTTCGGGGCGTAGGCGGACTGCTGGGAGGCGATCAGGTTCTGGTGGTTGGTGCGGACGGTGTCCCAGGTCGTGTCGCCGGTGGCCTTACGGAACGCCCTGAAGTGGTCGATCATCCAGTCGGAGGAGCGGCTGATCCAGTAGTACTGGTCGCCCGCGCTGCTCCAGTCGCCGAGCTTCATGAGTTTGGTGGTCGCGTTGACCTCACCGGCCTTGATGGCGTTGATGTGGTTGATCGCGAGCTGCCGGTAGTTGTAGGTGCCCGAGCTGCCCCACTGCCGGTCGGCGAGCAGCAGCCCGTAGGCCACGTCCAGGTCGCCGTCGGTGGCGGAGTCGCCGCCGTTGACGCTCTGGCAGGAGGTGTTCTGCTCGGCGGCGAGCAGGCCGGGGGTGATCGACGACGGGTGGGCCAGGACGTACTTCACCAGGCCGTCGAAGATCTTCTTCGCGTCGGGGTCGGCCCCGGCCATCGTGGCGGTGATGACCATGCCGTAGCCCTGCGCCTCGGCCACGTACGGGTGGTCGGCGTCGGGGGAGATGATCTGGTACCAGCCGTTGCCGCAGTTCTGCTTGACGAACGCGGCCTTCCAGCGCTGGTAGTAGTCGACCACCTTCTGGTCGAGCGTGGCCTGGGCGCCGGTCGGGCGCAGCATCCCGGCCGCGTAGGGGATCTTGTGGGAGCCGAACGGCACGCCGGGGCCGCCGGGGGGCGGGGTGATCGTCGGAGTGGGCGTCGGGGTCGTGCCCCCCGTGCTGCCGTAGACCTCCATCTCGTACAGCGAGTAGCCGTAGGAGGTGCCCCGCGCGGTCCCGTACATCCGCACGTAGCGGCCGGTGCCCGACAGGGCCAGGTCGTCGACGCCGCCGTCGCCGGTGGTGGTCGAGTAGGCGGGGGTCCAGGTGGAGCCGTCGGGCGAGACCTCGACGCGGTACGACTTCCCGTACGCCGCCTCCCAGGTCAGCTTGACCCGGGAGATCGTGGCGGAGGCGCCGAGGTCGACGCGGATCCACTCGGGGTCGTGGCCCTCGGCGGAGGCCCAGCGGGTGGCGGTGTCGCCGTCGAAGGCGGCGGCGGGGAGCAGCGTGGCGTCCTCGTCGGAGGACGAGGTGGCCGGGCGGCCCTGGGAGAGCAGGGAGTCCGCTGCGAAGCCGGGCGGCGCCGCCAGCACGAACACCGATGCGATCAGTGCCGACGCCAGTGTCAGGACGAGGGCGGTCGAGGGGCGTGGGGGGCGCTGGAGGCGTTGGAGGCGCGGTCTCGCATGCACAGGGGGTGCCCTCTCTGCGATCATCTAGTTAGGAAAGGTTCCTAACTAGGGAAAGATGGCACCATCCCTGACACGTTACGGTCAAGGGGGTGGGGGGCCCAAATTCCCCCACTCCGTGATCGAGGGGAAATCCAGGACATGGGCAGGGAGAACGAAGGCGAGCGCTGGAGGTGGCGAACACCTTCCGGGTGATTGAATCCCGGCATGTCGTTCGATGTATTGATCAGGGATGGCTGGGTGCTCGACGGCACCGGAGCCCCCGCCTGCCGCGCCGACATCGGTGTCGACGGTGACCGGATCACCGCCGTGGGCCGGCTCGACGGCGCGGACGCCACGACCGTCGTCGAGGCCGCCGGGCGCCACGTCATGCCCGGCCTCGTCGACTGCCACGCCCACGGCGACGCCCTCGTCCTCGACAAGGAGGTGCAGCTCGCCGCGCTCCGGCAGGGCGTGACCACGTTCGTCCTCGGCCAGGACGGGCTCTCCTTCGCCCCCTCCACCACCCCGGAGACCTTCGCCTACGCCACCCGCTACTTCGCGGCCGTCAACGGTGTCCATCCCTCGGCCGACGGGCCGATCGGCGTCGGGGAACTGCTCGCGGGCTACGACCGGGCGACCGCCCTGAACACCGCGTACCTGCTGCCGCACGGCACGATCCGCCACGACGTGATGGGCGCCGCCGAGCGGGCCGCCACCGCCGGCGAGCTGGCCGCGATGCTGGCCCGCGTCGAGCGCGGCCTGTCGGAGGGGGCCTGCGGTCTCTCCACCGGCCTCGAGTACGCCCCGGGCCGCTACGCCGACGCCGCCGAGATCGCCGCGCTCTGCGCGCCGCTGGACCACCTGCCCTACGTGACGCACATGCGCGGGTACGGCGCCGCGGCCCCCGCGGGGATGGCCGAGGTGACGGACATCGCCCGGCGCTCGGGCGCCGCCGTGCACGTCTCGCACTACCACGGCCCGGCCGCCACGCTCCTGCCGCTGGTCGACGAGGCCCGGCTCATGGGGATCGACATCACCTTCGACACCTACCCCTACCTGCGGGGCAGCACGATCCTCGCGATGGTCGCGCTGCCTTCCTGGGTCCCGGCCGCCGACACCGACCGCGCGCTGGAGGTCCTGGAGTCCGAGCCGATCGAGTGGGACGAGACGCTCTGGCCGAGGATCACCTTCTCCCACGTGCCCGGCGCCGAGTGGGCCGAGGGGATGACGCTGCCCGACGCCGCCGCCGAGGCGGGGCTGGAGCCGGGAGAGTTCTGCCGCAGGATCCTGATCGACACCCGGCTGGAGGCCGGATGCGTGTCGGCCCGCCCCGACGAGGGCCCCGAGGGCGAGGCGTCGGTCCGCGCGATCCTGCGCCACCCGGCCCACACCGGCGGCTCCGACGGCATCTACGTGGGCGGCCACCCCCACCCCCGGGGCTACGGGGCGTTCGCCAGGATGCTCGGCCACCACGTCCGCGAGACCGGCGACTGGACCCTGGAGCAGGCCGTCGTCCACCTCGCCTCGCACCCGGCCCGCCGCTTCGGCCTCGAAGGGCGGGGCCTCGTCCGCTCCGGGCAGGTCGCCGACCTCGTCGTCCTCGACGCCACCGCGGTCGCCGACCTGGCCACGTACGCCGTCCCGCGCACCCCGGCCACCGGGATCGGCGACGTCCTGGTCTCCGGGGTCCCGGTCCTCGCCGGAGGAGAGCTCACCGGCGCCACCCCCGGCAGGGCGCTGCGCCCCTGAGCCCTCAGGAAGCCACGAGGGCACGGCCCTGGAGAGGGCGCCGTGAGGATCGTGAGGATAGGGTCCTCAGGGCGGCCGGCGGGGACGCGATCTCCCACGCCCGGATCCGGCGGCCGGCGAGCCGGCGGACCCGCCGAGGCGACCAGAGGGGGGACGGGACGTGAAGGGGATCGTGGATCCCGGGGCGGCGCTGGGGGCCTCGCTGTTCGGCGGGGCGTTCACCTTCCCCGTGATGGTGGCCCACCGCGCCGCGCTGGAGCACAACATCGCGACCCTCGCGGCCTTCACCCGGGAGTACGGGCTCACCTTCGCCCCGCACGCCAAGACCACCATGTCGCCCGAACTGGTCGGGGCGCAGCTCGACGCGGGCGCGTGGGGGCTCACGGTCGCCACCCCCAGCCAGGCGCTCACCCTGCGCGAGTTCGGTGTCTCCCGGATCGTCCTCGCCAACCAGGTCTTCGACCCGGCCGGGCTGTCCGCCCTCGCCGCCCAGCTGGCCGAGGATCCCGCGTTCGAGTTCCTCTGCTTCGTCGACTCGGTGGCCGGGGTCGAGGCGCTCTCCCGGCACGCCGGGGCCAGGCCGTTCCGCGTGCTGGCCGAGCTCGGCCACGAGGGCGGGCGGGGCGGCTGCCGTACCCTCGCCCAGCTGCTGGAGGTCGCCTCGGCGGCGCAGGCGGCCGAGGGGGTGGAGCCGGCGGGCGTCGCCGGGTACGAGGGGTCGCTGGGCTCGGCGGAGGAGGTGCGGGCCTACCTGCACCGGCTGCTGGAGGCACTGGAGCACCTGCGGGTGCGCGACCCGATCCTGTCGGTGGGCGGCAGCCAGTGGTTCGACGTGATCGGCCGCGAGCTCGCCGCCTGCCAGGCCAGGGTGATGCTGCGCAGCGGCGCCTACGTCTCCCACGACGACGGCTACTACCGCGAGCGCACCCCGTACACCCGGATCGACGGGGAGCTGCGCGCGGCGCTGGAGATCTGGGCGCACGTGCTGAGCGTCCCCGAGCCCGGTCTGGCCGTGGTCGGGTTCGGCAAGCGCGACGCCCCCTTCGACGAGGGGCCGCCGATCCCGCGCGGAGCCGTCGCGGACGCGACGGTGCTCAAGGTCCAGGACCAGCACACCGTCCTGAGGCTGGCGCCGGGCTCGCCGGTGAAACCGGGGGACCTGGTGTCGTTCGGCATCTCCCACCCGTGCACCGCCTTCGACAAGTGGCGGACCATGCCGGTGGTCGACGAGGAGTACGTCGTCGTCGATCTGATAAACACCTTTTTCTAATGTCGTGTTTCCGTTGTGAGGAATGCTGAGATGAGCGACAAGCAGGAGCTGAGGACCGACGAGGGCGCGGCGCCCGTCGGGGCGTACTCGCAGGGCCTCGTGGTCGGCGACTTCGTCTACACCTCGGGCATGGGGCCGCTCAGCCCCGAGACCGGCGAGGTCGTCGGGACCGACGTGGCCGAGCAGACCCACCAGGTGATGCGCAACCTCGGCGCGATCCTCGCGGCGCACGGGCTCGGCTTCGACGACGTGGTGAAGTCGACCGTGCACCTGGAGCACCTCAAGCGTGACTTCGCCGCCTACAACGAGGTGTACAAGTCGTATTTCACCCGCCCGTACCCGGTCCGCACGACCGTCGGCTCCGACCTGATGGACATCCTCGTCGAGATCGACTTCGTGGCCTACAAGCCGCGTTAGAGTCTGACCGACTTCGTGGGAGGGCGGTGGCTTGGACAGCTCGCTATACGTCTACGTCGAGGACGTGCGCGGGGAGGGCCTCGACGCGGTCCTCGACCGGATCACCGGATACGGCGTGACGGGCGTGACCGTGGCCGCGGCCTACCACCGTGCCCGTGACGTCACCCCGCACGGCCGTTCCCGGGTGACGCTCCGCAGGGACGGCGCGCACTTCACGCCGCCCGCCGACCTGTTCGGCGGGCTGCGGCTGGTCCCGCCCGTCCAGGACGGGGCCGGGGACGAGCCGCTGGCCGCTCTGCGCCGGGCCACCGCCGAGCGCGGGCTCGCGCTGCACGGCTGGACCGTCTTCCTGCAGAACACCACGCTCGGTCTGGCCGACCCGGACGTGACCGTACGCAACTGCTTCGGCGACCGCGGCTCGCCCGCCGACCTGTGCCCCTCCCACCCCGACGTGCGCCTGTACGCGGTCGCGATGGGGCGGGCGGTGGCCAGGCAGGGCGTCGACAGCGTGGTGGCCGAGGCGCTGCACTTCGGCACCTTCGGCCACGGCTACCACCACGAGCGCAGCTTCGTCCCGCTCGGGCCGATGGACGCGTTCCTGCTCGGCCTGTGCTTCTGCGGCTTCTGCATGCGCCGCGCCGCCGACCTGGGCGTCAACGCGGAGGTGGCGCGCGAGGAGTGCTCCAGGATCGTGGGCGCCGTGTTCGACGGCGACCCTCCCGCCCAGGGCGAGGTGACCCGCGCCGCGCTGACCGCGTACGCGGGGCCCGAGGTGGTCGCCTACGCGCGGGCCCGTTCCGAGGTGGTGACCTCGCTGGTCTCCGAGGTCTCCACCGCCGTCACCGCCGAGGGCTCGCGCCTCGTCTTCCTCGACGCCACCGGCGCCGTCAAGGGCTACACCGACGGCCTGCCCTCACCCGGGCTCGCCGCGCACGACTCCTGGCAGCTCGGCGTCGACCTGGTCGCCCTCGGCGACCTGGTGCCCTCGCTCGGCGTGCTCGCCTACGCCCGCGACGCGGCCAGGGTGGCCGACGACGTGGTCGCCTACCGCCGCTCGACGGGCAAGGACAAGGAGCTGCGGGTCGTCCTGCGGCCGGGCCTGCCGGACACCGACTCGGCCGACCGCCTCGCCGCCAAGGTCCGCGCCGTGCGGGCCTCGGGAGCCGACGCGGTCGACTTCTACGCGTACGGGCTCATGCCCTACCCGATCCTGGACCGCATCCCGGGCGCGCTCTCCGCCTGACGCCGTCCCGGCGTTCAGACGGAGCGGCCGGAGAGCGCGGTCGCGACGCCGAGACCCAGGTAGACGACCCCGCTCAACTGGCCGATCAGCGGTGCCCTGGTCCTCAGCCGCCCGCCGACGGCGCCCGCCGCCATGGCGTAGATCATGTCGGAGAGCAGGCCCAGGAACAGCAGGGTTCCCCCCAGGACGGCGATCTGCAGCGGCACCGCGCCCGCCTCGGGCTCCACGAACTGGGGCAGGAACGCGAGGAAGAAGAGGATCACCTTGGGGTTGAGCACGTTGACGACCACCCCCTCGAGGAAGATCGCCCGAAGCGGCTGCGGTGCGGCCTCCCGGCTCGCGAACTCCTGCCTGCTCGTCAGCGCCCGGACGCCCAGGTAGACCAGGTAGGCCACGCCCGCCCACTTGATCACGTTGAACAGGGTCGCCGACCGCGCGATCACGTACGAGAGACCGGCCGCCGCCGCGGCGATGTGCACCAGCGTGCCCACCTCGACGCCGAACGCGCTCGCCACACCGGCGGCCCGGCCCTGGGAGACGGCGCGGGTGATGATGTAGATGTGGTTCGGGCCCGGTACCAGGACCAGGGCCAGCGAGGCGAGCGAGAAGATCAGTAATGTGGACGGCGAGATCATGCCCCGACCCTAAGGTCGTCCCGGTCCTCGCCGTCAGGGCCAATGCCCGGACCCTTTGGTGTACCAATCGGTCCATGTTCGTCCCCTGCCGGGGTCCAATGGGCCCCGCAGCCGGAATGTCGATTCCGTCGGTACCGCGTGCGATACTCGCCGACGTGGGGTGGCAAAGCACGCGGGGTGTTCTGATCGGGCGGTCGGTCGAGCTCGATCGCCTCACCGCCGTGCTCGACACCGCGGCCACGGGGCAGGCGGGGGTGGCCCTCGTGGGAGGTGACGCGGGCATCGGCAAGACCCGTCTGATCACCGAGCTGGCCGAGCGTGCCGAGGCCGCCGGATTCGCCGTGCTCATCGGCCAGTGCGCCGAACTCGGCGACGCCCTCCCCTACCTCCCGCTCGCCGACGCCCTGCGTTCGGCGCGCGGGGAGCTGCGCGCGGCGATCGACGCGCGGCCGGTCCTCGGCAGGCTGTTGCCCGGCGGCACCGACTCCGGCAGGGATAGCACGTCGGGCCTGACGCAGCAGCAGCTCTTCGGCTCGGTGCTCGGCTTCCTGTCCACGCGGCCCGTGCTGCTCGTCCTCGAGGACCTGCACTGGGCCGACCAGTCCACCCGCGACCTGCTGGTCTTCCTCAGCCGGATGCTGCAGACCGAGCGCGTCTGCCTCGTCGGCACCTACCGCACCGACGACCTCCACCGCCGTCACCCGCTGCGCCGGGTCCTCGCCGAGCTCAAGCGCCTCCCCTCGGTGACGCCGGTGGAGCTGGAGCCTCTCGACCGCCACGAGATGACCGACTACCTGGCCGCGCTCGGCGGCACCGACGCCGGGGTGATGCGGAAGGTCGTCGACCGGGCCGAGGGCAATCCCTTCTACGCCCAGGAGTTGCTGGAGGCCGCCTCCAAGGGCTCCTCGATGCCCGACGGCCTGGCCGGCCTGCTGCTCTCCCGGGCGGAGCTGCTCTCCGACCCCGCGCAGCGAGTGCTCGGCGGCGCGGCCGTAGCGGGCCGCCGAGCCGACCACGACCTGCTCCAGCAGGCCTCCGGCCTCGACGACCTGGCCTTCGAGGAGGGCATGCGGGAGATCGTCTCGCGCGGCCTGCTCCGCCCCGACGGGGAGTACGGCTACGCCTTCCGGCACGCGCTTCTCCAGGAGGTCGTCTACAACGACCTGCTGCCCGGCGAGCGGACCAGGATGCACGCCGAGTTCGCCCGCCTGCTGACCGCCCGAGGGGGGTCGGCGGCCGAGCTCGCCCACCACTACCTGGCCGGTCACGACCTGCCGGGGGCGCTGGCCGCGTCCGTGGAGGCCGGGCGGAGGGCCGAGCGGCTGGGGGCTCCCGCCGAGGCGCACCGCCACTTCGACCGGGCGCTCGGGCTCTGGGACCGGGTTCCCGACGCCGAGCGGCTGGCCGGGATCGACCACGTCGCCCTCGCCGCGCGCAGCGCCGCCGCGGCGGCCGACAGCGGCGACAACCACCGGGCGATCTCCCAGCTCCGGCGCCTCCCGCCCTCCGCCGAGATCAACGAGCGGCTGTCGTACTACCTCATCGACACCGAGGACGTCGAGGGCTCGATCGCCGCCGCGTACGCGGCCGTCGAGGCGGCGCCGGAGGGGCCGGTGCTCGCCCGTGCGCTCGCGACCTACGCCCGCTCGCTCTACTGGACCGAGCGGCACGACGAGGTCGAGGCCCTGGCCCGCCGCGCCCTGGAGACGGCTCGCGCGAGCGGCGCCGCCGACGCGGAGACCAGCGCGCTGATCACCCTCGCGGCCCTCGCCGCGCTCGCCGACGACATCTCCCGGGCCAAGGAACTGCTCGCCTGCGCGAGCGCCGAGAGCTCGGGCAACCTCGCCATCGACCTGCGGGCCATGTTCACCTACGCCCGGGTCCAGTACGAGAGCGGCGACCTCGCCGAGGCGGCGACCACCACCGACCGGGGGCTGCGGCTCGCACGCGAGAGCGGCCTCAACTGGAGCACCTACGGCACCGACCTGCGCTTTCTTCGCCTTCTGATCCACTACGTCGCGGGGGAGTGGGACCTGGCGGAGAAGGTCGCCTCCGGGTTCGCCGTCCGCGTCGGCACCCCGCCGGAGGCGCTCCTGTCGTCCTTCGCGCTCTTCGTCGAGGTGGCCAGGGGCCTTCCCGTCGTCGAGGACCGCCTGTCGTGGCTGGAGTCCTTCTGGCCCGATGAGGTGACGGTCACCACCATGAGCCGTGGCCTGGCCGCCGAGCACGCCCTGTGGCGCGGCGACCCGGAGGCGGCGCTCGAACACGCCCGCGCGGGGCTCGACGTCGTCCTTCCCAACGACCCCGCCGTGATCCGGCTCAGCAGCACCGCCCTGTGGGCGCTGACGGACCTGGGACGCACGGAGGAGGCCGACGCCTTCCTGGAGCGGGCCAGGGTGCCCGCCGCCGTCGGCCCCGGCTCCGTGCGGCGCGGCCCGCTCGGCCCCGAGGGACTGGCCTGGCTGGCCAGGGCCGAGGCCGAATGGCACCGCGCGCACGGCCGTCCCGCCGTCGCGGCGTGGCGCGCGGTGGTCGAGGCCTTCGACTTCGGATTCGTCTACGAGGTCGCGCGCTCACGGTGGCGGCTGGCGGAGGCGCTGCTCGTCGAGGGCGACCGTGCCGCCGCCCTGAAGGAATGGAAGCTCGCCGTCGAGGCCGCCGAGTCACTGGGCGCCCGGCCGCTCGGCGCGGCTCTGGCGGAGCTGGGCCGCAGGGCGCGCTTCACCTCCGCGCCGCCGACCGTGCTCACCTCCCGTGAGCGGGAGGTGCTCGCCCTGGTGGCCGAGGGCCTGCCCAACCGCGAGATCGGCGAGCGGTTGTTCATCGCGCAGAAGACGGTGAGCGTGCACGTCTCCAACATCCTGGGCAAGCTGGGCGTCTCCTCCCGCACCCAGGCGGCCGCCGTGGCCCACCGGGACGGCCTGCTCTGACCCGCGTGGATCGCGTGGACCCCGTGGATCACGTGGCCTTGTGAGGGCCGGTCGGCGTGGCCTCGTGAAGGCCGGCCGGCATGGCTTCGTAAGGGCCGGCCGATGACGCGGCCCGCGACGACATGCCCCGTAAGGTCAGGCCTTGCCCTGGCCGCTGCGCGCGGTCAGGGCCAGCTCGCGGACGACCTGGATCAGCTCCGCCGGGTCGAAGGGTTTCGTGAGGTAGGCGTCGACCCCGATTCCCAAGCCGCGCCGCTTGTCGTCCTCCTGCGCCCGCGCGGTGATCAGGACCACCTTGATATGGCTGGTCCCCTCGTCGTTGCGCAGCCTGGTGGCGGTCATCCAGCCGTCCAGTCTGGGCATCATGACGTCCAGCGTGATGACGTCGGGCATCACGTCCAGCACCCGGTCCAGGCAATCCTGCCCGTCGGAGGCCGTATCCACCTGGAACCCCTCCAGGGTCAGGTTGACCGCGATGAGCTGCCGGATGACGTCGTCGTCATCCACTACCAAGACCCTGCCCAGAACCTCTCCCACGGCGTGAGGCTAACTCCTCTCCCTCGCCACCGCGCGGGTTTCCGAGGATGTGTACGCACAGCTATCCACAGGCGACAGGTGTTTCCCGCTTTTTCCCCGAGAACTCTGGGTGCGGCGGACACGTCGCGGGAGAGGTGGGAAGGCGGTCGGAGAGGGCCGGAGGGGCGAAAAGGCGAGGGAGGCGGGAGGTCCCGGACACCGGCCGTGGCGGGCGGTGCCCGGTGATCATCGGCCTTCCTCCCCGGTGAGCCGCGCCAGCAGGGCGAACCCGTGGCGGTCCACCGAGACCGAGGTCGCGGACATGACGATCACACCGGTGCCCGCCGCACGGTCGATTCCGAGCCACGTACGGAACCCGCCGGTGCCACCGTTGTGCCAGGTGATGGGACGCTTCTTCACTTCGACGGTGATCCACGCGGCGCCGATGCGCACCGCCGGCCCGGAGAGGTTCGCCACGGGGTCGAGAGCCGCGACACCGGGGGCCGTGCCGTCGAGCAGGGCGGACGTCAGGCGCGCCATGTCCTCGATCGACGCCCGGATGCCACCCGCCGGTCCAAGCGCCTCACCTGTCCACGGCTGCCGTACCCGTCCCGACCTGCTCCTGCCGATGACCGCGCCGGGCAGCAGCTCGTCCGGGCTTGAAGGCGTGTAGAACACGCCGAGCCCCAAAGGCTCGGCGACCCGCTCGTGGACGAGATCGCGGTAGTTCGTCCCGGCCGCGTGCGCGATCGCGTGGCCGAGCAATTCGAACCCGAAGTTGGAGTATCGGGCCCGTGGCCTTCCGATTTTCACTCCCTGGGCCTGGGCGAGGAGCTGTTCGAGGTTCTCACCGTAGGGATTCGTCCCGTGCCGCCACAGCGCGAGGGTCCGTCGCCACGGTTCCGCCGCCCTGGGCAGCCCCGGCAGCCCCGAACGGTGCGTGCTGACCGATGCCAGTGTCACCCCCGCCGCCGGTGTCCCGTCGAGCCGTAGGAACTCGCCGAGGGTCGACGTCGTACGGATCTCTCCGCGCGCGAGCGCGTCGGCGTAGAGCAGGCCCGTCACCCCCTTCGAGATCGAGCCGATCTCGAAATCCGCGCTCAGGGGCGCGCCCGCACTCGCCGCCGTCGTTCCCTTGGGCGAGACCGTCGCGACCGCGATCACAGGGTGCCGGTCACCCACGAGCTCACGGAGCCGCGCCGCGAGTTTTTCGTCACCGTACGAGTCTGCCGGCCGCCTGTCGTCCATGCGTCAACCATAGTTGACGCGCATCTCGGCGGCAATCATGACCTGAACAACAGGTTGTTCCATGGGACGAGCCTGTGCGGGTGCGGGACGGTCCCCCGCTGGACGTGGGTACTCGCGGTTGTCCACAGGGAGGTGTCGTTCCACGGGGTTATTCACAGAACCCTGTTCGGCTCATTGGTGATCACCTCCTCCCGCCGATCCTGAGGCCTCGATCCTTCATCGAGCCCAAGGAGGGCGTGCGTGATCACGGCACTCGTCACCGTCACCATCCTCTCGGCGGCCCTCGCGGGAAGCTCCCCGTTCCCCGTGCCCCGCCTCTCCCCGGAAGCCTGCGACGCCTGGGACCGCCTCCTCTCCCTCTCCCCGGCAGCCCCGCCGGACGGCACTCCCCACTGGCTGCCGGAAGAGATCCACGCCGCGCTCGCCGCCGCCTGCGAGCCACGGTCCCCGTTCTCTCCGGACGCGGGCGGCGGCCGATCGATGTCCTCGCAAGGCTCCTTCTCGGCCCCGGCCCCCGTCTTGGCCCCGGCTCCGGTCGGTGAACGGCCGCCGGGGCTTCCGGGAGCGGGTGCCGGGTGGGCGTTCGACTCTTCCGGTCCGGAACCGGGAGGGCCGGTGGAGCCCTCGGACACCCCGGGTGTGTGGGCCGGCGCGTCCTCTTCAGCGGAACCGAGAGATCTCCCGGCCTCCTCCGGGCCGGTGTCCTCACAGGCGGGCGCCAAGCGGCCGCAGCGTCCCTCTGAGGGGCGGAAAGCGCGCTCCAGCCGAGGGGCGGCGTCCTCTCCGGGGAAGCCCCTCCCCGGTGGGCGGTCGGCACCCTCACGAGGGAGGGCGGTGCCCTCGCGCGAAGGCGCCCTGGTCCTGCGGGGCCGGATCGCGGCCGCCGCGGCACTCCGCCAGGTCGGCAGGCCATACGTATGGGGCGGCGGCTCGAGCGCGGGCCCGACCGGTGGGGGCTTCGACTGTTCGGGGCTCGCCCTGCACGCCTGGGCCAAGGCGGGGGCCAGGCTCACCCACTACACCGGCACCCAGTTCAGGCAGGGCAGCCGGGTGCCCTTCTCCCGGCTGCGTCCGGGAGATCTCGTCTTCTTCGGCGGAGGCAGCGGAGACCCCACCCACGTGGGCGTCTACGTCAAAGACGGTGTCATGGTCCATGCCCCCAAGACCGGCGACATCGTCAGGACGGCCGACTTCGCCGCCTCGCCCTACTATCTCTCCCGCTACCGAGGCGCCGTCCGTCCTACCCCGCGCTGATTCGCCCTGTCCTTGCCGGCCCGCCCTGTCCTCGCTGCCCCCACCCCTCGTGACCCGCCTTGCCCGTGCTGACAGCCTCACCTGGCGCCGTCTCGACCCCGTCCGGCGGCGCCCCGTCCCGCGTGGCGCGGCCTCGCGCCCTCCCGCCAACGCCCGGCTGTCCCGATGACCTCTCACCCTCGGCTCTCTCCCCGTCCCCGGGCACGCTCCGGAGATCACTCGCTTCCCTAACCGAGTGTCGGTTTCCCTCAGGATGCTGGTAATGTAATCACGCGTTGGCCCCCTTAGCTCAGGGGATAGAGCACCGGCCTCCGGAGCCGGGAGCGCAAGTTCGAATCTTGCAGGGGGCACACAAGCCAGGCCAGCCCGAATATGAGCTGACCTGCAGGTAGAACGCCGAAACGGGCGGGACTCCAGTCTCACGGAGTCCCGCCCGTTCTCATTGGCGCTCACTGGTTGTGGACCAGCTGTGGACCAGATCTCACGGGGTCAGCACGGCGTCTATGCGGCGGTTGTTCTGATCTTGGCGGCCATCCAGACACTTGGCGTAGCGCTTGAGGAGGACTTCCACACTGTTGCCCGCGCGGGCGGCTACCTCGGTGGCGTCCACCCCCGCGTTGAGCCAGGTGGACAGGGCCGCATGCCGTAGCCCTACGGCCTCGGCAGGTCGGACACCCGCGAAGTAGAGCGTGGCATAGAAGGCCACCAGCCGGCGCCCTCGGGCACGGTGCCAACTCCCGACATAGGACACAGCGGCGAGCAGTTCCCGCGCCTGCTCGGGGTTGACGACGGCGCGCCTGTCTACGGCATCATCCTTGGCGATCTTCTTTTGCTTGATCCGCTTGAGTGGATTCTCCTTGAGTTCGTCGAGGTCAATGCCGTACTCCAGCGCCGTGTTCAACCCCCGGCGACGGCGGGCCGTGGTGTCGGCGGCGGCAGCTCGCTGGTCCAGGGTGAGGTCGAGAGCCTCACTCACGCGGCGCGCAACGATGGGGCTGGCCATGTCAGCGAGGGGGAGCGTGGACTTCTGGAGAATCCGCACGGTCGATACCAGCTCAACGGGCGTCGCCTTGCTCTCCTCGCGGGGAATCAGCGCCCATTGCATGGCGGCGCGGATCTCTTTACGAGGCAGGTCGAGCGCCTCGCCGTCGAGCATCGCGAGCGTGGCCACGGTCAAGCTGTCCACGATGCTCTCGCGAGTCTTCGCCGCGGCGCCGGGCCAGCGCATGGCGGTGTACTTGGCGGCGAAGTCGTACCAGCTCATAGGCGGCTCTTCGACTTCCGGCGCCAGCATGAAGGCGGGCAGGCCGGTCTCGGTGTCAAACAGTTCCCCCTTCTTCGCGGCGTTGAGCAGGTCGGCACGGAAGCTATCGGCCAGTGCCTTGGTCAAGAACGCCTTGGACTTCGGCTCTGTACCGACCTTCCATCGAAGCTGGCAGGGCTTGGCGCGCCCCTTCCGGTTGCGGATGCTCCACACCACCACGTCATGGGTCAACATGAATGCCCTTCCTTACGCCGCGGTGCTCTCGAAAGTGCTGAGCCAGGTGTCCAGGTCGGCACGCCGGATCTTGCGCTTGCCGTTCGGGAGCTTGAGGGACTTCGGGCCACGGCCGGTGTGCAACCAGCGGTAGAAGGTGGATCTGGGCACGTCGATCTCGTCAAGAACCTCTGCGATGGTGAGCATGCTCTTGGCTCGCGTCGCCATGGTCGTGGTTGCCTTTCGGGCGTTGTGATCGGTGAGGTGTGAAGTCTTCGGTGGCTGTGTTGGACGGCTTGCCGTTGGGGCGGGCACGGTTTGGGGGGTAGCCGTCCCAGCCTCATTTGTGCTGGTCAGGCTGGGACGGCTTTTTTGCTGGGACGGCTAAGCCGTCCCACGAACAGAAGCCGTCCCGCGCTGACCTGCGATGACGAGGCTGGGACGGCTGGGACGGCCGCCCCCCTCAAACAGCGGGATCTCGCTGCCCCGCGGGGCGTCGGGAGGGCTCGGCAAGGGGCAGTAGCGCGCCCAGGCGTCGAGGAAATCGGTGCGCTGGTACCCCTTGGCCTGGGTGCCGTCCAGGAAGCGGATGTTGGCCGAACGAATCTCGTACTCACGCAAGATCACGCCCAGCTTCATCGCGCTCAGACCAGCGGGGCCGTAGTCAGCCCACGGCGTCGGCTAGCTCTGTACACCAAAGGACGTCTTCGCCCGGCAAATCCCCGTCGAGCAGGTGGCTGCGGGGGACGTCATCGCGTTCGGGATGGCCGGCGCCTACGCCTGGAACATCTCGCACCACGACTTCCTGATGCACCCGAAACCTGGATTCCACTACCTGAACGCGTGAACGCGGATGGGGCGAGGCGCAAGTCTCGCCCTTTTCGCGCACTCTATGCGGCTCGCGTACAGGCGTCGATCCATTTGTCCAGCCACTCACGACGGATGCGGACCGGTCCGTGGTCGCCAAGCTGCGCCGACCTGGGCCCTAAACCGCTGGCACGCCATCTTTCCCCGGTTCGTCGGGAGATGCGAAGCTCTGTGCAAACCTCATCTACCGTCAGCCACTTCTAGCTGAACTGACCATCACCCGCCCACGTGGACGACTACGTCGCTCACGCTCGACTTCCTTGGGCCTCATTAAAACTTGACACAAACATCCAGAAGCCCACGACCAAAGATCGCTAGCCGCTGGCCGACTCACCCGCTGCCAGACGCGAGCCCACAGCAGCGAGAAGCTCATCGGAGACGTCGATCTTGTCGCGTTCGGCAATGGCGACGATAAGGGCGATGGGATCAACTTCAGTTGAGTGCGCGTACTGAATCACCTTCGTCAAGTTTGACGAATGAAACTGCGCGAATCCGCTGACAGCGTCATAGCGCCCAGGGAGCATCGTGACGATGGGATCCAACAGGTCCGCTGCCGCATTGACCAGCATGCTCAGATCTGGCAGCGGGTCCGCCCCGAGCCGGCACATTATCGCGACGACCTGTTCCGCGATGGCGTTGCCACTCGCCCGGCCCACGCCGCGCAAAGTTACGTCGATGAATGAGGCACCGACTTGCCATGCGGCCAGGCAGTTGGCATTCGCGAGGCCAAGGTTGTTGTGCGCGTGGAAGCCGATCCGGCAGTCGAGTCGTGATCGGAGGGCCGCCACATATGCCATAACATCGTGTGGCAGCATGCCGCCGGCTGAATCCACCAGATAGATGGCGTCAGCGCCGGATGCTCGGCATTGGGCCGCCCTTTCGGCCAGTTCCTCCGCCGACAGCACATAAGACTTCATCAGATTCACGAAGGTGAGCAGCCCGAGATCCTTCGCACAACTGATCGCCGACGTCGCGACATCGGTTTCCGTGACGTTGACACCGATCCGGATGAAGCCCATCCCATAATCCGCGGCCAACCTCACATCGGCGGCCGAAGAGAAGCTGGGCTGGAAAAACATCCCCCACGATGCGCGTTTCGCCACTGAGGCGGCCGCCCGCATGTAACTCTCGTCAGACACACCCTCAGGGCTATCGGATGGTCTTCCCGACCCCATGCCCAATCCATGGCCAACCTCAATGAACGATATTCCGGCTGCCTGGAGCGCACTAAATATACGACAGGTCTGTTCTTGCGTGAATCCGCCCTTGACCTGGTAGTTACCGTCACGAAGCGTGCAGTCCAGGAGGGTCGTGCCCGCTGGTACGGACCCGTGCCCAAGGACCGTCATGATTTTTCCCCTCCGCACCATGAGACGCCCGATGTGTCGCTCCGTTCGCAATCACCCAGCCAGGCGAATGCTCAACAGGCTTATATACCCCGGCTAGTTGACGACCAAGCGACACTCAGACGATACCAGTGCGCATCGTGAATTGACAGAACTCGTCAATCTCCAAGAGGAGGTCACGTGCGATGCTCGTGTTGTCGAACTCTGGCCGCCTTAGCATGCCATGCAGACGCTGCAGCGACGTCCGGATTGCTTCCGCACGCCGAGCCGGCGGAAGATCGAATACGGGTTGGAGCGCATCTCGCGCCCCTTCTATCTCGCGCAGACCAACGCGGGCAATTGCCAGATCAACTTGACAGGCGGCCTCCGGAATATAGGAGCGCTCGGCCGCCGGCGCTGAACTGTAGACCTGAAGTGCTTCAAGAGCGCTCTGTTCGGCCTGCTCCGCATGGCCCGACATCCATGTCAGGGCGTTCGCGGTGTGATACAACTGCCGCGCGAGGGGATAAGCGACATGCCCGCCGATTTCATCGATATCGTCGATCGCGGCGCGATCGCGGGCTTCAGTAGCCCGATTGAGAGCGGCCTGCGCGGCGACGGAATTTCCCAGCGCCGCCCACGCTCGTGCTTCCAGCGCGTGGACGCGCGCGCCGCCCGAACCCGCGACACGTGATGCCAGATCGGCCGACACCCGCGCATGACGTATCGCTTCCTGTGGCGACCCCCCCCAATATGCCGTGCTCATCTGCTGGAACAGAGCCCATGCTCGAAGCGAGTCATGGCTCGCGTTCTCCGCGCAGAGGAAGGCGGTCCGTCCATGGATGCGCGACGCGTGGAACTTGCCTAGGTCCTCGTTCGCTTCGGCGAGCAGTCCGGAAACTATTCCGGCGTAGAGGTAGAGGTCTCGCTTCTGTTGCGGATTAGCGTTGCTCTCGATCAGTGAGAAGGTGACACCTTGCAACTCTACTAGATCGCCGATAATCGTAATCGTAGATTCGCGCGTGTAGGCATCCGCTATACGGCGAGTTTCGTCGTGTATCTGAGCCAGCACTTCTGCCCCAGCTGTGGATGTGCCCGCGTAGGCGCTGAATCGGATCGCTCTTTGGAGTGCCATGCTTATCCTCCTCTCGATGTCCTGATCAAGTGGTGGTTCGGGCGGGGCAGTATACGGCGCGCAGGTCAAGACCTCAGGGTTGGTCGGCTCACCTTCTCGGTCGGTGGCGTCACGAGGCATCGGTAGCCTGAATCCGAGAGCTGACTCGGACATTCCATACGTCGCACAGTAGAGATCTTGGTAATGCTGACTAGGATAAACCCTTCCGGTCTCGTGCTTCCAGATCATCGCAGACGTGATCCCTGGCTCGGCCAGACCCATCTGCCGAGCGGCATCGTGCATCTGACGGCATGCCTTGGCAAGGGATAGGCCGTATTGCTCCCTCGCCTGACGTAGTCTTTCTGGCTGCCAGCCAATCCGGGGTCGCGAGCGCGGTCCCTGAGTCATGCGCACCTCACTGTCTCAATCGATCTAATCATCGGGCGGGTGGGCTGTCCATGGTCATGTGCGTAGTCATGCTCGTCGTCACGAAGTGATTCATCGCTCGACCCACGCACTCCGATCGAGTCACTTTCTCGCAACATACTGGTCGAATAGATACAAAGCCGAGGTGAATCCAGCCAAGGCGTTGAGTAATGCTTCTGGTGCCGATTTTCCTGCCGCGAGCGAGAGCCAGCCCACACCGACCAGCGTGAGGCAGCTCAGGGCTAAGGCGACGCAGATCTCTTTGCTGGATGCGGATTTCGATGCCGGGCTATTTGAACCGTCAGACGTGGCAGGTCGCGTGGGTTTGGTCATGGCTTGCGTATCCCTTCATGTCGTCACCCCTCTGATCTATGCAGAGTGGGTCGCTGACCATCACTAGGGATTTAAATCGATCCGCCTGCCCAGCTGTATGCGTGCGTCAGTCCTGAAGATGAACTTGTAGGCGCACACTCGCCAATGTCGTCATAACTGCCTTCTTGTCTGTGCCCTCCTGATGACGTCCATAGCTACAAGAATGACGCCCTTATCCCATCCGCGTCTACGACAGGTGGGGGACAGGCTTGATGGGAAAGATGGGGCCAGCGCGGCGACCGTGACGTGCTGATATCGGACGACATGGGTGCGGACCTAACAATGATCGAGGCGACCTCATTCTTGATCGCTTGGAACACCCTCCTCCATCCTGCGTTCAGGTCGTGGATCCGGGTTTGGGCGCATCAGGAAGTCGCGGGTCGGCACATCGTGTTCGCAGAGATCACGGCCAACTGCGCCGGGAATTCGCCTAGTCACACCACATCTGCAACCCGATAGCAGGTGTAAGTGGACACAGTTCAATGAGAACGGACGTGGTTGCGTTCGCACCATGGACGCATAGCTCAAGCCCACGCGGAGTGTATGCCCAGGTCAAAGCCGGGATCTTGTGCGGCCTCCGGAGCCGGGAGCGCAAGTTCGAATCTTGCAGGGGGCACACTCGATCGGCATCGCGAGATGCGCTGGGACCCGCGGAAACGCGGGTCCTTCTGCGTTCCAGGGGTGCCACCCCGTGCCACCGATGATGGCAAGGATGTGCCTTCGCGATATGGCATCCGACAACCCGCCGTTTCTCCGTGCGCTGATGGCCGCCACTCTCATCCCTCCGGTCCCTCCGGTGGCCTTCGACACCTTCCGACGGTTCCAGGAGATGCGGGGTCTCAGGATCGGCCGCAGGTCGCGGGGCAGAACGTGACCTCCGGGTAGCGTGACGACGGCCCCTCCAGGAGGGGCTGCCGCTGTGATTTCAGGTGCCGGTCGAGGAAGGCCGCCACGTAGGTGCGGGTGAGCTCCGCGCCACGGGCCGCTGGCAGCATGCCGGGGAGGGGTTCGAGGCCGAGGACGTCCGCCACCAGCGGGATGTCGGTGAAGGACTGGTGTTCGGCGTCCGACAGCACGAGCCAGCGCTTCCATCCGGTCAGCAGCTTCCAGTCGCGGTCCCAGGAGGTGTCGCGGCCGCCCGGGACATGCTCTCGCGAACCCAGGAACATGAACGGCCGGGAGAGGCCGCTTCTGGGGATACGGGCATAGCCGGTGCCGTCCATGTCGATCCCGGCGCGCACCCGGGGGTCCTTCACCATGGTCGCCAGGGCGGCGGCCCCGCCGATCGACTGGCCCACCATCGCGATCCTTCCGCCGTCGATCAGATAGGAACGCTTCCATTCGGAGGTCAACTGGTCGAGGACGAAGGAGACGTCGGCGGCCCGGCCCTGGACGAGCCCGGCGCCGAAGCCGGGGTCGGTGTTGCTGTCGCAGGCGAGGCATTCGGCGATCCGCCCGTCGGACAGGGTGGTGGCGTAGCTCTCGTGGGTGTGGTCGATGCCGGCCACGACGTACCCGCGGCTGGCGAGGTCCTCGGCCAGGGAGGTGAGGGTGCTCATCGGTTTGGTGAAGCCGGGGGAGAGCACCACCAGCGGGAGCCCGCGCCCGGAGGGGGCGGCGTCCTTGACGGCGTTGGTTCGTGTGTTGCTCAGCGTGTCGTACGGCGCGGTCGAGATCCCGGAGCCCTTCAGCAGGAGTTCCGCTTCCTTGGCCGTCATGTAGGGCGCCCGCTGCCCGTCGCGCCGCTTGGCCGGGTACCACAGGGTGACCTTGAGCTGCCTGGCGTCGGCGTCGGGGTCCCAGGGATCGGGGCGGGAGGTGTCGGTCAGATGCAGGGCGGTGGTGCCGACCGGGTGGGTGCCGGTGGGGGCGGGCAGGGTGGCGGGGCCGGGCGTTCTGACCTGCGGGGCATCGGCTCTGGGCGGCGCGGGGGCGGAGCAGGCGGATGTGGCGAGGACGGTCACTCCCACGGCGAGGATCAGGAGTCTTCTCATGGGGGTCCCTTCACTTGTGCAGCAGGGCCAGGGCCTTGGCCAGGGCGGGGTCGCGTCCGGCGGCGGCGTCGGTGGGGGTCAGGGGTAGGTAGTGGTCGGGCGGCACGCCGATCTTGTCGATCACCTCGCGGTCGGGGCCCAGGTGGTGCCTGGTGGGGAAGCTCAGGAGGGTGTTGTTGGCGAGCAGGTACGGTTGCGCCGGGCCGGAGATGACGCCGGCGGTCCTGGTGCCGGCCAGTTGTCCGAGGCGCAGGTCCTTGACCGCGGAGCTGAAGTGCTCACACGCCGAGGCGCAGCCGCGGTCGGTGAGCACCAC